>NZ_JCALDW010000025.1:0-72909 GCF_059813065.1 Mycobacterium sp. NGS24
CCTTCGCGCTGCCCTGCAGCCATAACGATAGGAAATTAGCCGGACAACGTACCCATGAACCTCAAATTTTCTGGCATCGTCGGATCAGGTCGGGCAAATCGCGCCGCAGCCCGCCGGGACCGGCTGCGCGAACGCTCTTCAGCAGACTCGCGGGCTCGGGGTGAATACCACCGGCATCGACTCCAGCCCGGACACGAAGTTCGCCGGACGCAGCGGCAACGCCGATTCATCGGCAAGCCGCAGATCGGGTAGCCGCTCGAGCACCCGCGACGTCATCAGCGACAGCTCCAGGCGGGCCAGCTGATTACCCATGCAGAAATGGGTGCCGAATCCGAATGCCAAGTGGCTGTTCGGGTTTCGTCGGATGTCGAAGTTCTCCGGCTGGTCGAACTGCGACTCGTCAAAGTTCGCCGACTCGAAGAGCAGCATGATCTTCTCGCCCGCCCGCATCGAGGTGCCGTGAAATTCCGTGTCACTGGTCAGCGTCCTGCACATGTTCTTCACCGGCGACGTCCAGCGCA
Source organism: Mycobacterium sp. NGS24 (assembly GCF_059813065.1). Lineage (NCBI taxonomy): Bacteria > Bacillati > Actinomycetota > Actinomycetes > Mycobacteriales > Mycobacteriaceae > Mycobacterium > Mycobacterium sp. NGS24. Next base: position 522 of record NZ_JCALDW010000025.1, read on the forward strand.
GCATCTCCTCGATCGCCCCCGGCAGCAACGACGGGTCGGCGACCAGCGCCTCCCACTGATCGCGATGCCGTACCAGTTGCTCGGTCCCCCCGCTCAGCGTGTGCCGGGTGGTCTCGTCGCCGCCTATCAGGATCAGCAGTGTCTCCATCACGATCTCGTCGTCCGACATCCGCTGACCTTCGACCTCGGCGTTGATCAGGATGGAGTACAGGTCGTCGGTCGGTTCCGCACGGCGCTTACCGATCAGATCCATCGTGAAAGCGGTGTACGCGGCGAAGGCTTCCATCACCGTCTGGAATTCCGCCGACGTCGGGTCGATGTGCGAGCTGAGCCCGCAGACCAGGTCGTCCGACCATTTCAGCAACATCCCGCGGTCCTCGGGCAGTACGCCCAGCATGTCGCCGATCACCGCCATCGGCAGCGGTGCGGCGATGTCCCGGACGAAGTCGCACTCGCCACGCTCGCACACCGCGTCGATCAGGGTGTCGCACAGCTCGCCGATCGATGCTTCTTTGTCCTTCACCCGCTTGCGGGTGAACCCGGCGTTGACCAATTTCCGGCGGATCAGGTGGGCCGGGTCGTCCATGTCGATCATGTAGGGCATGCCGGGCTGATCGGGGCGGATACCGCCGGTGCTGGAGAACAGTTCCGGGTTGCGTTCGGCGTCCAGGATTGCTTGATAGGTGGTGGCTCCGGCCAGTCCGTTGCGATCCCGAAACACCGGCTGATTGGCCCGCATCCAGCGGTAAGCTGCCCGCGCCGCGACGCCGTCGGCATAGAAGTTGCCGTCCGCCAGATCGATGTTCAGGATCGTCTCGGGAATGGTTTCACCCACAACGTCAGTCATCTACAGCCTCCAGTTCGCTACGTCGAGCCCATTACAGTAAGCCCCATGACTGTCTCGCAACACACCATCGCCGGAACCGTGCTCACCATGCCGGTGGTGATCCGCAAGGCCGATCAGCATTCCGCGATGTTCTCGGTCCCCGCCGGCGCCGCGCAGCGTCTGATCGACTACAGCGGCCTGCAGGTCTTCGAATACCTGCCGGGCCGGGCGATTCTGGTGCAGCTGCTGGTCCGCTACCTCGACGGCGATCTCGGCAAGTACCACGAGTACGGCACCGCCTTCCTGGTCAACCGGCCGGGAACGCACGCCAAGGGCTTGCGGGCAATGGCCGATGCCGCCACTTTCATCCATCGCCTGCCGGTCGACCAGGAGTTCACCCTCGAGGCCGGGCGCACCATCTGGGGATATCCAAAGATCATGGCGGACTTCACCGTTCGCGAGGGACGCAAGTTCGACTTCGACGTCAGCGCCGACGGTCAGCTGATCGCCGGGATCGAGTTCAGCCCCGGCCTTCCGCATCCGGCCATGAAAGCGCAGCACCTCACGACGTACTCCCACCTGGACGGGGTCACCCGGGAGACCTCGTCGACAATGCAGACCTCGGGGGTGCGCACCCGCCTCGGCGGCGCCCGGATCAGGCTGGGCGAGCACCCCTACGCCAAGGAGTTGGCATCGCTGGGCCTGCCCAAGCGGGCGTTGATGACGCAGTCGGTGACCAACGTGGAGATGTCGTTCGGCGACGCGCACGCCGTCTGAGCCCATCCCCATCGAGTCAATCTAGAACGCGTTCTAGCGGTACCGCAAGGCCGCCGCTCAGATCAACGCGGCGAGGTCCCGTACCTGCTCAACGCTGCGGGCACCCACCACCATCATGGTGACGCCCGCCGCCTCCCAGGCGCCGATCTGCTTACGCACGTAGTCCAGATCGCCGACGATCATCGCGTCGTCGACGAGCTCGTCCGGGATGGCCTTGCCGGCTTCGTCCTTGCGGTCGGACCGGAACAACCTGGTGACCTCCTCGACCACCTCGGCGTATCCCATCCGGCGATAGACGTCGGCGTGGAAGTTGGTGTCCTCGGCACCCATGCCGCCCATGTAGAGGGCCAGGAACGGCTTGATGCCCTCGAACGCCGCAGCCCGGTCTTCGGTGACGACGATCTGCGCGGTCGCACAGATCTCGAAGTCCGCCCGGGAGCGTCGGGCGCCCGGCCGCGCGAACCCCTCGTCGAGCCACTCGTTGTACATGTCGGCCATGCGCGGCGAGTAGAAGATGGGCAGCCAGCCGTCGCAGATCTCGGCGGCCAGCGCCACGTTCTTGGGCCCCTCGGCCCCCAGCATGATCGGGATGTCGGCGCGCAGCGGGTGGGTGATCGGTTTGAGCGGCTTACCCAAACCTGTTGTGCCGGAACCGGACAGCGGCAGCGGATAGTGCGGACCGGCGCTGGTGACCGCCTCCCTGCGGGCCCACACCTGGCGCACGATGTCGATGTATTCGCGGGTGCGGGCCAGCGGCTTGGGGAAGCGCTGCCCGTACCACCCTTCGACGACTTGGGGTCCGGACACGCCCAGGCCCAGAATGTGCCGGCCGCCGGACAGGTGGTCCAGCGTCAGCGCGGCCATCGCACAGGCCGTCGGGGTGCGCGCGGAAAGCTGGACCACCGAGGTGCCCAGCCGCACCCGTTGCGTCGAGGACCCCCACCACGCCAGCGGCGTGTAGGCGTCCGAACCCCATGCCTCGGCGGTGAACACCGCATCGAACCCGGCTTCTTCGGCCACGGCGACGAGCTCTGCGTGGTTCTCCGGCGGTTGAGCGCCCCAGTAACCGAGTTGCAGTCCGAGCTTCACAGCTTGCCTCCTACGGCCTTGGTAAAGGGCTAGTTGAAACCATTCTTAGAACCTGTTCTACTCGAAGGCGTGACAGCCAGTTCGAGCGGCCCGACCCTGATCGACCACCCTGAGCCGCCTCTCTCCGCACCGTTGACGTTGTCTTTCGACTACACCCGTTCGGTGGGTCCCACGCTCGGTGAGTTCTTCACCGCGCTGCGGGACCGCCGGGTGTTGGGGGTCCGTGGCTCCGACGGCCGGGTTCATGTGCCGCCGGCGGAATACGACCCCGTCACCTACGAACCGCTGCGCGAGATGGTACCCGTGGCCAGCGTCGGCACCGTGGTGTCCTGGACGTGGCAACCCGAGCCGCTCGGCGGGGAGCCGCTGGACCGACCGTTCGCCTGGGCGCTGATCAAGCTCGACGGCGCGGACACCCCGCTGCTGCACGCGATTGATGTCGGAGCCGCGGGTCCTTCGTCCATCAAGACCGGTGACCGGGTGCACGTGCACTGGGCCGAGCAGACCGTGGGTGCCATCACCGACATCGCCTACTTCGTGCCCGGCGAAGACACCGAGCCCGAAGGCGAGCCGTCCGAACAGGATCCGGTCACCATGATCGTCACGCCCGTCTCGCTGACCATCCAGCACACCGCGTCGCACGAGGAAAGCGCCTACCTGCGGGCCATTGCCGAGGGCAAGCTGCTGGGCGCCAAGACCGGCGAAAACGGAAAGGTCTACTTCCCCCCGCATGGCGCCGACCCGGCCACCGGCCTGCCCACCACCGATTTCGTCGAACTGCCGGACAAGGGCACGGTGACGACGTTCGCGATCATCAACATCCCGTTCCAGGGTCAGCGCATCAAACCGCCCTACGTGGCGGCCTACGTGCTGCTCGACGGCGCCGACATCCCGTTCCTGCACCTGGTCGCCGACGTCGACGCGCACGAAGTCCGGATGGGCATGCGGGTGGAGGCGGTGTGGCGTCCTCGCGAAGAGTGGGGCTTCGGCATCGACAACATCGAGTTCTTCCGGCCGACCGGCGAACCGGACGCCGACTACGACACCTACAAACACCACCTGTAAAGGGCTTACTCACACCATGAGCACTCGCAATGTCGCGGTGGTCGGCTTCGCTCACGCGCCGCATGTACGCCGTACCGACGGCACCACCAACGGCGTCGAAATGCTGATGCCGTGCTTCGCCCAGCTCTACGGCGACCTCGGCATCACCAAGTCCGATATCGGATTCTGGTGTTCGGGGTCGTCGGATTACCTTGCTGGACGGGCATTTTCGTTCATCTCCGCGATCGACTCGATCGGCGCGGTGCCGCCGATAAACGAATCCCACGTGGAGATGGACGCCGCCTGGGCGCTGTACGAGGCTTACATCAAGATCCTCACCGGTGAGGTCGACACCGCGCTGGTGTACGGGTTCGGCAAGTCGTCGGCCGGCATCCTGCGCCAGATCCTGTCGCGCCAGACCGACCCCTACACCGTGGCGCCGTTGTGGGCGGACTCGGTGTCGATGGCCGGACTGCAGGCGCGCATCGGACTGGACTCCGGCAAGTGGACGCACGAGCAGATGGCGCAGGTCGCCCTCGACTCGTTCGCGCGGTCGGAACGGACCGACTCCGAGCAGCCGGCCGACAGCATCGACGAACTGCTGGCCCGGCCGTTCTTCAACGATCCGTTGCGACGCCACGACATCGCGCCGATCACCGACGGTGCGGCAGCGATCGTGCTCGCGGCCGACGACCGGGCGCGCGAACTACGCGAAAAGCCGGCCTGGATAACGGGAATCGAACACCGCATCGATACCCCCGCGTTGGGTCTGCGCGACCTGACCATCTCGTCGTCCACCGCGGCTTCGGCGAAGGCGGCCACCGGTGGTGACACCGGCATCGACGTTGCCGAGATCTGCGCGCCGTTCACCCACCAGCACCTGATCCTCGCCGAGGCGATCGGCCTGAGGGAGTCGACGAAGGTCAACCCGTCCGGCGGCGCACTGGCCGCCAACCCGATGTTCGTCGCCGGCCTGGAACGCATCGGTTTTGCCGCACAACACATCTGGGACGGCTCGGCGGGACGGGTGCTGGCACACGCCACCAGCGGCCCTGCGCTGCAACAGAACCTGGTCGCGGTCATGGAAGGGAAGAACTGATGGCTGGCGCAGGAGCGAACCTCGCCGCGGTGCTCGGCACCGGACAGACCAAATACGTGGCGAAACGCAAAGACGTTTCGATGAACGGGCTGGTGCGCGAAGCCATCGACCGGGCGTTGGCGGACTCCGGGTCCACTTTCGACGACATCGACGCTGTCGTCGTCGGTAAGGCGCCGGACTTCTTCGAGGGCGTTATGATGCCCGAACTGTTCATGGCCGACGCCGTAGGAGCGACCGGCAAGCCGTTGATCCGCGTGCACACTGCAGGTTCGGTAGGCGGATCCACCGGCATCGTCGCGGCCAGCCTGGTGCAATCGGGCAAGTATCGCCGGGTGCTGGCGATGGCCTGGGAGAAGCAGTCGGAGTCGAATGCCATGTGGGCGTTGTCGATTCCGATCCCGTTCATCAAGCCGGTGGGTGCCGGCGCCGGTGGCTATTTCGCCCCGCACGTGCGGTCCTACATCCGCCGCTCCGGTGCCCCGCTCAACATCGGTGCCATCGTCGCCGTGAAGGACCGACTCAACGGCGCCAAGAATCCGTTGGCGCACCTGCACCAACCCGACATCACCGTGGAGAAGGTGATGCAGTCCCCCATGCTGTGGGACCCGATCCGTTTCGACGAGACCTGCCCGTCGTCCGACGGCGCCTGCGCTGTGGTGATCGGTAACGAGGAGATCGCCGATGCCCGGCTGGCAGAGGGGAACCCGGTGGCCTGGATTCACGCCACCGCGCTGCGCACCGAGCCGCTGCAGTTCTCCGGACGCGACCAGGTCAGTCCGCAGGCGAGCCGGGACGCCGCGGCCGCGCTGTGGAAGGCGGCCGGCATCACCAGTCCCATCGACGAGATCGACGCCGCCGAGATCTACGTTCCGTTCTCCTGGTTCGAGCCGATGTGGTTGGAGAGTCTGGGCTTTGCCCCCGAGGGTGAGGGCTGGAAGCTGACCGAAGCCGGCGAGACCGCGATCGGTGGACGGTTGCCGGTCAACCCGTCGGGCGGGGTGTTGTCGTCCAACCCGATCGGCGCGTCGGGCCTGATCCGCTTCGCGGAGTCCGCGATACAGGTGATGGGCAAGGGTGGGGACCATCAGGTGCCGAATGCGCGTAAGGCGTTGGGCCACGCCTACGGCGGGGGTTCGCAGTACTACTCGATGTGGGTGGTCGGATGCGACAAGCCGGAACAGGCCGGCGCATGAAATACACCCTCAGCATCGCGTTCAGCCCGATCGACCAGCTGACCGAACTCGCCAAAACCGCAGAGGAAGTCGGCTTCGACGCGATCGCGCTGCCGGATTCGATCTTCTACTTCGAGAAGCAGTCCGTCGACTATCCCTACACCGCCGACGGCAAGCGGATGTTCGACGAGAACTCCCCCTGGGTCGACCCGCTGATCCTGGCGGGCACCATGGGCGCGGTCACCTCGAAACTGCGGTTCTACACCAACGTGATGAAGTTGGGGTCACGCAACCCGTTGCTGCTGGCCCGCCAGGTCGGCTCGGTGGCCAACCTGACCAACAACCGGTTCGGATTCGGTGTCGGAATCGGCTGGGCGCCCGAAGAATTCGAATGGTGCGGGGTACCGTACGCGCGTCGCGGCAAGCGGGTCGACGAGATGATCGACGTGATCAAGCTGGTACTCGCCGGTGGCATGGTCGAATTCCACGGCGAGTTCTACGATTTCGACCGTCTGCAGATGAGTCCGGCGCCCAGTGAGCCGGTGCCCTTCTACGTCGGCGGGCACACCGACGTGGCACTCAAGCGGGCGGTGCGCGTCGGCGACGGCTGGACCAGCGCGATGATGACGCACGCGCAACTGGACGAAACCATCGGCAAGCTCAAGGCGCTGCTCGCCGAAAACGGCCGTGCGGAAGACCCTTTCGAGTACCAGGCCGTGTGCATGGACAAGTTCGGCGTGGACGGCCACCGCGAGCTCGCCGACATCGGGGTGACCGACTACATCACCATTCCCTGGGTTTTCGACGGCCTGAGCTTCGATGCGCCGCTGGACAAGAAGCAGGATTCGATGAAGCGGTTCGCCGACACCTACATCCACTCGGGTTGGCAGGACGCGTGACTCATCCGGCGCACGAGGCCGGCCGGCGCTCCCGCGAGGCGGTCGGCGCGCGCGACAAGGAGGCCTGGCTGGCGGTATTCGCCGACGACGCGATTGTCGAAGACCCTATCGGGCCATCGCATTTCGACCCTGAGGGCAAGGGGCATCGCGGCAAGGAGGCGATCTCGCGGTTCTGGGATCTGGCCATCGCGCCCACCGACAAGATCGAGTTCTTCTTCCAAGACAGCTATCAATGCGGAAATGAGGAAGCGAACGTCGGGCACATCCTGATCACTGCGGGCGGTTACCAGGTCACCGCCCAGGGCGTGTTCACCTACCGGGCCGACGATCAGGGGCAGCTGCTGGCGCTGCGCGCCTACTGGGAGTTGGACCAGGCGACCGCGTCCGCTCGCCCAGTCTCCAGCTGAGTGTGAATCACACGACACAACACGGCGATTCTGCGTCGCCGACTTCACTTTCGCTGTGGTGAAGTCGAATATGGACCAGCTACGCATCGTGTCAGTTTCCCTCCCTTTCTGTCAGCAAGGGGCTAAAGTCCGTTGGGCTTCCATTCGCACGGGTCAGGTGTCGCCGGCAACAAGCGTGCGATGAGCTAACTCTGGGTTCCGTCGGGCGGGATGCGCAGAGCCACGATCAGGGCCGCGTGTAAATCTCGCGACCACAGAGTTTGAGGGAGCCAAATGTCGTTTGTCATTGCAACACCTGACTTGGTGGCGGCTGCGGCTGATAATTTGGCCGGGATCGGGACGGCCGTTCAGACGGCAAACCGGACGGCGTCGGTCGCGACGACGCGGCTGGTGGCTGCCGCCGGTGATGAGGTGTCGGCGGCCATCGCGGCCCTGTTCGCGGCGCACGGCGAGGAATATCAGGCCTTCAGTGCGCAGGCGACGGCGTTCCACGATCAGTTCCTGCAGACCCTCGCGAGCGCCGGCAAGGCGTATGCCACAGCCGAAACCAGCGGCATTGATGCGCTGCTGCTCGAGGTAGTCAATGCGCCGACACAGACATTGCTGGGACGCGCGCTGATCGGCAATGGCGCCGACGCGACCGTCCCGGGCGGCCGGGGCGGCGACGGCGGGCTGTTGTGGGGCAACGGCGGCAATGGGGCCGCTGGCGCGGCTGGTCAAAGCGGCGGAGCAGGTGGCTCGGCGGGTTTGGTCGGCACGGGCGGGGCCGGCGGGGCCGGCGGTGCCGGACAGGCCGGTGCGGCCGGTGCACCGGGGATGGCCGGCGCCAATGGTGGCGCGGGTGGCGCCGGTGGATTGTTCTTCGGTCAGGGCGGAGCCGGCGGGATCGGTGGCGGAGGCGGCGAAGGCGGGGCGGGCGCGTCGGCCGTAGCGGGTAGCGGTGCGGCCGGTGCTACGGGCGGGGTCGGCGGGGTCGGCGGCCAAGGGGGTGCCGGCGGAGCACGCGGACTGCTGTTCGGCCAGGGCGGTAGCGGCGGTCTGGGCGGTCACGGAGGTCTGGGCGGCAACGGCGGAGACGGTGCCTCGGCTAGCGGCGCCGCGGGCGGTGATGGCGGAGCCGGTGGTGCCGGCGGTGCGGCCGGTGCCGGTGGCGCCGCTGGGGCTGGCGGCGTGGCGGGCGCATCGGGTAACGGTGGGCACGGTGGTGACGGCGGCAATGGAGCTATCGGCGCGAACAACACCGACATACCGACCAAGGGCAACGGCGGTTCGGGCTTTGCTGGGGGGTCGGGCGGGGCTGGCGGCGCGGGCGGGAACAGCGGTGCCGGCGGTATCAACGGCAGCGGCGGGCTCGGCGGCAATGGCGCCGCCGGCGGGCGCGCGGCCGACGGCTCCGCTGGCGCATTGACCGGCGGCGACGGCGGCACCGGCGGTCGCGGCGGCAACGCCGGCGCCGGCGGTGCCGTCGGCACCGGAGGCACCGGAGGTACCACCGGCCCCTCAGGTACCGGTGGTACCGGAGGCCGAGGCGGCGACGGTGGCTCTGTGTTCACCTCCGGTTCGAGCAACGTCGTGGGAGGTAACGGCGGCTCGGGCGGCGCCGCAGGCACCGGCGGGAACGGTGGTAACGGCGGCAACGGCGGCGACGCCCGGACCGACGGGTCGGGCAGCGCCACCGGCGGTAACGGCGCCGCGGGCACCGACGGGGCCACCGGCGGCAACGGCGGCAACGGCGGCAGCGCTGAGACCTCCGGGTCCGGGCAGGTCACTGCCGGTGCCGGCGGGGTGGGCGGGCACGGCAGCGCCGGGCGCGGCGGCAACGGCGGAAACGGCGGCTCCGAATACGTCTACTCCGAATCGAAGCAGCACGCGGTGGGCGCCAACGGTGCGGCGGGCGGCACCGGCACCACCGGCGGCGGCAACGGCGGCAACGGCGGCAACGCCCAGACCAACGGGCCGGGCAGCGCCACCGGCGGTGCCGGCGCCGCGGGCACCGCAGGGGCCACCGGCGGCAACGGCGGCGACGGGGGGAACGCCAGGACCACCGGGTCCGGGCAGGTCTTTGCCGGTGCCGGCGGGGTGGGCGGTGACGGCAACGCCGGGCGCGGCGGCAACGGCGGCAATGGCGGCTCCGAAACCGTCTCCAACACCGGTTCGGCGCAGAACGTGGTGGGCGCCGACGGTGCGGCGGGCGGCAAGGGCACCACCGGCGGCGGCAACGGCGGTAACGGCGGCAACGCCGCGACCGACGGGTCGGGCAGCGCCACCGGCGGCAACGGCGCCGCGGGCACTAACGGGGCCACCGGCGGCAACGGCGGCAACGGCGGCACCGCCCAGACCTCCGGGTCCGGGCAGGTCAAAGCCGGTGCCGGCGGCGTGGGCGGGCACGGCAGCGCCGGGCGCGGCGGCAACGGCGGCAACGGCGGCTCCGAATACGCGTTGGCCACCGATTCGAAGCAGAACGTCACGGGTGCCGACGGTGCGGCGGGTGGTACCGGCACCACCGGTGGCGGCAACGGCGGCAGCGGCGGCGATGGGGCGACCAACGGGTCGGGCCGCGCCACCGGCGGCAACGGTGCCGCGGGCACCGCCGGGGCCACCGGCGGTAACGGCGGCAACGGCGGCTCGTCGATCTCGGTGTCCGGGCAGGTCGCTGCCGGTGCGGGCGGGGTGGGCGGTGAGGGCAGCGCCGGGCGCGGCGGCAACGGCGGCAACGGCGGCAGCGTATTACTCGCCGACCCCAGGTCGGCGCAGAACGTGGTGGGCGCCGACGGTGCGGCGGGCGGCAAGGGCACCACCGGCGGCGGCAACGGTGGCAACGGCGGCGATGCCTCGACCTTCGGGTCGGGCAGCGCCACCGGCGGCAACGGCGCCGCGGGCACTAACGGGGCCACCGGCGGCAATGGCGGCAACGGCGGCAACGCCACGACCGATGGGTCCGGGCAGGTCACTGCCGGAGCCGGCGGTGCGGGCGGTCACGGCAGCGCCGGGCGCGGCGGCAACGGCGGCAACGGCGGTTCCGAAACCGTCTACTCCGGGTCGGCGCAGGACGTGGTGGGCGCCAGCGGTGCGGCGGGTGGCACCGGTACCACCGGCGGCGGCAACGGCGGCAGCGGCGGCAACGCCCAGACCTCCGGGTCGGGCAACGCCATCGGCGGCAACGGCGCCGCGGGCACCAGCGGGGCCACCGGCGGCAACGGCGGCAACGGTGGCAACGCCGCGACCGCCGGGTCCGGGCAGGCCACTGCCGGTGGCGGCGGGGTGGGCGGTGAGGGCAGCGCCGGGCGCGGCGGCAACGGCGGCGACGGCGGCGACGCGACCATCATCAATTCAGCGTCCACCGCCACGGCGACCGCCGGCGGTGGAGGAAACGGCGGTGCAGGGAACGGCGGCGCAGGTGGCGATGGGGGTGACGGCGGGAATGCGACCACCGATTCTGTTTTCGGCAACGCCATCGGCGGCAGCGGCGGATCGGCGGGCCGCGGAACACCCCCCGGCACACCCGGCACCCACGGAACCCCGTAGATCCACCCCGTCAGATGCCGATGACCGACGTCGTAGCAGCGCCCACGCACTTACAGGTGTGTTCGTCGTTGGCCTCGTTGCCGAACCCGAATCACAAAACCGGCTCGATCCCCGCGATGTGCCGCTGCGCGAGGTCCCGGTAGGCCTGCGGATTCACGTTCACCCATAGCTCCGCGCCGGTCCCCTCGATCGGCCCCTTCACCTTGGCGGGCGCACCCACCACCATCATCCCGGCCGGAATCTGCGTGCCCCCGACCACCAGCGCACCCGCCGCCACCATGCACCGCGCGCCGATCACCGCGCCGTCCAGCACCGTGGCGTGGTTGGCGATCAGCGCCTCGGACCCGATGTGGGCGCCGTGGATCACGCACAGATGCGCGACCGTCGCCCCCGGACCGATGTCGACGGGGATTCCGGGCGGGGCGTGCAGCACCGACCCGTCCTGCACGTTGGCGCCCTCCCGGATCACCACCGGGGCATAGTCGCCGCGCAGCACAGCGTTGTACCAAACGGACGCGCCGGCCTGCACGGTGACGTCGCCGATCAGCGTCGCGGTAGGTGCCACAAATGCGGTCGGATCGACGCGCGGCGAGCGACCTTCGAAAGAGAACAACGGCATCAATTACATATACCGTAACGCGCATATACCGTGGTTAGCCTCACCGTCGTTGCGCACCTCCGCCCCAAAACTGTAACGTGTTCTAGTTAGCAGCCCCTTTTTTGCGATACAACCGCGGAGGTAACAGGGTGAGTACCGACACAAGCCACGTCGGTGTCCGGGAAATCGACCCCGGCGCCTTGCCGACCAGGTATGCCCGCGGCTGGCACTGCCTGGGCGTCGCGAAAGACTTTCAGGACGGCAAACCGCACTCGGTGCAGGCGTTCGGCACCAAACTAGTGGTGTTCGCCGACTCTCACGGTGACATCAAGGTGCTCGACGGCTACTGCCGGCACATGGGTGGCGACCTGTCCGAGGGCACCATCAAGGGCGACGAGGTCGCCTGCCCGTTCCACGACTGGCGCTGGGGTGGCGACGGCCGCTGCAAGCTGGTGCCGTACGCCAAACGCACCCCCAAGACGGCGCGCACCCGGGCGTGGACCACTGATGTCCGCAGCGGTCTGCTGTTCGTGTGGCACGACCACGAAGGCAACCCGCCGGACCCTGCGGTCCGGATTCCGGAGTTGGCCGAGGCGGCCAGCGACGAGTGGACCGAGTGGCGGTGGAACAGCATCCTCATTGAAGGGTCGAACTGCCGCGACATCATCGACAACGTCACTGACATGGCGCACTTCTTCTACATCCACTTCGGGTTGCCGACGTACTTCAAGAACGTCTTCGAAGGCCACATCGCTTCGCAGTACCTGCACAACGTCGGCCGGCCTGACGTCGACGATCTGGGCACCACTTACGGTGAGGCGCATCTGGATTCGGAGGCTTCGTATTTCGGCCCGTCGTTCATGATCAACTGGCTGCACAACAGTTACGGCGGTTACAAGGCCGAGTCGATCCTCATCAACTGCCACTACCCGGTCACTCAGAACTCGTTCGTGCTGCAGTGGGGCGTGATCGTCGAGAAGCCCAAGGGCATGGACGAGAAGATGACCGACAAGCTGTCCCGGGTCTTCACCGACGGCGTGAGCAAGGGCTTCCTGCAGGACGTGGAGATCTGGAAGCACAAGACGCGCATCGACAACCCCTTGCTGGTCGAGGAAGACGGCGCCGTCTATCAGCTGCGCCGCTGGTATCAGCAGTTCTACGTCGACGTGGCCGACATCCAGCCGGAAATGGTGGAGCGCTTCGAGATCGAGGTCGACACCACCCGCGCCAACGAGTTCTGGAACGCCGAGGTTGCGGACAACCTGAAGGCACGCGACGCCGAGCCGGCCGCCGACGACGTACCTGCGCAGCAACACTGAAGTCGTGGCCGACGACCAGGACGTACCCGACGTCGACCGGCTGGCCCGGTCGATGCTGGCCCTGCACGGCGATCACCATGATCATGACGACGCACCGTCGCACAATGGCCGTAGCGGTTCCGGAACGTGGTCCAAGTCAAGGGATTTCACCAATGACCCGGAGCGCGCCGCCTCGGTGGCCGAAGCCAGCCGCGTCGACCGGGACCGCTACCTGAGCGCAGGGTTACGGCCGGTGGACTGCCGGTTCTGCCACGTCACGGTGACGGTGCGGCGGCTCGGACCGGGACACACTGCGGTGCAATGGAATACCGAGGCCGCTCAGCGCTGTGCGCACTTTGCCGAGGTGCGCGCCGGGGGCGGCGACACCGCACGCACCAGGGCCTGTCCGCGGCTATCCGACAGCATCGAGCACGCGGTGGCCGAGGGCATTCTCGAGCACGAAGCGGCCGACTGAGACGCGCGACTCAGTCGCGCGGGTTAGCCACGCGGTCACATCCGTCACGCCAGCCCCACGGCCGGGATGCTCACGCGACTGCCCGCCTCACCGCGACTTTCCCACCTATCAGCGACTTTGGCCGCGCAGTGCATTGTCGCTGCTGGTGGGCAAGTCGTTCGCAGCCGGGCACGCTCACAGGCCGGCGAACCGCTCCTTCACCGCTTCGGCGGTCAGCCCGTAATCGGCCAGCGAATACCGGTGTTTCGGCGCCCGATCACCTTGCTGGCTCGCGGCGTGACTGGCTTCCATCGCCTGCCGGGCCTCGTCTGTCAGGGCGATACCGAAGTGCCGGTAGATGTCGGCCACCGTGCCCAGTGGGTCGGCGATCAATTCCTGATAGTCGACGTCGTAGAACTGCGCCGAATCATATTTGGCGCGCGCAGCATTGAACCGTTCCAGCCCGCGCGACCAGGTCTCCATCGAGTCGGCCCCGATCTGGGCCCCGGTATACGTGGTGGACCATCCCTCGGCGGTGTGCTGGGCCAGCGAGCACATCGACGCCATGATCGTCTCGACCGGTCGGTGCGTCTGGATCACCAGCGCGTCAGGATAAGTCGCCATCAGCGCGTCCAGCGCAAACAGATGACTCGGATTCTTCAGCACCCAACGCTTGTCCGTGTCGTTCATGCCGATCAATTGAAGGTTGCGCTTGTGCCGCTGGTACGACGGCGTCCAATCCTGTTCGGACAGCCACCTCGCGTAAGTCGGCAGGTGGGCAAGGGTCTCATAGGACACCGAGTGCAGCGACTGCCGCAGCAACTGCCAGCACTCCTCGAGCTCGTAGGCCGCCATGAAGTGCAGGCCGGTGTAACCGGGGTTCTCCGCATGGTGCTGGTTTAACTGGTCATCAAGCCTGCGGTACAACGGATTCGAGTCCCAGGTGTCGCGCGGCGGGCGGGGCTGCGGGAACTCCGCCAGCCACATGTGCAGACCCTGGTGCGCCGGATCGGCGCCCAGCAGCCGGTGCAGCGCCGTCGTCCCGGTGCGCACCAATCCGGTCACGAAAATCGGCCGCTCGATCACGACGTCCGCGTATCCCGGATGCTGTTTCCACGCCGATTCGGACAGCAGCCTGGCCACCAGCGCGCCGCGCAGGAAGAACCTGTTCATCTTGCTGCCCAACACCGTCAGGCCGGCTTCGGTCCGATACGAGTCGAGCAACACCGTCAGCGCTTCGCGGTAGTTGTCGTCGTCAGAGCCGAAATCATCCAACCCGGTGAGTTTGGTTGCCGACGCGTGCAATTCGTCGACCGTCGCAATGTCAGTTCGCTCGGCCATTACGTGTGATACTCCCCGCAGTTGACGTCCAGGGTCTGTCCGGTGATGCCACTGGACAGATCGCTGGCCATGAACAGGATCGCCGACGCCACCTCGTCCTCGGTGGGCAACCGTTTGAGGTCGGAGTTGGCCGCGGTGGCCTGATAGATCTGCTCGGCGGTGGTGCCGTACTTGCCCGCCTGGTGATTGAAATAACCCTGCAGGGTGTCACCCCAGATATAGCCAGGTGCAACGGAATTGACGCGGATACCCTGCTCACCGAGTTCTGTCGCCAGGGACTGCGACATCGACAGCAGGGCCGACTTGGCCATCTTGTACGCCCCGTATTTGGCCTGCGAGTGCCGGATCACCATGGAGTTGACGTTGACCACGGAGCCATGCGACTCCGCGAGCGCCGGAGTGAAGCCCTGAATGAGCCGCAACGCACCCAGCGCACTGAGTTCGATCGCATCTCGGATGTGCTGAAACGTGGTGCCGGCCAGCGGTTTCATCGACGGCACCCGGAACGCGTTGTTGACCAGCACGTCGACCTTGCCGAATGCCTCCAGCGAGGCGTCAACGAGGTTGCTCACCTGTTCGTCGTCGGTGATGTCGGTGCGTACCGCAACCGCTTTGCGGCCGATATCGACGACCTGCTTGGCGACATCGTCCAACCGGTCGGCACTGCGGGCCGCCAGCACCAGGTCGGCCCCGTCGAGGGCACATCGGCGCGCCAGCGTGGTTCCCAGACCGGGGCCGACCCCGCTGATCACCACTACCTTGCCGTCGAGCAGATCGGTCATCCAAGCATCCTTGCCGCTATTTGTTGCTGCCGCAGCGCGATTCGCGCCCGCCAGTTTTCCTCGGAAATCTTGTTGTGGTCGAAGTACGGCAGCGCGGCCGGCACGTTGTCGACGTCCACCAGTTCGACGGCGGGACCGTCGGCGTCGGTGAGCTGCCTGGACACCCGCTGCCAGCGGAACTGCAGGAATCCGCGCCGATGTCCCAGCGTCTCAACCCAATTGGTGACCCCGGGGTTGTGGTCACTGACCACTATGCGCACCTTGCCGTCCGGATCGGCTTGAGCCTGAGTGTTGTTCAATGAAGTCTGGTGATTGATGTAGTCCAGCGAGATGTACCACAGGCTGCCCAGCTGGAAGCCCAGGTACGGCGCGTCACTGACCGGCACTGTGATCACCAGCGCCTGATCGGGCCGTAAGTCGAAGTGGCCCACCGACGAGTACTGCGTCGCCAGTCCGCCGGGGGTCAGCCGGGGCGGCACCATGGTGTTGACCGGTATGTCGAGATAGAACCACTGCGGGAACTGCAGCCACGTCTTGACGCGATTCACCAGCTGTTTTCCGGCTGTGGCGTAACGCTTTTCGATCGTTTGACGGGTGAGCGGGGGCGGTGCGGTGCCGGCGGTGTCGAGCCGCTCGATGGTCAGCGTGCCGCGTCGCGCCGACCAGTCGCCATACACTTCGCGCATCACCAGCTGGCCGGGACTGGTCGGGCGCACCCGCCACTCGAAGGTGCCGTCCGGCGCGATGTCGAGTTCCCGGTCGTCGAACGCGGCCTGGCTGGCAGGCACGTTGTCGTCGGTGTACTCGCCGCCGAGCAACTGGAAGCTCAGATCGGTAGTGGTACCGCGCACACCCCGGACCACGTAGTCGCGATCGGCATGCACGCGGGTGCCGAAGTACAGGGTGTCGGGATTGTCCAGGGCCATCTTGGTGAACGGCCCGGTGCCCGACTGCAGGAACGGGTGGTCACGCTCGTAGTCGAAGGCCAGATGCAGACAACCGGACACACATCCGGCCAGGTATTGCAGCCCCTCGAGGAGGTCGGCTTCGGTCTCGATGAACGGGGCGGCGGCGACCAACCTCTCGGCTTCGGCGATCGCCTCGGTCAGTTGGTCGGAGACAAGGGGTGCGGACACGGCTCTGACGCTAGAACGTGTTCCTGTTTTGAGTCAACCGCTAACATTTCCGCGCGTCGCAGACGCGGAGGGCCGACGAATCCCGCTCACCTCACGAGGTGCACTGATTGGCCAGCGTGATCAGCGCCTGCCGCACATCGGGGTGCCGGTTGAGGTAGTCGTTGAGGTCCGTGCCCGACCCGGCCCGGGCCTGTAGTTGGGCTCTGACGTCGGGGTGGCGGTCCAAGTAGCCGTTCACCTGCTCCCCCGCGGTCTGTCCCACGGTGGTGTTGCAGGGATCTGCGTTGGCCACCGGCATCGCGATCAGTGCCGAGGCGCAAGCACCCAGCAGGCCGCCAACGAGCAGGCGGGAAATCCTCGAAGTCACGATCATCGGAAGTCTCCTTCACGAGGCGAAACGGTGCAGTCGAGAGTACCCACGCAAGTTAGGCACAAGCTGAGGAATTCGAGCTGCTCAGCGCGCCCGCGCCGACCTCGGAGCGGGCTCTAGCTGCGTGCCGCTTCCTGCTCGCGCTTGATCTCCAGCGCGATGTCGATCAACTGGTCCTCCTGACCGCCGATCAGTTTGCGCTGTCCGGCCCGGTGCAGCAGTTCGTGCGCCGGGACGCCGTACCGCTCCCCTTGCCGTACGGCGTGCTTGAGGAAGCTGGAGTAGACGCCGGAATACCCCATGATCAGCGCGTTGCGGTCCAACAGGCACTCGGCCGGCATGGCGGGACGCACCACGTCCTCGGCGGCGTCGGCGATGTCGAAGAAGTCGATGCCGGTCTTCACACCGATCTTGTCGAAGACGCCGATCAGCGCCTCGACCGGGGCGTTGCCCGCGCCGGCACCGAACCGGCGCACGCTGCCGTCGATCTGCTTGGCACCGGCGCGTACGGCTTCCACCGAGTTGGCCACTCCGAGCCCGAGGTTCTCGTGGCCGTGGAAACCCACCTGGGCGTCGTCGCCGAGCTCGGCGACGAGGGCGGCCACCCGGTCGGCGACACCGTCGAGCACCAGCGCGCCGGCGGAGTCGACGACGTAAACACACTGACAGCCGGCGTCAGCCATGATTCGGGCCTGCGCGGCCAGCTTCTCCGGCGGGATGGTGTGCGCCATCATCAGGAATCCCACTGTTTCCAGACCCAGTTCGCGCGCCAGCCCGAAGTGCTGAATCGACACGTCGGCCTCTGTGCAGTGGGTGGCGATCCGGCAGATGGACCCGCCGTTGTCCTGGGCCTCCTTGATGTCCTCCTTGGTGCCCACCCCGGGCAGCATCAGGAAGGCGATCTTGGCATCCCGGGCGGTTTCGGCGGCGAGCTTGATCAGCTCCTGCTCGGGTGTCTTGGAAAAGCCGTAGTTGAACGACGAGCCGCCCAGGCCGTCGCCGTGCGTCACTTCGATCACCGGCACCCCGGCGGCGTCGATCGCCGTCACGATCGCCTGCACCTCGTCCTTGGTGAACTGGTGACGCTTGTGGTGCGACCCGTCCCGCAGCGACGTGTCGGTCATCCGGACGTCCCAGACCGGGTTGAAGAAGATGTCGGTCGTCATCGTGCGCCTCCTTGCACGGCCAGCGTCTCCTTGGCGATCTCCTCGCCGACTTTCGTCGCTGCCGCGGTCATGATGTCGAGGTTGCCGGCGTAGGGCGGCAGGTAGTCCCCGGCGCCTTCTACCTCCACGAACGTGGTGACCACGTGATTGCCGCCGTTGACCACCGAGGGCTCATCGAATTGCGGCTCGTTGAGCAGGCGGTAGCCGGGCACGTAAGTCTGCACTTCGGCGACCACGTCGTGGATGGACTTGGCGATCGCATCACGGTCGGCGTCCTCGGGGATGGCGCAGAAGATGGTGTCGCGCATGATCATCGGCGGATCGGCCGGGTTCAGGATGATGATGGCCTTGCCGCGAGCGGCGCCACCGATGGTCTGCACCCCGCGCGACGTGGTCTTGGTGAACTCGTCGATGTTGGCCCGCGTTCCGGGGCCTGCGGACACCGACGCCACCGACGCCACGATCTCGGCGTACGGAACATCGACCACTCTGGACACCGCGTGCACGATCGGGATCGTGGCCTGTCCGCCACAGGTGATCATGTTGACGTTGGGGGCGTCCAGGTGCGCGCGCAGGTTCGCGGGCGGGATCACCGCAGGGCCCACCGCGGCCGGAGTCAGATCGATGGCACGGATACCGGCGGCCTCGTACTTGGGAGCGGCGTCGCGGTGCACGTAGGCGCTGGTCGCCTCGAACACCAGGTCGGGTTTCTCGGACTGCTCCAGCAGCCAGTCCGCACCTTTGTGGCTGGTCTCCAGACCCAGCTTGCGGGCCCGGGCCAAGCCTTCGCTGTCCGGGTCGATGCCGACCATCCAGCGCGGCTCCAGCCAGTCCGATCGCAGCAGCTTGTAGAGCAGGTCGGTGCTGATGTTCCCCGACCCGACGATGGCGACACTCGCCTTACCAGGCATGTTGCTCCTCTACTAACTTGTCGCGATCCGGCGGCTGCGATCGCTCGCTACTGAAATGTAAGACGGACCGCACCCAGACCCGCGAAGTCGGCGACGAATTCGTCGCCACCTCGCACGTCAACCGCTACGGTGCACGATCCCGGCAACACGATGTCACCCTTTCTCAACCGCACCCCGAAACTTTCCACCTTGCGGGCCAACCAGGCCACTGCTGTGGCGGGATTGCCCAGCACGGCGTCGCTGCGCCCCTGCGCGATCAACTCCCCGCTGCGGGTCAGCTTCGCGTCGATCCCGGTGATGTCGATGTCGTTCGGCCCCACGCGCGCTTCACCCAGCACGAAGCCGGCTGAGGAGGCGTTGTCGGCGATGGTGTCGCACAGCGCGATCTTCCAGTCCCTGATCCTGGTGTCGATCAACTCGATCGCCGGGGCGACGGCTTCGGTGGCAGCCAGCACGTCGTCCTCGGTGCAGCCTGCGCCCGGCAGGTCCTCGCCCAAGATGAACCCGACCTCGACTTCCACCCGCGGCAGCAGATAACGACTCGTCTGCACCGGCGTCGACTCGAACACTTCCATCTCGTCGAGCAGATGACCGTAATCGGGTTCGTCGACGCCCATCATCTGCTGCATCACCTTCGAGGAAAGGCCGACCTTGTGCCCCACCACGCGGGCGCCTTCGGCCACCCGTTGGCGGATGTTGATCAGCTGGATCTCGTAGGCGTCGACGACGTCGATATCGGGGTATGCGGCGGTCAACGGGGCGATGCCGCGGCGGCTTCGTTCCGCCTCCGCCAGGTCGGCAGCGAGCTCGTCGCGGGTGGCCACATCGAGCATTTACCGAATTCCCTTCGCGCTTGTGACCGGGCCAGTAGCGCCCGACCCGGGCAATTCTATAACGTGTTCTACATGACCGCACAGGAGTACGACGTCGTCGTGGTCGGCAGCGGCGCCGCCGGCATGGTAGCTGCCCTGACCGCCGCCCACCGCGGCCTCTCGACAGTAGTCGTCGAGAAGGCTGCGCACTTCGGTGGCTCCACCGCCCGCTCCGGCGGTGGCGTGTGGATCCCCAACAACGAAGTGCTCAAGCGCGACGGAGTCAAGGACACACCCGAAGCCGCCCGCACCTACCTGCACGGCATCGTCGGCGACAAGTCGGTGAGCGGGGTCGAACCCGAACGCATCGACACCTATCTGCAGCGCGGACCGGAGATGCTTTCGTTCGTCCTCAAGCACACACCGCTGAAAATGTGCTGGGTGCCGCGCTACTCCGACTACTACCCCGAGGCACCGGGCGGCCGCGCGGAAGGCCGGTCTATCGAACCGAAGCCGTTCGACGCCCGCAAGCTCGGACCCGACGAGGCCGGACTGGAGCCCGCCTACGGCAAGGTCCCGCTCAATGTGGTTGTGATGCAGCAGGATTACGTGCGACTGAACATGCTCAAGCGACACCCGCGGGGCGTGGCCCGCAGTTTGAAGGTGGGCGCCCGCACCATGTGGGCCAAGGCGACCGGTAAGAACCTGGTCGGCATGGGTCGCGCGTTGATAGCGCCTCTGCGCATCGGTTTGCAACAAGCGGGTGTTCCGGTGGTACTCAACACCGCGCTGACCGACCTCTACGTCGAGGACGGTGCGGTCCGCGGAATATATGTGCGCGACACCGCGGCGCCCGAGTCCGCCGAACCCCGGCTGATCCGCGCCCGGCGCGGCGTGATCCTGGCCTCGGGCGGTTTCGAGCACAACGAACAGATGCGAGTGAAGTACCAGCGGGCGCCCATCACCACCGAGTGGACGGTCGGCGCCAAAGCCAACACCGGGGACGGCATCATCGCCGGCGAAAAGCTCGGTGCCGCACTGGATGTCATGGAGGATGCGTGGTGGGGCCCGACGGTTCCGCTGGTCGGCGCACCGTGGTTCGCGCTTTCCGAGCGCAATTCGCCGGGCTCGATCATCGTCAACATGTCCGGTAAGCGATTCATGAACGAGTCGATGCCCTACGTCGAAGCCTGCCATCACATGTACGGCGGCGAGTACGGCCAGGGCCCCGGGCCGGGTGAGAATATTCCGGCTTGGCTGGTGTTCGACCAGCAGTACCGGGACCGTTATATCTTCGCCGGACTGCAGGCGGGACAACGCATTCCGCGAAAGTGGATGGAGTCGGGAGTGATCATCCAGGCGGACACTCTGGAAGAACTGGCCACCAAAGCCGGCCTGCCGGTCGATGAATTCAACAAGACAGTGGCCCGCTTCAACGGCTTCGCCCGCTCCGGCGTCGACGAGGACTTCCACCGCGGCGAGAGCGCTTACGACAGGTACTACGGCGACCCGACCAACAAGCCGAACCCGAACCTCGGAGAGATCAGCCACGCACCGTATTACGCCGCCAAGATGGTCCCGGGCGACCTGGGCACTAAGGGCGGTATCCGCACCGACGTGCACGGTCGGGCTCTGCGCGACGACGGCAGCGTCATCGACGGCCTCTACGCCGCAGGCAACGTCAGCGCACCGGTGATGGGTCACACCTATCCGGGTCCGGGCGGCACGATCGGTCCGGCCATGACATTCGGATACCTGGCGGCGTTGCACATAGCTGGGAACAACTGACATGCCCATCGATGTTGACGTCGCGCTGGCCGCCGAGCTGGAGCCGATCGAGTTCTCTTGGACCAGTAGCGACATACAGCTCTACCACCTCGGGCTGGGCGCCGGCAGTGATCCGATGGACCCACGCGAACTGCGCTACCTGATCGACGACACACCGCAGGTGTTGCCGACGTTCGGCAATGTCGCCGCGTCGTTTCATATGACGGAGCCACCCACCGTGCAGTTCCCCGGCATCGACATCGAGTTGGCGAAAGTGCTGCACGCTTCCGAGCGGGTCGAGGTGCCTGCCCCGCTACCGCCGTCAGGATCGGCCACGGCTGTCACCCGGTTCACCGACATCTGGGACAAAGGTAAGGCCGCGGTGATTTGGAGTGAGACGACGGTGACCGCGCCTTCCGGTGATTTGCTGTGGACGCAGCGACGGTCGATCTTCGCTCGCGGCGAGGGCGGGTTCGGCGGCGAACGGGGGCCGTCGGGGTCGGATACCGCACCGGACCGCGCACCCGATCTCGAGCTGGCGATGCCGCTGCTGCCGCAGCAGGCACTGCTGTACCGGCTGTGCGGCGATCGCAACCCGCTGCACTCGGATCCTGAATTCGCTTCTGCCGCAGGATTTCCCAGGCCGATCCTGCACGGTCTGTGCACCTACGGCATGACCTGCAAGGCGATTACCGACGCACTGCTGGACGGGGACGCTTCGGCGGTCGGGGCCTACGGTGCCCGCTTCGCCGGTGTGGCCTTCCCCGGGGAGACGCTGCAGGTCAACATTTGGAAAGAGGACGGCCGCTTCCTGGCCGGGGTCGTCGCACCGGCACGCGACAACGCTGTCGTGCTGTCCGGGGTGGAACTGATCCCTGCGTAGCGCCTGCTGTTCTGCGCCTCCCACCCCCGCCGAGCGTCACGCTAGCGTGGCTGTCGACGCCGAGCGTCACGCCTCCCACCCCCGCCGAACGTCACGCTAGCGTGGCTGTCGACGCCGAGCGTCACGCTAGCGTGGCCCCCGCAGCCGCTTGCCCCCAACAGATTTACTCACCCCCGCCGAACGCCACGCCTCTCACCCCCGCCGAGCGTCACCCCCGCCGAGCGTCACGCTAGCGTGGCTGTCGACGCCGAACGTCACGCCAGCGTGGCCTCCGCAGCCGTTTGCCCACAACAGATTTGCTCACCCCCGCCGAACGCCACGCCTCTCACCCCCGCCGAGCGTCACCCCGCCGAGCGTCACCCCGCCGAGCGTCACGCTAGCGTGGCTGTCGACGCCGAACGTCACGCCAGCGTGGCCCACGCAGCCGTTTGCTCACCACAGATTTGCTCACCCCGCCGAACGTCACGCTAGCGTGACAGCCGCAGCCGGTCTGCGCACCCGCGACTGGCACGCGCCGCTGCGACACGCTTGATGATGTCGGCCGGACGATCCCCAGACAGCACCCGGATGTCAATCCATCCACGGGCCCTGATCTTCTCTTGCCGCGTGCGATCCCAGTTGTACTGCCAACTATTGACTCGGTGCTGTTCCCCGTCGTACTCCACAGCGACTTTCACTTCCTCCCAACCCATGTCGAGATAAGCGAAAGCCTCGTCCGCCTCGTCGCACACCGTTATCTGGGTGCGCGGCCGCGGAAAACCAGCCCGGATCAGCAGCAAGCGGAGCCACGTTTCCTTTCTCGATTGCGAGCCACCGTCGGCCAGCTCGAGCGCAGTCCGTGCCCGCCGGATACCGCGCCGAGTGGGGTAGCGCTGACAGAGCAATTCCACATCCGCATCCTTGATGTCGACCGCGGCGAATAACGCATCCAGAGCCTCAACGGCATCGTCGGTCGGATACCAGCAACCCATGTCCAAGGCAGTCCGGGCCGGAGTTGTCACCGGCATCCCGCGGACGTGAACAACCTCGTCATCTTCGATGCGATCACCCCGAACCTTCAGACCTGGCAACGGGTTCCGATTAGTATGCAGGATTTCCAAAGGCGCACAAGCGTCGACCCACTTCGCACCGTGCACCGCACTCGCGGTCATACCCGCGACGATGCCTCTCCGTCGCGACCACAGCCATGCCGCTCTGGCCCGCACCTCTGGTGTCAACTCGTCGTGCGGACCGACGTATACGTCACGAAGTAGCTTCTTGTAGCGCGTTCGTAGTGCGCTCTTGACGATATCGCCGTTGGCGACGGCCTCACTGCCGACAAATGGTTCGGGCATGGAACCGTAGGGTTCCACGGCTGCGACAAGTCGTCAGCTCACCGACAGCGCGCGATCCACAACCCGTCACACTGGCTTGACACTCAACGCCCGCCGCCACGCTGGCGTGACGCTCGGCGACCAACAGCGCCGCCGCAACCCCCACCAATCCTGCCCCGCCACACTGGCATGACACTCAACGCCCGCCGCCACCCTGGCGTGACGCTCGGCGACCAACAGCACCGCCGCGCCCCCCACCAACCTTGCCGCGCCACGCTGGCGTGACGCTCGGCGACCAAAGGCGCCGAGCTACGCCAGGGACGACATCTAACCCAGGATCAATCCCGACGTCGGCACCCCGGTACCCGCGGTGACCAGCACATGCTCGACGTCGGGCACCGGGTTCACCGAGGTGCCGCGCAACTGTCGCACCCCTTCGGCGATCCCGTTCATGCCGTGGATGTAGGCCTCACCGAGCTGCCCGCCGTGGGTGTTGATCGGCAACCGCCCACCGATCTCTACGGCGCCGTCGGCGATGAAGTCCTTGGCCTCGCCCCGGCCACAGAACCCCAACTCCTCCAACTGAATCAGCGTGAACGGCGTGAAGTGGTCGTAGATCACCGCGGTCTGGATATCCGACGGCGACAACCCCGACTGCGCCCACAGCTGTTGGCCGACCAGACCCATCTCGGGCAGTCCCAGTTCGGGCCGGTAGTAGCTGACCATCGTGTATTGATCAGGACTCGAGCCCTGTGCGGCACCGTCGATGACGGCCGGGCGCTGTTTGAGATCCTTGGCACGTTCGACCGAGGTGATCACCAACGCCACCGCGCCGTCGGTCTCCTGGCAGCAGTCCAACAGGCGCAGCGGCTCGGCGATCCACCGCGAATTCTGGTGATCCTCAATGGTTATCGGCTTCTCGTAGAAGTACGCCTTGGGGTTCTTGGCGGCGTGCCGACGGTCGGCCACCGAGATGGCACCGAAGTCGCGACTGGTCGCCCCAGACCAGTGCATGTATCGCTGCGCGATCATCGCCACCTGCGCGGCCGGCGTGGAGAGCCCGTGCGGATACGAGAAGGAATTGTCGGCCGACGTCGAATCGGCTTCAGCCGCAGCGCTTCCCACCAAACGTGTCTGTACCTGCCCGAAACGCATCCCGGACCGCTCGTTGAACGCCCGGTAGGCCACCACGACGTCGGCCAGCCCGGTCGCCACAGCCATCGCGGCGTGGGCGACAGTGCCGCACGCAGCTCCACCGCCATAGTGCACCTGCGAGAAGAACTTCAGGTCGCCCATACCGGTGGCGCGGGCGACGGCGATCTCCTTGTTGGTGTCCATTGTGAACGTTGTCAAGCCGTCGACATCGGCGGGCGATAACCCGGCGTCGTCCAACGCATCCCGGACCGCTTCGGCCGCCAGTCGCAGTTCGGACCGACCGGAGTTCTTGGAGAAGTCAGTGGCGCCGATGCCGACGATCGCAGCCTTACCCGAGAGCATTACGCATCCCCGATCGTCAGCGTGACGTTGGCAATCACGTGGTCGCCAAGGCTGTTGCGGCCGAACACCTTCAACGTGATCAGCCCCTCCTCGACCGCGGTCACCTCACCGGAGAAGGTCACCGTGTCGTAGGCGTACCACGGCACACCGAGCCGCAGCCCTATCGACTTGATCCGCGCCGACGGGCCGGCCCAGTCGGTGACGAAGCGTTGCACCAAGCCGGTGTCGGTGAGGATATTGACGAAGATGTCCTTGGACCCCTTGGCCTGGGCCAGGTCCCGGTCGTGGTGCACATCCTGAAAGTCTCTGGTGGCCAACGCCGTTGAAATAATGAATGTCGGCGTGCCCTCCAGCTTCAGTTCGGGCAGCTGCACGCCCACTTCGACCACCGGCGCGCTCATGTCGAAGGCTCCCAAGCGTGAAGCGTCCATTCCGGGCCGCTATCGCCGGCCGGAAAGTCGATATAGGTTGCGCGAACCGGCATTCCGATCTTCACCGCACCAGGATCGACACCCCGCAACTCGCCCAGCATGCGCACCCCCTCCTCAAGCTCCACCAGCGCGATCACGAAGGGCAGCGTGCGGCCCGGCACCTTCGGCGCGTGATGCACCACGAAGCTGAACACGGTGCCGCGGCCGCTGGCCACCGCGTAGTCGACCGGATCGCCGGGCGGCTGCCAGACCGCCGGCACCGGAGGATGCACCAGGCTGCCGTCGCCGCGGCGCTGGATGCGCAACTCGTGGGCTTTGACGCCCTCCCAGAAGAACGCGGTGTCCCGCGACACCGCGGGCCGCATCATTGCATCGGCATCCAGGTCATCCGGCACCGCAGACACGGCTGCATCGGCCTCGCGCGGCTTGAACTTCAATATGCGCCAAGCCATCTCGGCGACGTCCTCGTCACCGACGCGCCAGGTGATGTGCTGGTTTATGAACCAGCCCTCGCCCAGTCCGGTCTGTTTGGGGCCGACCACGTCGCGCATCTCGGAGTGGATGGTGACCCGCTCGCCGGGGCGCAGATAGCGGTGGTAGGTCTGCTCACAGTTGGTGGCGACTACGCCGATGTATCCGGCGTCGTCGAAGAGTTGCATGATCGGGCCCATGGGGTCGTCGGTCGGGCGTTCGCCACCCTGCCCGAACATCGTCCACACCTGAATCATGGCCGGCGGTGCGACAATTCCCGGATGTCCGGCAGCCTTCGCTGCTTCCTCGTCCACGTAGATCGGGTTACGGTCGCCCAGTGCCTCGACCCAGTTGTTGACGATCGGCTGATTCACCGGGTCGCGGGACACGCGCGGTGCGGCGACGACGGTGGCGGTGATCTCCGCGACCGCTTCCCGAATATCCGTCATCGAGGGACCCTCGGCACCTTCAGCCCGGCGGCAGCGATCATCTCACGCATGACTTCGTTGACGCCCCCGCCGAAGGTGATGACCAGGTTGCGTTTGGTCTGCGAGTCCAGCCATTGCAGGAGTTCAGCGGTCTCCGGCTCCGCCGGGTTGCCGTATTTGCCGACGACCTCCTCGGCCAGCCGTCCGATGTACTGAATCTTCTCGGTACCGAAGACTTTGGTCGACGCGGCATCGGCCACGTTGATGTCCTCACCGGCTGCGGCCACCTGCCAGTTCAGCAGCTCGTTGATCCGCCACATCGCATAGATCTCGCTCAGCGCCCGCTTGACGTCGTCGTGCTCGATGGGGGTGACACCGTCGCCACCGGGCTTGGATGCCCAGTCGTGCACGCGGTCGTAGATCCCCGCGGTCCGTCCAGCCGGACCCAGCATCACCCGCTCGTTGTTGAGCTGGGTGGTGATCAACCGCCAGCCGCCGTTTTCCTCGCCGACCAGCATGTCGGCCGGCACCCGGACATCGTTGAAGTAGGTGGCGTTGGTGTGGTGGGCACCGTCGGACAGGATGATCGGTGTCCAGGAGTAGCCGGGATCCTTGGTGTCGACAATCAGGATCGAAATGCCCTTGTGCTTAACGGCTTCCGGGTCGGTGCGGCAGGCCAGCCAGATGTAGTCGGCGTCGTGCGCGCCGGTGGTGAAGATCTTCTGCCCGTTGACGATGTACTCGTCGCCCTGGCGCACGGCGGTGGTGCGCAGCGACGCCAGGTCGGTGCCGGCGTCGGGTTCGGTATAGCCGATCGCGAAATGGACCTCGCCGGCCAGGATCGCCGGCAGGAACTTCTTCTTCTGCAGATCGCTGCCGAATTGCTGCAGGACCGGACCGACCGTCTGCAGCGTCACCGCCGGCAGCGGCACGTCCGCCCGGTGCGCCTCGTTGACGAAGATGGACTGTTCGATCGGCCCGAATCCCAAGCCGCCGAATTCTTTTGGCCACCCGACACCGAGCTTGCCGTCTTTCCCCATCCGGCGGATGACCGCGCGGTAGGCCTCATTGTGCCGGTCGGACTCCATCGCCTTCGCCTCGTCCGACGAAATCAGATTGGAGAAGTATTCCCGCAACTCCGCCTGCAACTGGCGCTGCTCGGGGGTCAGGTCTATAAACATTGCGCTCCCACCAATCCCAGCCGATGAGACGACCCGCCCAGCAGCCGGGTCAGATCTTTGATCGACGAGTAGTACCGGTGCATCGGATAGGTGATGTCCATGCCCATGCCCCCGTGCAGGTGATGGCAGATCTGCATTGCCGGCGGCGCCTGAGCGGCCAGCCAGTACCCGAGGACATCCAAATCGGCGGTGGCGTCGAGCCCCTCGGACAACTTCCACAGCACCGCCTTGGCGGCCAAATCGATGGTGCGCGAAGCGATGTAGACCTCGGCTAATTGCGCAGCAACCGTTTGGAACGTCGACAACGGCTTGCCGAACTGTTTGCGTTCAGCCACGTAGTCGGCGGTCAGCCGCAGCGCGCCGGCCACCAGACCATCGGCGTAGGCGCCGATCATGGCCAGCGCCAACTGATTCACCCGCGCCGGTGCGGCACCGGCCAGCACCTCGGATTCCCCGACCGCAACATCGTCGAAGGTTACCGTGAACTCGTCAGCACCGGTCGACGTCGGCGTCCGGACCAGCCGGACGCCATCGGCCTTCGGCGACACCAACACCACGGCACTGTCGGTGGTCACCACGATCCAGTCGGCCGAATCGGCGTATCCGACACCGACTTTGGTGCCGGACAGCCGTCCGTCGACGAGACTCACCGAGGGCCGGTCCGGCAATGCGCGGCCAGGCTCATTCAACGCCGCCGTCAACACCCCGCCCTTGGCCACGCCGGCCAGAAAGCGGTCCTGCTGCTCGTCGGACGCCAACTCCACCAGCGGCACCACGCCAAATCCCAGGGTGGCCAGGGCCGGGGTGATGGCGCCGTGCCGACCCACTTCGGTCAGCACGGTGCCCACCTCGGAGAGGCCGACACCGTCGCCACCGAGCCGGTCGGGAACCGCCAGCGCCGTGACGCCGCCGTCTGCCAAAGCGGCCCAGGTCGATTCGCGACTCAGAACTGAGGTGACGACATCGGCGACAGCCTCTTGTTCTGCGCTGAGGTCGAAATCCATCAGGAGGTCACCGGGGTCTTACCGGTGTAGTCCACCTGCCAGTGCTTGATGCCGTTGAGCCAGCCGGACCGCAGCCGTTCGGGTTCGGAGATGGGCTTGAGGTCGGGCATGTGGTCGGCGACGGCGTTGAAGATGAGATTGATCGTCATCCGCGCCAGGTTGGCGCCGATGCAGTAGTGCGCCCCGGTGCCGCCGAAGCCGACGTGGGGATTCGGGTCGCGCAGGATGTTGAACGAATGCGGATCGTCGAAGACCTCTTCGTCGAAATTGGCTGAGCGGTAGGACATTACCAACCGCTGGCCCTTCTTGATCTGTACGCCGTTCAGCTCGGTGTCCGCATTGGCGGTGCGCTGGAACGCAGACACCGGCGTCGCCCAGCGGACGATCTCGTCGGCGGTCGTCGAGGGACGTTCCTTCTTGTACAGCTCCCATTGGTCGGGGTTGTTCGCGAAGGCGATCATTCCGTGAGTGATCGAATTGCGGGTGGTCTCGTTGCCCGCCACGGCCAGCATGATGACGAAGAAACCGAATTCGTCGTCGGACAGTTTCTCACCGTCGATGTCGGCCTGGATCAAGGTCGTGACGATGTCGTCGGTGGGGTTCCTGCCCCGCTCGTCGGCCATCGCCATCGCGTACATGATCAGTTCCATCGACGACTGCGCGGGATCGATGTCCGCGTACTCCGGGTCCTCCCCGCCGGTCATCTCGTTGGACCAGCGGAACAGCTTGTCGCGGTCCTCCTGCGGCACACCCAGCAGACCGGCGATGGCCTGCAGCGGCAGCTCACACGACACCTGCTCGACGAAGTCGCCGCTGCCCGCTGCGGCCGCTTCCTTGGCGATGTTCTGCGCGCGCCGGGCCAGCTCGTCCTCCAGCCGGCCCACCGCCCGCGGGGTGAAGCCGCGGGAGATGATCTTGCGCAACCGGGTGTGGTGCGGGGCGTCCATGTTGAGCATGACGTTGCGCTGCAGCTCGACGCTCTCCCGCGTCATCTCTTTGGGCCACGTGGGGATGGCCCCGTTCTGCCAGCTGGAGAACATGTCGCTGCGGCGCGACACTTCCTTGACGTCGGCGTGCTTGGTCAGCAGCCAGTAACCGTTGTCCTCGAAGCCCCCGCACCCGTCGGGCACCTCGACCCAGTGGATAGGTTCGGACGCGCGGAGTTGCGCGAGTTCGGCTACGGGCAGGCCGGCGAGGTTGATGTCGGGATCGAGGAAGTCGAAGTCAGCCGAAATATTTGCGGGTGCCATTCGAGTGTTCTCCTAAAATTGCAACGAGTTCTAGTTCCAGTAAAACACGCCTCCACCGCAGACAAAAGGCGGTCCGGCATCCTCGCTTGTCATAGTAATGAAACGTGTTCTAGCCTGGCTGCATGGGTAACCCGGTAATCGTCGAAGCCACCCGCAGCCCGATCGGCAAGCGCAACGGTTGGCTCTCTGGACTGCACGCCACCGAACTGCTCGGAGCTACGCAGAAGGCGCTGGTCGACAAGGCCGGAATCTCGTCTGAATTTCAAGCCGGCGAGGTCGAGCAGATCATCGGCGGCTGCGTGACACAGTTCGGCGAGCAGTCCAACAACATCACCCGGGTGAGCTGGCTCGTCGCCGGGTTGCCGGACCACGTGGGTGCGGTGACCGTGGACTGCCAGTGCGGCAGCGGCCAGCAGGCCAACGGTCTGGTCGCCGGCCTGATCGCCGCCGGCGCCATCGACATCGGTATCGCCTGCGGGATCGAGGCAATGAGCCGGGTGGGCCTCGGCGCCAACGCCGGCCCCGACCGCAGCATCCTGCGGCCCGCCTCGTGGGACATCGACCTGCCGGACCAGTTCACCGCCGCCGAGCGAATCGCCAAGCGGCGCGGCATCACCCGCGACGAAATCGACGAATTCGGCTACCAGTCGCAAGCGAAGGCCAAGCAGGCGTGGGCGGAGGGCCGCTTCGACCGCGAAATCTCGCCGATCGAAGCCCCCGCGCTCGACGAGAACAAGCAACCGACCGACGAACGTGTCACGATCAGCCGCGACCAGGGCCTGCGGGAGACCTCGCTGTCGGGGCTGAGCGCGCTGAAGCCCGTGCTGGACGGCGGAATTCACACCGCAGGCACATCGTCACAGATCTCCGACGGTGCCGCGGCGGTGCTGTGGATGGACGAAGACAAAGCCAAGTCGCTCGGACTCAAGCCTCGCGCGCGAATCGTCAGCCAGGCACTCGTCGGCGCCGAACCCTACTACCACCTCGACGGTCCGGTGCAGTCAACGGCCAAGGTGCTGGAAAAGGCCGGCATGAAGATCGGCGACATCGACATCGTCGAGATCAACGAGGCGTTCGCATCCGTGGTGCTGTCCTGGGCGCGGGTGCACGAGCCCGACATGGACCGGGTCAACGTCAACGGCGGCGCGATCGCGCTGGGTCACCCGGTGGGCAGCACCGGCAGCCGGCTGATCACCACCGCGCTGCACGAGTTGGAACGCACCGACAAGAGCACCGCGCTGATCACGATGTGCGCGGGCGGCGCGCTGTCGACCGGGACCATCATCGAGCGCATCTGATCGGGCCGTGCCGGTTTCCGACGAGCACCGCATCGCGGCCGCGCAGAGCTATATCGACGCACTGGTGAGCCACGACGCGGACGCGGTGCCGTTCGCCGCCGGTTGCACTCGCATCGAGTTGGGTGTGAAGAACGGTTTCTCCGGAAATCACCTGCGGCGCAGCCTGAGTCGCAACCCGCAGTACCGGATCATCGCCGACGCAACACCCCCGCAATACCGCATCGAGGGCGACGACGTGCACGCGGAGTACGACGTGCTGACCAAGGTGGCGTTCGCCGGCCGCCGGGTCGTCGGACGGGTCACCGAGACCTTCGTGATCCCGGCCGAAAGTCCCAGCGGCAAGGCCGAGATCCAGCACATCCGGGCACGGTTCGTGCCGTTCATCCAGCACTAGGAACCAATGATGCCGAAAGCCCAACCGCGGTACCTGAATTCGCCGTTCACCGATTTCTTCATGAAGTGGATGGCCAAGCTCAATACGTGGATGTACCGCCGCAATGGCGGCGACGGTCTGGGCGGCACCTTCGGCAACAGCCCGGTGGCACTGCTGACCACCACCGGTCGCAAGACCGGTGAACCCCGGGTCAGCCCACTGCTTTTCCTGCGCGACGGCGACCGGGTCATCCTGGTGGCCTCCCGCGGCGGCTCCGACAAGCACCCGATGTGGTACCTGAACCTCAAGGCCAACCCGGAGGTGAAGGTGCAGATCAAGAAGGAAACGCTGGAACTGACCGCCCGCGACGCCACTGACGACGAGCGCGAGCGGTACTGGCCGCAGCTGGTCGCGATGTATCCGTCGTTCGACGACTACCAGTCCTGGACAGACCGCAAAATACCGATCATCATCTGCGACCCCTAACATCTCTTGGCATGACCGACCGGCTGAACGACGTCGTCGCCAACCAGTACGAGAAGTGGACGTATCCCGAGCCGATACAAGATCTCGAGGTGTGGTTGCAGGACGGGTGGCAGTGGTTCGACCCCAGTCACGCGTCCATCCAGTTCTGGCCCGACCGGGACTACAAGCCGGACATGGACATCCTGATCGCGGGCTGCGGCAGCAATCAGGCGGCCATCGTCGCCTATAACAACCGCGCCTCCCGCGTGATAGGGATCGACGTCAGCCAGCGGTCGCTGGACCACGAGCAGTACCTCAAGGACCGGCACGGGTTGTCCAACCTGGAGTTGCACCGCCTCGCGATCGAAGAGGTCTCGACGCTGGGCCGGGATTTCGACCTGATCATGTCAACCGGGGTGCTGCACCACCTGGCGGATCCCGAGCTGGGTATGAAGGCGCTGGCCGATTGCCTGCGCCCGGACGGCGCCGTCGGACTGATGCTCTACGCCAGGTACGGCCGCATCGGAGTGGAGCTGGTGCAGTCGGTCTTTCGCGATCTCGGGCTGCAACAGGACGACGAGGGCATCCGAAAGGTGAACGAGACCATCGCGATGCTCGATCCCAACCACCCCTTCCTGGTCTACCGCGATACGGCACCGGACCTGTATTACGATGCGGGACTGGTCGATACCTGCCTGCACGGCCGCGACCGAAGTTTCACCACGGGGGACTGTCTGGACCTGCTCACCTCGGCTGGCCTGGAGTTCCAGCGCTGGTTCCACAACGCGCCGTACTACCCGCACGATGTCAACAGCCTGGCCAACCCGGCTACCGAGTTCTACGAGATCATCAGTGCACTGCCGCAGCGGCAGATGTGGTCGGTGATGGAGCGGCTGCGCACGGCCAACGCCTGCCACTTCTTCATCGCGACGCACCGCGACCGGCCCAAGGCCAGCTACACCATCGACTTCAGTGCGGCCGAGGCGCTGGACTTCGTTCCGCGAATGCGCCTGAGCTGCAACCTGTCCGGGGCTGTCATCCACCGACCGCACTGGGACATGACCCTCAACGCCACCGAACTGCCCTACGTCCAGTACATCAACGGTCAGCGCACCATCCGCGAAATCGCGGCCGCGGTCGCGCACAACGAAACGGACCCGTTCAAGCTCGGGCTGTATGAGAACTTCGGCCGCGGGCTGTTTCAGTCGCTGTGGCGACTGGACTTCATCGAGATGAGTCTGGAAGCGGTGCGCCGCTAGGGGGTCAGGAACCCGCCCCGTACACCGGAACCGGCGGCCGCGACTTGGCCAGCAGGTCGGTGACGACCGGCCCCAGTTCGGCCGGGTCCCACTTGGCTCCCTTGTCGATCTGCGGTCCGTGCGCCCAGCCTTCGGCGACCCGGATCAGGCCGGCCTCGACCTCGAACACCTTGCCGGTGACGTCCCGGGACTCCACGCTGCCCAGCCAAACCACAAGTGGGGAGACGTTTTCCGGCGCCATCGCGTCGAACCCGCCGTCTTCGGGTGCGGCCATGGTCTCGGCGAACACCGCCTCGGTCATCCGGGTGCGGGCGGCCGGCGCGATCGCGTTGACGGTGATGCCATAGCGTCCCAGTTCAGCGGCACCGACCAGGGTCAGCGCCGCGATGCCGGCCTTGGCCGCCGAGTAGTTGCCCTGCCCGACACTGCCCTGCAGGCCGGCCCCCGAGCTGGTGTTGATGATGCGAGCGTTGAGGTCGTCGGGACCGACGGTGCCGCCCTTAATCTGCCGGCGCCAGTAGCCCGCGGCGTGCCGCAGCGTCGCGAAGTGCCCCTTCAGGTGGACGCGGATCACCGCATCCCACTCGGATTCACTGGTATTGGCCAACATTCGGTCACGAATGAACCCGGCGTTGTTGACCAGCACATCCAGGCCGCCGAAGGTATCGACGGCAGTGTCGATCAGGTTCTGGGCACCCGTCCAGTCGGCGACGTCGTCACTGTTGACCACAGCCTCGCCGCCGGCGGCCTTGATCTCGTCGACCACCTGCTGCGCGGGGCTCTCGCCGGCGGACCCGTCCAGCCCGACGCCGATGTCGTTGACCACGACGCGCGCGCCCTCGGCGGCGAACGCCAAGGCATGCGCGCGGCCGATACCGCGGCCCGCTCCGGTGACGATGACAACCCGGCCGTCAACCACTCCCATGAGTTTCCCCTGTCCTCTACTTGACCGCGCTTGCGTTCGTTGTGGCTAGATAGTGCGGTGGTTCGCCGCCACCGTGTACCTCGAGCGTGGCACCGCTGATGTAGGACGCCGCGTCGGAGGCCAAAAATGCCGCGGCCCAACCGATGTCGTCGGGGCGGGCCAGCCGGCCCAGCGGCACGTTCTTGGAGATCGCGGCGATCGACTCGGCGTCGCCGTAGAACAGATCGGCCTGCTCGGTCTCGACCATGCCGACCACACACGCGTTCACCCGGACCTTCGGCCCCCACTCCACGGCCAGCGTCTCGGTCAGACTCTCCAGGCCGGCCTTGGCCGCGCCGTAGGCCGCGGTGCCCGGACTGGGCCGCCGCCCGCTGAGGCTGCCGATGTTGACGATCGACCCGCCGCTGGGCTGTGCCTGCATCTTGTCGTTGGCGTACTGCGAAACCAGCAGTCCGCCAATCAGATTGAGCTCGATGATCTTGCGGTTGAACTTCGGGCTGGATTCCGCGGTCAGCACGTACGGCGAACCGCCGGCATTGTTGACCACCACATCGAGGCGGCCGTGTTGTTGCACGATCGTCTCGATCAGCGCCTGGACGGCCACTTCGTCACGGATGTCGCAGCTGTGAAACTCGTGCGGAAACCCCTCGACCGGACGACGGGCACAGGTCACCACCGTCGCGCCCTGCCCGGCGAAAACCGAGCTGATACCGGCTCCGACGCCACGCACCCCGCCGGTCACCAGGACCACTCGCCCCGTCAGTCCGAGGTTGATCCCATTCGCATTCGGGGGGGCTGCTTGCGGATTGGTCACTGTGCTAGCGTACCAAGCAAGTGCTTGCTTAGGTAGTTGACCCCAGCGGACCCAGCAGGAAGTGCCATGACGATCACCTCCACCACCCTCGAACCCGGAATAGTCGCGGTCACCGTCGACTACCCGCCGGTCAACGCCATTCCGTCCCAAGGATGGTTCGAACTCGGCGACGCCATCACCGCCGCGGGCCGGGACCCGGAAACCCACGCGGTGATCCTGCGGGCCGAAGGCCGCGGCTTCAATGCCGGCGTGGACATCAAGGAAATGCAGCGCACCGAAGGCTTCACCGCGCTGATCGACGCCAACCGCGGCTGCTTCCACGCGTTCCGCGCGGTCTACGAGTGCGCGGTGCCGGTGATCGCGGCGGTCAACGGTTTCTGCGTCGGGGGCGGCATCGGCCTGGTCGGCAACTCCGATGTCATCGTCGCCTCCGACGACGCGGTGTTCGGACTCCCGGAAGTGGAGCGCGGTGCACTCGGCGCGGCCACCCACCTGTCCCGGCTGGTGCCCCAACACATGATGCGGCGGCTGTTCTTCACCGCCGCCACTGTCGACGCAGCCACCCTGCACCACTTCGGTTCGGTGCACGAGGTGGTGCCGCGGGGCGAGTTGGACGAGGCCGCGCTGAAGGTGGCCCGCGACATCGCCGCCAAGGACACCCGGGTGATCCGCGCCGCCAAAGAGGCGCTGAATCTCATCGACGTGCAACGGGTCAACGCGAGTTATCGCATGGAGCAGGGGTTCACCTTCGAGCTCAACCTCGCCGGCGTGGCCGACGAGCACCGCGACGCGTTCGCCGGCACGGCGAAGGGCAAGAAGGATGAGTGACAAGCGGACCACCCTGGACGACGCCGTCGCCCAGATCGAGAGCGGCATGACCATCGGCATCGCCGGCTGGGGTTCCCGACGCAAGCCGATGGCGTTCGTCCGCGCCCTGCTGCGCACCGACGTCACCGACCTCACCGTCGTCACCTACGGCGGGCCAGATCTGGGTCTGCTGTGCTCGGCCGGCAAGGTGAAGCGGGTCTACTACGGGTTCGTCTCACTGGACTCGCCGCCCTTCTACGATCCCTGGTTCGCCAAGGCGCGCACGACCGGCGCCATCGAGGCCCGGGAGATGGACGAAGGCATGCTGCGCTGCGGGCTGCAGGCGGCGGCACAGCGCTTGCCGTTCCTGCCGATCCGCGCGGGGCTGGGCAGCTCGGTGCCGGACTTCTGGGCGGGCGAACTGCAGACCGTCACCTCGCCGTACCCGACCGACGGCGGTTACGAGAAGTTGATCGCGATGCCGGCTCTGCGCCTGGACGCGGCCTTTGCCCACCTCAACCTCGGTGACGCCCAAGGCAACGCGGCCTACACCGGCATCGACCCCTACTTCGACGACCTGTTCCTGATGGCCGCCGACCGGCGGTTCCTGTCCGTAGAACGCGTGGTGCCCACCGAGGAGCTGGTCAAATCGGTTCCCCCGCAAGCGCTGTTGATCAACCGGATGATGGTCGACGGTGTGGTGGAGGCTCCCGGCGGCGCGCACTTCACCACCGCCGCACCGGATTACGGACGGGACGAGAAATTCCAGCGACACTATGCCGAGGCCGCCTCGACCGACGAGGGCTGGCAGCAGTTCAAGGCGACCTATCTGTCCGGCAGCGAGGACGACTACCAGGCGGCGGTGCGCAAGTTCGGTGAGGAGGCTTCGAAATGAGCGCGACCAGAGTCGAAGTCTGCGCGATCGCCTGCGCTGAATTGTTCAGAGACGCCGGCGAAATCATGATCAGCCCGATGACGAATATGGCGTCGGTGGGTGCACGGTTGGCGCGACTCACCTTCTCGCCGGACATCCTGCTGACCGACGGGGAGGCCCAACTGCTGGCCGACACCCCAGCGCTGGGCAAGACCGGAGCCATCGAGGGCTGGATGCCGTTCGGCCGGGTGTTCGAGACGCTGGCCTGGGGCCGGCGGCACGTCGTCATGGGCGCCAATCAGGTTGACCGCTACGGCAATCAGAACATTTCGGCGTTCGGGCCCCTGCAACAGCCGACCCGGCAGATGTTCGGGGTGCGCGGCTCGCCGGGCAACACCATCAACCACGCGACCAGTTACTGGGTCGGCAACCACTCCAAGCGCGTCTTCACCGAAACCGTCGACGTGGTGTCCGGCATCGGCTACGACAAGGTGGACGCGGACAACCCGGCGTTCCGGTTCGTCAACGTCTACCGGGTGGTCTCCAATCTCGGCGTCTTCGACTTCGGCGGTCCGGACCGGACCATGCGGGCGTTGAGCCTGCACCCCGGCGTCGGGCCCGACGAGGTTCGCGAGGCGACCTCGTTCGAGGTGCACGGCCTCGACGAGGCTGGCGAATCCAGGGAGCCGACGCAGGACGAACTGCGCCTCATTCGGGACGTTATCGATCCGAAAGCGCTGCGCGACAGAGAGATCCGCCAGTGAAGCTGCGTACCCCGCTGACCGAGCTGGTCGGCATCGAGCATCCGGTGGTACAGACCGGGATGGGCTGGGTGGCCGGTGCCCGGTTGGTGTCGGCGACGGCCAACGCCGGCGGCCTCGGGATCCTGGCGTCGGCCACTATGACGCTGGACGAACTGGCAACAGCGATCGGCAAAGTCAAGGCCGCCACCGACAAGCCGTTCGGCGTCAACATCCGGGCCGACGCCGCCGACGCCGGCGACCGCGTCGAGTTGATGATCCGTGAGGGCGTCAAGGTGGCGTCGTTTGCGCTGGCGCCCAAGCCGGAACTGATTGCGCGGCTCAAAGAGGCCGGTGCCGTTGTCATTCCGTCGATCGGCGCCGCCAAACATGCCCGCAAGGTGGCCGGCTGGGGTGCGGACGCGATGATCGTGCAGGGCGGCGAGGGCGGCGGACACACCGGTCCCGTCGCAACCACGCTGTTGCTGCCCTCAGTGCTCGACGCCGTCGAGGGCAGCGGGATTCCGGTGATCGCCGCGGGTGGTTTCTTCGACGGACGGGGACTCGCCGCCGCACTTTCCTACGGCGCGGCCGGGGTGGCCATGGGCACCCGGTTCCTGCTCACCTCCGATTCCACCGTGCCCGACGCCGTCAAGCAGCGATACCTGGACGCCGCGCTGGACGGCACCGTGGTCACCACCCGTGTCGACGGCATGCCGCACCGGGTGCTGCGCACCGGTTTGGTGGAGAAACTCGAAGGCGGCTCTCGGGCAAGGGGTTTCACCGCAGCCGTGGGCAACGCGGCCAAGTTCAAGAAGATGTCACAGATGTCGTGGCGCTCGATGATCCAGGATGGTCTGGCCATGCGGCACGGCAAGGAACTGAGCTGGTCGCAGGTGGTGATGGCGGCCAACACGCCGATGCTGCTGAAGGCCGGTTTGGTCGAGGGCAACACCGAAGCGGGTGTGCTGGCGTCGGGCCAGGTAGCCGGAATTCTGGACGACCTGCCGTCCTGCGCGGAGTTGATCGAGTCCATCGTGGCGCAGGCGATCGAGCATTTACACAAGGCCGCCAACTTCGTGCAGTAGCCGCCCGTGTCAAGTGGGTTACGCTTTCGCATTTATGGCGACCGTCGAGATGGACCAAGCGGCTCCAGAGTCCGCTGCGCACCACGCGCTGCCCGATCCGGGTGAAGCGGTACCCAAGCTCGCGCTGCCGACGATCGGCATCTTCCTCGCATCTTTGACCGGCTTCGTCACAGCGACGCTCGGCTATGTCAACGGATGGTCGCCGTGGTGGGTGACGGTTCCGGTCAACGCCGCGGTGACGTTCGTGATGTTCACCGTGGTGCACGACGCGTCGCACTACTCGATCAGTTCGGCCCGCTGGGTCAACGCCCTGATGGGTCGGCTGGCCTGGACGTTCGTCGGTCCGGTGGTGGCCTTCCCGTCGTTCGGCTACATCCACATTCAGCATCACCGGCACTCCAACGACGACGACCAGGACCCGGATACCTTTGCCTCACACGGGAAGTGGTGGCAGCTGCCGTTGCGGTGGTCGCTGGTGGAGTACTTCTACATCCGCTACTACCTGCCGCGCGTCCGCAGCCGGCCGGTCGGTGAGGTGGCCGAGACGCTGCTGATGTTGGCGCTGAGCATCGCCGGGGTGGTCGCGGCCATCGCCACCGGAAACTTCTGGACGCTGGCGGTGGTGTTCCTCATCCCCCAACGGATCGGCCTGACCGTCCTGGCCTGGTGGTTCGACTGGTTGCCGCATCACGGGCTGGCGGACACCCAGCGCACCAATCGATACCGGGCCACCCGCAATCGCGTTGGCGCAGAATGGCTTTTCACACCGTTGCTGCTGTCGCAGAACTACCACCTGGTGCATCACCTGCACCCGTCGGTGCCGTTCTACCGCTACATCCGCACCTGGAAGCGCAACGAGGAAGTGTACCTGGAGCGCAACCCCGCGATCAACACGGTCTTCGGGCAGCAGCTCAATCCCGACGAGTTCCGGGAGTGGAAGGAGCTCAACGGCAGGCTGGCCGCGGTGCTGCCAGTGCGGATGCCGACCAGGTCCAACTCGCCGCACGCGATGCTGCACCGGATTCCGGTGGCGTCGGTCGACCCGATCACCGCCGACAGCACGCTGGTGACCTTCGCGGTGCCCGAGCCGTTGCAGGATGCGTTCCGGTTCGAACCGGGCCAGCATGTGACGGTTGTCCGGGAGGGTGCGCGTCGCAACTACTCGATCTGTGCGCCCGCCACCCGGGCCCAGTTACGCATCGCGGTGAAACACATTGCCGGCGGAGTTTTTTCGACATATGTCGCCGAGCAGTTGCAGGCCGGCGATGTGCTGGAGCTGATGACGCCGTCCGGGCGGTTCGGCGCCCCGCTGCATCCGCTGCACCGGAAGCACTACGTGGGACTGGTGGCCGGCAGCGGCATCACCCCGGTGTTGTCGATTCTGGCAACCACGTTGGAGATCGAGACCGAAAGCCGGTTCACCTTGATCTACGGCAACCGCACCAAGGAGTCGACGATGTTCCGGGCCGAGCTCGACCGGTTGGAATCGCGCTATGCCGATCGTCTGGAGATCCTGCATGTGCTGTCCGGCGAGTCGATGCACACTCCCGAGCTCCGTGGCCGTATCGATCGTGCCAAGCTCGGCAACTGGCTGACGAGTTCGTTGCCCCCCGACAGCGTGGACGAGTGGTTCATCTGCGGCCCAAAGGAAATGACGACGACAGTGCACGAGCTGCTGGTCGAGCATGGCGTGGACACCGAACGGATCCACCTCGAGCTCTTCCACGGCTTCGAGACGTCCACTGTCGCCGGCGGCCGCTACGAGACTGCGACGGTGACGTTCACATTGTCCGGCACGCAGTACACCTGCGACCTGACCCCGGGCGACTCGGTGCTCGAAGGTGCGTTGCAGGTGCGTGACGACGCGCCGTACGCCTGCATGGGCGGCGCTTGTGGGACGTGCCGGGCCAAGCTGGTCGAGGGCGACGTGGAGATGGATCACAACTTTGCGCTGGGCCGCGCCGAACTCGATGCAGGATATGTGCTCACCTGTCAATCCCGCCCGACCACGCCGTTCGTCGCCGTCGACTTCGACGCCTGACCGGCGCTCCCCGCCCTCCCGGCGCTCCCCGCCCTCCCCGCTCCCCGCTCGGCCCTCCCCGCTCCCCGCGCGACTGTGCATCCGGCGACGCTTCACCTGGGGTTTGCGTCGGCGATTTCACAGTCGGCATTCAGGTCCGCCAACCAGCGGCATGCATCGCGGCGAACACCCGCGAGATGAACGTGCCCTCTCGGTAACGCAGTAGGTCGTTGTGGACCCGAATGATCGTCCACCCCAGATCTGCCAACGCGACCTGCTTGTCGGCGTCCGCCGCGCGTACCGCGGGGTCGGTCCAGTGTTGCGACCCGTCGTATTCGACTCCGACAAGAAACTCCTTGTAGCCCATATCGATCCGGGCCACGAAGTCGCCGAACTCGTCCCGCACCACGATCTGCGTCTGAGGTGCCGGCAACCCGGCATCGATCATCGCTAACCGCGTCCGCGTTTCCGGTGGCGACTCGGCGCCACTGTCGACGAGCGGCAACACCCGCCGAAGTCTGGCCAGTCCCCGTGCGCCGGAATGCTCGGCGATAACTGCCTCGATGTCGGTGATCTTCAGATCAGTCGCATTCGCCAAAGCATCGATCCGCTCGATGGCCCGAAGTCTGTTCGGTGTTCGTCGGCCGATGTCGAAGGCGGTGCGTGCCGGGGTGGTCACGGCCATCGCTCCAATCAGCAGCGTTTCGTGGGGCGCCAGGACGTCGGAGTGGACGATGATGCGCTTTGGCGGTCTTCGGTTGTCGTGCACCAATTCTGCGTCGAGCTCGGGGCCGACCCACTTCGCACCGTGCAGCGCCGATGCGGACGTGCCGGCCAGTACACCGC
Organism: Mycobacterium sp. NGS24; assembly: GCF_059813065.1. NCBI lineage: Bacteria > Bacillati > Actinomycetota > Actinomycetes > Mycobacteriales > Mycobacteriaceae > Mycobacterium > Mycobacterium sp. NGS24. Next base: position 41,962 of record NZ_JCALDW010000025.1, read on the forward strand.
GCCGACGCGACCAGAGCCACGCCGCCCGCGCGCGCTGGCGCGCACTGAGCCTGATACCGGAGGGGGCGTAGACGCCTGGGTACACCGGTTCATACAGCGCCCGCATGGTGCGCTCCGGGATAGCGCCTGCGGCGAGTGCTTCCGCGGCCCGAAACGGCCAGTCCATCGACGGATCGTGCGCCCGCCCTGCGGTCGCGGCCAGTCACTCATCCCCAACCCTGCCGACAGTGCGAATCGCGACGCAAAACCCAGGTGGAGGGTCGCCAGACGCACACTCGCGCGGGAGGGCGGGCACGCGGGCGGGCGCGGGAGGGCGCGCGGGAGGGCCACCGGGTCGGGCGCGCGAAACTACAGCCGTTCGATGATGGTGACGTTCGCGGTGCCGCCGCCCTCGCACATGGTCTGCAGGCCGTACCGACCGCCGGTGCGCTCCAACGTATTCAGCATGGTGGTGAACAGCTTGGCTCCGGTGGCACCCAGCGGATGCCCGAGCGCGATCGCGCCGCCGGACGGGTTGACCTTCTCCGGGTCCGCCTTGATCTCCTTGAGCCACGCCATGACCACCGGCGCGAACGCCTCGTTGATCTCGACCGTGTCGATGTCGTCAATGGAAAGCCCGGTCTTCTCCAACGCATAACGGGTGGCTGGGATGGGACCGGTGAGCATGAACACCGGGTCGGCGCCGCGGGTACTGATGTGGTGGATGCGCGCACGCGGGGTCAGGCCGTGCTCCTTGACGGCCTGCTCGGAAGCCAGCAGCACCGCCGAAGCGCCGTCGGATATCTGACTGGCCATCGCCGCCGTCAGCCGGCCGCCCTCGACCAATGTCTTCAGCCCCGCCATCTTCTCCAGCGACGACTCACGTGGTCCTTCGTCGACCCGGAACGACCCGGATTCGGTTTCCACGGTGACGATTTCGTTGTCGAAGTTACCCCCGCGGATGGCCGCGAAGGCACGCTCGTGACTGGCCAGCGAATACTGCTCCATCTCCTCGCGCGAGAGGTTCCACTTCTCGGCGATCAGTTCGGAGCCGCGGAATTGGGAGATCTCCTGGTCGCCGTAGCGGTGCAGCCACTGCTTGGACTCGTTGGTCGGCGAGGTGAACCCGAACTGCTCGCCGACGGTCATCGCCGAGGAGATCGGGATCTGACTCATGTTCTGCATGCCGCCGGCCACGATCAGATCGGCGGTACCCGACAGGATCGCTTGTGCCCCAAAGGAAATAGCTTGTTGACTTGAGCCGCACTGCCGGTCGACGGTGACGCCGGGCACCTCTTCGGGATATCCCGCGGCCAACCACGACAACCGGGCGATATTGCCGGCCTGACCGCCGACGGCGTCGACGCACCCGGCGATCACGTCGTCGACGGCGCCCGGGTCGACGTCGTTGCGGTCGAACAGTCCGCGCCAGCCCAGCGCGCCCAGGTCGACGGGATGCACCCCGGCCAATGCGCCCCCGCGCTTGCCAACCGCGGTACGCACAGCGTCGATGACATAGGCCTCCGCCATTTCAGACTCCTTCTTTTGCGATCCCGCCCAGCACAATGGCGAGGTATTTCCGACCGACTTGCTGGGCGGTGAGCGGTCCGCCCGGTTGGTACCAGCGCACCGACACCCAGGTCGTGTCGCGGATGAAGCGGTAGACCAGGTCGACGTCGAGATCGGGCCGGAAGTAACCCTCCTCGATGCCCTGGTGCAGCACGTCGACCCACATCTTGCGCTGCTGTTTGTTGCGGTCCTCGAGGTAGGAGAACCGCGGCTGCGACGACAGCCGTTGCGCTTCGTCCTGGTAGATGACCACCTGGGCGTGGCGGTGCTCGATCGCCTCGAAGGATGCCATGAACAGGCCCTTGAGCCGCTCCAGCGGGTTGGGTTCGCTGTCGACGATTTCCCGGTAACGCAGAAAGAGCCAGTCCAGGAAGCCGCGCAGCAGTTCGTCGACCATTTCCTCTTTCGAGGCGAAGTGGTGATACAGGCTGCCGGACAGGATGCCCGCGCCGTCGGCGATGTCGCGCACCGTGGTGGCACGCAACCCGCGCTCGGCGAACATCACCGCAGCGAGTTCCAACAACTCGTCGCGGCGGCTGTTAGCCTGGCCGGCCACGCGCTCCACCGGGTCAGCGTATCAACCAAGCGCTTGCTCGGCCAACGGGCCTCCCCGCGAGGGGGTCAGCGCATCGTCACCACGGGTGGGCTCTGCGACACGTCAGCTTTCGCGCTCACGTAGGAGCGCACCTGACCTGACTTGGTCCCGCCGGCCTTGGTCTGGGCGGTCAGCGGAAAGATGACGTCCCCGGAAACCCGTGCGTCCAAATGATATTGGTCGAAGAACGCTACGCTCAGACCACTCACGTCCGGCTTACCCCAGACCACGGTGCCGTCGACCAGGTCGTAATCGCGTGCCCGCTGTGGGCAGCCGGGCGGCGCCAATTGCGCGGACCGCGTGCACTGAGTCAATTGCGCCGATATGGCTGACATGATCGCCGACTGCCCGGAATCGCTCAGCTCGAAATCCAAGCTGCCGAAACTGCCGGTGGACAGACTGTCGAGCAGGTACGGCTTCTTCAGCTTGACTGCCACATTCGCGTTGGTGCTGCCCGCATTCACCCAGCCTGGGAACACATACGCCGGCGACTTGCCGACCGCGGTTCCGAAGAACGTCAAGGTCTCGAACGCCTTGTTGTCGACGGAACTGACCGTGTCGATCTTGATCGCCGCTTGATCGATCTTCCATTCCTTGCCGGACCTCTTGGTCGACAACGTCACATCGGAGATGTTCTCGCCGAACTTCGCGCTCACGTGAACCTGGCCGAAACTCAGCGCGCCGGAGTCGCCGAGGATCTTGATGTCGGTGATGGGCCAATGCGCGATCTGCTTCTTGAGGATTTCGTCGGTGAGGAATTCCTTCGACCCCGGCTGATCGCTGCCGTAGCTCAGGGCCGTCTCCGCGTCGCCCCGCGCCAGTGCCTCGAGATATCCCTTCACCGCGTCCCCGGCGCTGCCCGATCTGCCGTCACTTCCGGACGACACCACCGCGATCACGACGAACACGACAACCACGACGACGACGGCGGCGGCGACACTCAGGGCGATGATGAGCGGCTTTCGGTTGCGCGGGCCCGGTGGTCCGAACTGGCCGAAATGCTGGGGACCCGACGGCCACTGCTGGTAGCCCGACTGCGGCTGCCCCGGCCACGCCGGAGGGGGCGGCACCGGCGGCGCGGACCCGGGCTGCGGCAGCTGCCAACCGGCCTGGGTCGCACCGTCAGCGGGATTTGGGGCCTGGCCCCATGGACCCGTAGTCACCACAAACCTTCTTTCCCAGCGTTGCTCATCAGCTATGTGCATCCCCCCCGTTGAACGGCCCGTAACCGATGCCAGGCCTCGGCTGATCCTAAGTCGTCTCGTTGCGGTTATTCCGCGCTCGATCCGGCCGCCGGTGGCCGGCCGTCACGGTGCGAGGCGACGTTCGGTCGCGCATTGTCGACCGGGCGGCGCCAATTCCGCGAAACACCACACAATCCGTTCGTCGCGTCGTATGTTCTCCCGGGTCGAATTTTGCTCAGTCAGTCCACAGTTGCTCCGACACAGGAAGGGCCGGAATCGTGTTGTACCTGACGTTGCCGCCGGAGATCAATTCACTGCGGATGTTCGCCGGAGCGGGAGCGGCGCCGATGCTGGAAGCGGCCACCGCATGGTGCGGACTGGCCGACGAACTGGGCTCCGCCGCGGAATCTTTCGGCTCGGTGACCGCCAACCTGGCCGGACAGGTATGGCACGGTCCGGCAGCTATCGCCATGGCCGCCAAGGCGGCTCAGTACACGACGCTCCTGAACTCGGCATCGGCACAGGCGACCGTCGCGGCCGCCCAAGCTACCGCGGTGGCAAGTGCTTTCGAAGCGGCCAAGGCGGCCACCGTCGATCCCCAGCTGATCGCAGCAAATCGCAACACCATGCTGAACCTGTTCCGCTCCAACATCTTCGGGCTCAACGCTCCGGCCATCGCGGCAGTCGAGGGAATCTACCAGGAGTTCTGGGCCGCCGACGTCACCGCGATGCTCGGCTACCACGGCGCTGCGTCCGCGGCGGTCGCACAGCTGTCGTCCTGGCAGCAGACGCTGTCGGAACTGCCCGGTATCGGCCGGCTTGTGGCCAGTGCGCAGGATTTCAACCTGGGCGTCGGCAATCGAGGCAGCGGCAACGTCGGCAGCGGCAACACCGGTGCCGGCAACTTCGGCAACGGCAATCGAGGCAACTCGAACGTCGGCGGGGGCAACAACGGCAACGCGAACATCGGCGGCGGAAACTACAGCGACCGCAACGTCGGCTTCGGGAACACCGGCGCGGGCAATTTCGGACTCGGGAATCTCAGTGTCGGTTTTGACAAAGGCGGCAACGCCGGCGCCGGTAACTGGGGCAACTTCAATTTCGGTTTCGGCAACAACGGCACCGCCAACATCGGCGCCGGTAACAACGGCGAGTACAACATCGGTTTCGGCCTCGACGGCAACAGACTGATCGGCATCGGCAATGCGTACTACAACCTGTCCACCGGACAGTTCACCTTCCACGGCCTGAACTCCGGCAGCGGCAACATCGGCTTCGGCAACTCAGGATCCAACAACATCGGCTTCTTCAATTCCGGCAGCGGCAACGTCGGCCTGTTCAACACGGGCAGCAACCCTTACGCCCCGGGCAGTCTGAGCAACCTGGGCATCGGCAATTCCGGCTTCGGCAACATCGGTTTCGGAAACTCGGCGAGCGGAAACTTCGGCATCGGCAACTCAGGCGTATTGAATACGGGCTTCGGTAACTCCGGCGGATTGAACACCGGTTTCGCGAACGCGGGCGTACTCAACACGGGGATGGACAATTCCGGCGACTACAACACCTTCGACGGAAACTCGGGCAACACCAACACCGGATTCTTCAATGCCGGCAACGCCAACACCGGCGTCGGGGTTATCACCGATAGTGGCGCAGCCACCTCGGGATTCGGTAATACGGGTCTGAACGTCAGTGGCTTCAACAACAGGGCCTCCGGCGGATTGGTGAACGGCAGCATGTCGGGCTTCTTCAACTCGGCGGGCGGAGCAGACCCCATGCTGGGTGAGAACGGCCGCGTCTCCGGCTTCTTCAATGCCGCGGTACCCGAACCGAACTCGGACCTCGTCAGCGGCTTCACCACCGGGTTATGGAATATGGGTTCGCAAATGGCGGGCCTGTTCAGCATCGCCGGACTGCTGAACACCCCGTTCTGACGACGCCCGAGAGCGGCGCCACGGTTCAGGGGTGCTGACTGGAGACCGAAATCACTTCCCCGGTCAGGTAACTCGAGTAGTCGCTGGCCAGGAATGCGATGGTGGCGGCCACCTCCCACGGCTCCGCAGCGCGCCCGAATGCCTCCCCGGCGGACAGCCGGTCCAGCAGTTCCACAGACGACGTCCTGTCCAGGAACTTGTGCCGCGCAATGCTGGGCGAGACCGCATTGATCCGCACTCCGTACTCGGCGGCTTCGATTGCGCTGCAACGGGTTAACGCCATGACACCGGCTTTCGCGGCGGCGTAGTGCGACTGCGAGTGCTGCGCCCGCCAGCCCAACACGCTGGCATTGTTGACGATCACGCCACCGTGGTCCGCGTCGCGGAAGTACCGCAACGCCGCCCGGGTGGCGCGGAACACCGACGTCAGCGATACGTCCAGGACGCGGTCCCATTCCTCGTCGGTCATATCGGCCACCGGCGTCTGACCACCCAGTCCGGCGTTGTTCACCAGCACATCGAGCCGACCGAATCGCGCTGTCGCCGTGGTGATCAGCGCGTCGACCTGCGCGGTGGACGTCACGTCGCACACGACATGCTCGACCCGGCCCAGCCCCAGCGCCGTCAACTCGTCCGCTGTCTCACCCAGGCGCCGTTCGTGGTGATCGGAGACCAGCACGTCGGCGTCCTCGACGAGTGCCCGGCGCGCGGTGGACGATCCGATGCCGGTGCCGGCAGCGGCGGTCACCACCACGACCTTGCCGTCCAGCAGTCCGTGTCCGGCAATCTCTTTCGGCGCTTCGGCCAAGCTCACCCTTTAACCTCCCGAGGCAGGCCGAGCACCCGCTCGGCGATGATGTTGCGCTGGATCTCGTTGGATCCGCCGTAAATGGTGTCGGCGCGGGTGAACAGATACAACCGCTGCCACTCGTCGAAATCACCGTCGGCCAGGGTCAGTCCCGGCTTGCCCAGCACATCCATCGCCAGCTCACCCAGGCTGCGATGCCAGTTGGCCCACAACAACTTCGACACGTTGTCCTGACCGGGCTGCTCCACATCCATGGTGGCCAGGGCGTAGGAACGCATGGCCCGCAGCCCGGTCCAGGCCCGGGTCAGCCGTTCCCGGATGAACGGGTCGTCCACCGCACCGGTGCGCTGTGCGAGCTCCGCCACATTCGAAAGCTCTCGGGCATAGACGATCTGCTGACCCAGCGTGGAAACGCCACGCTCGAAAGTGAGCGTTCCCATCGCGACCCGCCACCCGTCGCCGGGCTTACCAACCACCAGCGACGCCTCGGTGCGGGCGTCGTCGAAGAACACTTCGTTGAACTCCGCGGTGCCGGTGATCTGGATGATTGGCCGCACCTCCACACCGGGCTGATCCAACGGCACCAGCAGATACGACAACCCGGCGTGGCGTTTGGAGCCTTTCTCGGTGCGGGCCACCACGAAACACCACTGCGACAAGTGCGCCAGTGAGGTCCAGACCTTCTGGCCGTTGATCACCCAGTGGTCGCCGTCCAGCTCGGCGGTGGTCGCGACGTTGGCGAGATCGCTGCCGGCGCCCGGCTCGGAGTAACCCTGACACCACAATTCGGTGACGTCGAGGATGCGCGGCAGGAAGCGTTGCTGCTGCTCGGGAGTGCCGAACGCGATCAGGGTCGGACCCAGCAGTTCCTCGCCGAAGTGATTGACCTTGTCCGGGGCGTTGGCCAGCGCGTACTCCTCGTAGAACGCCACCCGGTGCGCGGTCGACAGTCCCCGGCCCCCGTGTTCGACCGGCCAGCCCAGACATGTCAGGCCCGCCGCGGCCAGATGCTGGTTCCAGGCTCGGCGTTCCTCGAACGCTTCGTGTTCGCGTCCCGGACCGCCGAGTCCCTTGAGTGCTGCGAATTCGCCGACCAGATTGTCGGCGAGCCACTGCCGTGCCTCGGCCCGGAACTCTTCGACGTCCTGCATAACCTGTAGGCTAACCTACCAAGCACTTGCTTTGTTAGCCTGGCGACGCAGCCCGCGATGCGGCCGTGTGCTGAGCAGGCGGGCAATCGATACAGGAGCGTCGATGACCAGCGATCCCCGGACCATACCGGCGGCGCTGGACGACCTTGCCCGCCGCTACCCCGATCACGACGCGCTGATCACCGACGACCGCAGCTTCACCGCGACCGCCCTGCGGGACGAAGTGCGCCGGGCGGCCGCGGCACTGGTGACCCTGGGTGTGGCACCGAAGGACCGGGTAGCCATCTGGTCGCCCAATACCTGGCACTGGGTGGTGGCCTGCCTGGCCATTCACCACGTCGGCGCCGCGATGGTGCCGCTGAACACGCGCTACACCGCCGAGGAAGCCACCGACATACTGGCCCGCACCGACGCTCCGGTGTTGTTCGCCGCCGGCCGCTTCCTGGGCACTGACCGAACCGCGGATCTCGATCGTGCGGCACTGCCCGCGCTGCGTCACATCGTGCGCATCGGGATCGACGAGTCCGACGGCACCTGGGCGGAATTCGTCGCCCACGGTGACGACCCCGCGGCGGTCCGCGAGGCAGCCGGGCGTGCCTCGGCCGTCACACCCGACGACGTCAGCGACATCCTGTTCACCTCCGGGACCACCGGCCGCAGCAAAGGTGTGCTGTGCGCGCACCGGCAGTCGCTGGCGGCATCGGCAGCGTGGGCGGCCAACGGCAAGATCACCAGCGCGGACCGCTATCTGTGCATCAACCCGTTCTTCCACAACTTCGGCTACAAGGCGGGCATCCTGGCCTGTCTGCAGACCGGCGCGACGCTGATCCCGCACCTGACCTTCGATCCGCTGCGCACGCTGCAGGCCATCGAGCGGCACCGCATCACCGTGTTGCCCGGGCCGCCGACCATCTATCAGGTGCTGCTCGACCACCCGGCCCGCGCCGACTACGACCTGAGTTCGCTGCGGTTCGCGGTGACCGGCGCGGCGACCGTTCCGGTGGTGCTGGTGGAACGCATGCAGTCCGAACTCGACATCGACATCGTGCTGACCGCGTACGGCCTGACCGAAGCCAACGGCATGGGCACCGCCTGCCGGCCTGAGGACGACGCGGTGACCGTGGCGACCACCTGTGGGCGCCCGTTCGCCGACTTCGAGCTACGCATCGACGACAGCGGTGAAGTGTTGCTGCGCGGTCCCAACGTGATGCTGGGCTACCTCGACGATCCGACGGCGACCGCGGCCGCGATCGACGCCGACGGCTGGCTGCACACCGGCGACATCGGCACCGTTGATGACGCCGGCAACCTGCGCATCACCGACCGGCTCAAGGACATGTACATCTGTGGCGGGTTCAACGTCTATCCGGCCGAAGTCGAACAGGTGTTGGCCCGCATGGACGGGATCGCCGACGCCGCCGTCATCGGGATCCCTGACCGGCGACTCGGTGAGGTGGGCCGCGCCTTCGTTGTGACGCGGCCCGGTGCCGATCTGGATGAGGAGTCGGTAATCGCCTACACCCGTGCGCATTTGGCGAATTTCAAAATACCGCGCTCGGTGCGGTTCGTCGACGCGTTGCCGCGCAACCCAGGCGGCAAGGTGGTCAAACCACAACTGCGAGAGATGACGTGATGGATCTAGAACTGGACGAACAGACCCAGGAGTTTCAGGCCGAGGTGCGCGATTTCCTGGCCGCCAACCGCGACTCGATCCCGACGAAGTCCTACGACAACGCCGAAGGCTTTGCCCAACATCGCATTTGGGACAAAGTGCTGTTCGATGCCGGTTTGTCGGTGATCACCTGGCCGGAGAAGTACGGCGGCCGCGACGCCCCACTGCTGCACTGGGTCGTCTACGAGGAAGAGTACTTCCGGGCCGGAGCACCCGGCCGGGCCAGCGCCAACGGCACCTCGATGCTGGCACCCACGCTGTTCTCGCACGGCACCGCAGCGCAGCTGGACCGCATTCTGCCGAAAATGGCCAGCGGCGAACAGATCTGGGCACAAGCCTGGTCCGAGCCCGAGTCCGGCAGCGACCTCGCGTCGTTGCGGTCGACCGCGACGCGGACCGACGGCGGCTGGTTGCTCAACGGGCAGAAGATCTGGAGCTCCCGCGCGCCGTTCGCCGAGATGGGATTCGGATTGTTCCGCTCCGATCCGCAATCCCAGCGCCATCAAGGGCTGACCTACTTCATGTTCGACCTCAAGGCCGCGGGCGTGACGGTACGCCCGATCGTCCAACTGGGTGGTGACACCGGATTCGGCGAGATCTTCCTCGACGACGTTTTCGTTGCCGACGAGGACGTGATCGGCACGCCCAACGACGGCTGGCGCGTCGCGATGAGCACCTCGAGCAACGAACGGGGCATGTCGCTGCGCAGCCCGGCCCGGTTCCTGGCCGCCGCCGAACGGCTGGTGCAGCTGTGGAAGGAGAGCGGCGCACCACCGGAGTTCGCCGACCGGGTCGCCGACGGCTGGATCAAGGCGCAGGCCTACCGGCTGCAGACTTTCGGCACCGTCACCCGGCTGGCCGCGGGAGGCGAACTGGGCGCGGAGTCGTCTGTCACCAAGGTGTTCTGGTCCGACCTGGACGTGCAACTGCACCAGACCGCACTCGATCTGCGCGCCGCCGACGGCGAACTGGCCGGACCGTGGACCGAAGGCCTGTTGTTCGCCCTCGGCGGCCCGATCTACGCCGGCACCAACGAGATTCAGCGCAACATCATCTCCGAACGCCTGCTCGGCCTGCCTCGAGAAAAGAAGGGGTAGAAACGCCAATGGAATTCATCCTCGACGAACAGCAGCGTGACTTCGCCGCGAGCATCGACGCCGCCCTGGGCGCCGCGGACCTCCCGGGCGCGGTGCGCGCCTGGGCCGCAGGCGATGCCAAACCCGGCTTGAAGGTGTGGGAGCAACTGGCCAACATCGGCGTCACCGCGCTGATGGTGCCGGAGAAGTACGACGGCATCGACGCATCGCCGGTCGATCTGGTGGTGGCGTGTGAGCGCCTCGGACGCTGGTGTGTGCCCGGCCCGGTCACCGAATCCATCGCCGTCGCACCGGTATTGCTTGCCTGCGATGCTCAAGCCGAGCGCTCCGCCCGGCTGGCCGCCGGCGAGTTGATCGCCACCGTCGCGCTGCCGCCACAGGTGCCGCGGGCGGTCGACGCCGACGTCGCCGAGCTGGTGCTGATGGTGGACCAAGACGTCAGCGAAGCGACCCCCGGCGGACGCCACGAGTCCGTGGACCCCAGCCGTCGCTTGTTCGACGTCACGGCCACCGGGGACGCCTGGCCGGCGGATGTCGACCGGGCCTTCGAGTTCGGCGCGCTGGCCACCGCGGCGCAGCTGGTCGGTGCGGCTGAGGCGTTGCTGGCCGGCAGCGTGGACTACGCCAAACAGCGGTCCCAGTTCGGCCGTGTGATCGGCTCGTATCAGGCGATCAAGCACAAGCTTGCCGACGTGCACATCGCGGTCGAACTGGCCCGGCCGCTGGTGTACGGCGCGGCGCTGTCGATGCAGCCCCGCGACGTCAGCGCGGCCAAAGCGGCAGCGGCCGAGGCTGGTCTGCTGGCCGCACGCTCGGCGTTGCAGACCCACGGTGCCATCGGTTTCACTCAGGAGCACGACCTATCGCTGTTGTTGTTGCGGGTGCAGGCGTTGCGATCGGCCTGGGGTACACCGCGATCGCACCGGCGACGAGTGCTGGAGGCGTTATGACCGAAGAACGCGAGATGTTGCGCGACACCGTCGCCGCACTGGTGGGCAAGCACGCCGGCCCGGCCGCCGTGCGGGCGGCGATCGAGTCCGAACGAGGTTACGACGAGTCGCTGTGGCAGTTGTTGTGCGAGCAGGTCGGCGCAGCCGCGCTGGTCGTCCCGGACGAACTCGGCGGCGCGGGCGGCGAACTGGCGGATGCCGCCACGGTGCTGCAGGAGCTGGGCCGCGCGCTGGTGCCGTCCCCGCTGTGGGGTACCACCCTGGCCGAGCTCGCGCTGCTGGCCGCGGCAGAACCCGATGCCGAGACGCTGGCGGCGCTGGCCGACGGCAGCTCGATCGGGGCGCTGGTGCTCGACCCGGACTACGTGGTCAACGGTGACGTCGCCGACGTCGTCGTGGCCGCCGCCGACGGCCGGGTGAGCAGGTGGACCGAGTTCAGCGCGGAACCGGTGACGACCATGGATCTGACTCGCCGACTGGCGCGCCTGACCCCCACGGACACCGCCGACCTGGGTGCCGATCCGGGTCTGGCGGACTTCGCGGCCATTCTGCTGGCGGCCGAGCAGATCGGTGCTGCCGAGCGGTGTCTGGACCTGACCGTCGAATATGCCAAGAGCCGCGTGCAATTCGGCCGCCCGATCGGCAGCTTCCAGGCGCTCAAGCACCGGATGGCGGACCTGTACGTCACCGTCGCCGCCGCGAAGGCCGTCGTCAACGAGGCATGCGACCAGCCCACACCCGTCAATGCCGCCACGGCCAGACTGGCCGCGACCGAGGCGCTGAACATGGTGGCGGCCGAGGCTATTCAGCTGCACGGTGGGATCGCGATCACCTGGGAACACGATATGCATCTGTACTTCAAACGCGCCCACGGCAGTGCGCAGTTGCTGAGCACTACGCGAGACATTCTGCGCGGCTTGGAATCCGAAGTTCTGCCGGCATCGTGACCCGGCACGTCGCGCTGCGCGCAGGCATCCCACCGTTCTACGTGATGGATGTCTGGCTGGCGGCCGCCGAGCGCCAGCGCACGCACGGCGACCTGGTGAATCTGTCGGCCGGCCAACCCAGCGTGGGTGCCCCGGAACCGGTGCGCGCCGCGGCCGCCGCGGCCTTGCATCGCAACCAGTTGGGTTACACCGTTGCGCTGGGCATTCCCGAGCTGCGGGCCGCGATAGCGGCAGATTATCAAGTGCGTCACGGTATTTCGGTTGAGCCGGATGCGGTGATCGTCACCACGGGATCCTCGGGTGGCTTCCTGCTGGCGTTTCTGGCCTGCTTCGACGTGGGCGACCGGGTCGCGATGGCCGGTCCCGGGTACCCTTGCTACCGAAACATCCTGTCGGCGTTGGGATGTGAAGTGGTCGAGATCCCGTGCGGACCCGAGACCCGGTTCCAGCCCACTGCCCAGATGCTGGCCGCGCTGGACCCGCCGGTGCAGGGCGTCATCGTCGCCAGTCCGGCCAACCCGACCGGCACCGTGATCCCGCCGGAGGAACTCGCGGCGATCGCATCCTGGTGTGACGACACCGGCGTGCGGTTGATCAGTGACGAGGTCTACCACGGGTTGGTGTACGACGGGGCGCCGCAGACCAGTTCGGCCTGGCAGACCTCGCGAAATGCCGTGGTGGTCAACAGTTTCTCCAAGTACTACGCGATGACGGGCTGGCGGTTGGGCTGGCTGCTGGTGCCGGCCGAACTGCGCCGCGCAGTCGACTGTCTGACCGGCAACTTCAGCATCTGCCCGCCGGTGTTGTCGCAGACCGCCGCGGTGTCGGCGTTCACCCCGGAATCGACCGCTGAGGCCGAGACGAATCTGCAGCACTATGCGGTGAACCGCGCGCTGCTGCTCGACGGACTGCGCGGCATCGGCCTCGACCGGCTGGCCCCGACCGACGGTGCGTTCTACGTCTACGCCGACGTCTCCGACTTCACTGCCGACTCGCTGCGGTTCTGTTCGAAATTGTTGAGCGACACCGGTGTTGCGATCGCACCGGGTATCGACTTCGACCCGGCACGGGGCAGCTCCTTCGTCCGGCTGTCGTTCGCCGGACCGACCGGCGACGTCGAAGAGGCGTTACGCCGGCTCGGTTCGTGGCTCCCGCGCCAGTAGCGCGTCGATGCGGGCCTCGAGAGCGGCCCGGTCCAGGTCGCCGAGGTTGATCCCGAAATCGGCGGCGAGGGTGTCCACCACCGCTGCCGCGTCGTCGAGGTCGATCTTCTCGGTGCCGCCGGGCCGGTGGATGACCAGCGTGCGCCCGCCCAGGTTCATCCGCCCCTCCTCGGTGACTCGGGCCGCCATCAAGTCGGTGACGAAGTGCGACGACGGATGCGTCGAGACATACCAGCTTCCGACCGTCAGATCGATCGGCGGCCGGGTCTTCGTGGCGAACTCGTACAACGGCTGCCACTCGTCGCGCAGCCGGGCCGCCAGGACGAGTCCGTCGCCGCCGTCCTGCAGACGGTACGGCTCGTGCCTGGTCTGCTGCGCACCGCCGGTCAGCAACCGCAGCGGCGAGGTGGGCGTCTGGCCACCGAAGCCGACATCGACGAGGTAGGGGCCGGCGCAGCCGGGGAAGGTCACCGCCAGGACGGTGTGGGACTGCGCCGGGATCGGGGCGTCCGGAGCCCTCATCCAAATCACCCGTCCGGTCAGGCGGCGCACCTTGAAACCCAGGTCGGCCAACACATATCCCAGCAAGCCGTTGTGCTCGTAGCAGTAACCGCCGCGACGCCGGTGGACGAGCTTGTCAGCCAGTGCCGCGGGGCTCAGGTCGTCCACGGGCACACCCAGGAACGGATCCAGGTTCTCGAACGGGATTGCCCGGGTGTGGGAGGCGATCAACCGTTCGAGGACCTCCAGGGTCGGCTCAGCAGCGCCGCGGTAGTCGATGCGCTCGAAGTACGCGGTCAGATCCAGTGCCATGCCGCCATTGTGGCCCCCACGACCCTCCCGGGCGATAGTTGCCGGAACGGTACCTACGCAAGGAACTGGTTCGCTACTGTTGACCTCGCGCATCATCCAACGCCGCGAAGGGGAAACGCCGAGATATGCCTGAAGACTCCCCTACCGAGGGCGCGGCAGCCAGCGGGATCGTTGCGGAGTTGGCAGCGGCCGGCTTCGAAGACGCGCAGCAGGTCGGACGCGGCGGCGCCGGTGTCATCTACCGCTGTTCGGAGACGGCGTTGGGAAGAAGCGTTGCGGTCAAAGTGCTGCCGTCTTCCTTCGACCAGGAGAGTCAGGAACGCTTCCTGCGCGAGGGCTACGCGATGGGCGGATTGTCCGGCCACCCGAATATCGTCCACATCCTGCGGGTAGGGGTCACCACCAGCAACCGGCCCTACATCGTAATGCCCTATCACGCCGCGGATTCCCTGGCGGTACGTTTGCACAACGAGGGTGCGACTCCGTGGCCCGAGGCGCTGCGGATCGGTGTAAAGCTCTGCGGGGCACTGGAAACCGCCCACCGCAACGGCACGTTGCACCGCGACATCAAGCCGGCGAACGTGCTGATCAACGATTACGGCGAACCGCAACTGAGCGATTTCGGCATCGCCCGTATCGAGGGTGGCTACGAGACCGCAACGGGATTCTTCTCCGGCACCATCGACTACACCGCGCCAGAGGTGATGACCGGCAACCAGGCGACCGTCGTCTCCGATGTCTATTCGCTCGGCGCCACCATCTTCGCGCTGATCGCAGGCAATGCCGCACACGAGCGCAGGAAGGGCGAAGACCTCATCGCCCAGTATCTGCGCATCAGTTCCAGCGGCGTCCCGGATCTGCGCCCCGAAGGAATCCCCGACTCGGTGTGCGCGGCGATAGAGCACGCAATGTCGATCGAGCCCGCGAAACGCCCGTCGTCGGCGGAGGCGTTCGGACGCGAGTTGCAAGCCGCGCAGCGCGCCAACGGCCTGAAGCCCGACGCGATGGCCATCACCAGCGCGCCGGACGGTACCGGGCGCACCGCAATACTGACCCCGGGCGTGTCGGTGACCCCGCCGGGCGCGACCGGCGATACCCGGCAGACTCCGCCGCCCAGCCCGGACACGTCGAACATGCATTCGCCGACCCGGCAGATCCCACGCCAGGACGGGCCGACGTCGTTCATCGGTCAGCCCCCCACATCCCAGGGCGACCCTGGCCGGGACGAGTTTTCCGAGGCCGCGCAGGTGCTGCGGACCGCGAACGCCGCACCTGCCCAACCGCCGGCCGGCACCGGCGGCACGCCGCCACCACACCGCCCTGAACCGGCCGGCACGGCGGGACGATTCGGGCCGCCGGGTTCCAACAAGCGCCGCCTGCTGATAGCGGCCGCGGTTGCCGCGGCGTTGCTGTTGGTCGCCGGCATCGTCCTGATCGCGCTTCCCCAGGCCGAGAAACACGAGAACGCGTCGTCCCACCCGCCGACCCAGGCGCCGGTGCAGTGGAAATCGATCACCAATGCGCGCATCGCGCGCGATGCCGCAGCGACCACGCAGTCCGACGGCACGATATGGATCTTCGGCGGCGTCGGCAGCAACGGCACGGTCACCGCCCGGCACGAGGGTTACGACCCGGCCGTCGACGAATGGAAGGGTGGCGACGACCTTCCCGTCCCGATTCAGCGTGCCTCGGCAGTGACCTGGCAGGGCAATCCGGTGATACTTGGCGGCTGGAAGACGACGGGCGCGAAACCCGTTGCCAGCGACCAGGTTTGGCGTGTAGTCAACAGCCACTGGGTGGAGCTGCCGCGGATGTTGCAGCCCAGGGCGGCCGCGGCCGCGGTAGTGATCGGCGACCGCATCATCGTCGCCGGCGGTGTGGACGCCAACGGCGCACTGGTGAGCACCACCGAGATTTTCGACGGCAACTCCTGGATCCTGGGCACCCCCCTTCCGACGCCGCGGCAGCTGCCCGCCGCCGCCTCGGACGGCAAGCTGATGTACGTGGTCGGCGGAGCCAGTGCAGGCACCGATTCGGCCGCCGTCGAGGCCTACGACCCGGATGCCAAGACCTGGACCACGCTGCCGTCGCTGCCGCAGCCGCGGAGTGACCTGGGGGTGGCCATCGCCGATGGACGTCTGGTGGCCGCCGGCGGTTTGTCCGGTGGTCAGGTGCTCAAGAGCGTGTCCGTGTTCGACCTGACCGCCAAGTCTTGGGACAACCTGCCCGACATGGCGTCGGCCCGGCACGGCATGGCGGTCGCGGCGGTGGCCAAGACGGTGTACGCGATCGGCGGGTCGACCGACGCCACAGATCAGCAGGTGGTGTCCACGGCGGAGTCGCTGACCTTGCCGGCTCGCAAGACGCAACCCGCGGCCCAATGGCGCACCCTGCCCCCGGCCAAGAGCCCCCGGCTGATGATGGCGTGGACGGTGCTCAACGACAAGATCTGGCTGATGGGCGGCCTGTACAACGGCGGCGTGCTGACCACCGTCGAGAGTTACCAACCGAGCACCGGCGTCTGGGAAACCGGACCTCCGTTGCCGATACCGCTGCACCATGCGGCTGCGGCCACGTATCGGGGTGAGGTGATCGTGCTGGGCGGCGCGAGCGACAACATCGCGGACGCATCCAATAAGGTCTTCGCGTTGCGCGGCAACAACTGGGTCGAGTTACCCAGCCTGACCCATTCGCGGGCGGCACCGGCGGCCGCGGTGGTCGGCGACAAGCTCGTCGTGATGGGCGGGCAGAGCGCCAAGCAGTTGGTGCCCCAGACCGAGGTCTTCGACGGTACGTCGTGGAAAGACTCCGCCAACATGCTGACCCCGCGCGAGCACCTGGCCGCGGTGTCGGACGGCACCTACGTCTACGCCGTCGGTGGGCGGTTCCTGTCTGCCGACAAGAATTCCGCGGCGTTGGAGCGGTTCGACCCGGCAGCCGGGAGCTGGGCCAAGCTGGTCGAGATGCCGACACCGCGCGGAAGCTACGGCGCCACGTTCATCGACGGGCGGGTGGTCGCCGTGGGCGGCGAAGAACCGACCCAGGTGCTGGCCGTCGTCGAGGCCTATGACGTGGCCGAGGCGAAATGGTCGACGCTGACCCCGATGCCGACCCCGCGGCACGGTGAGGCGGTGGCCGCGGTGGGCCACACCATCTACGTCATCGGTGGGGCGAATCGCCCCTCCCACGAAGGCGGCACCGCGACCGTCGAGGCCCTCGACTTCAATTAGCACCATTCCGGGTGCGGCGTTCGCTTGTTTTAGCTCTGTGGAATATGGGGACTCGTTACAGACGTTCGCCCACACCACCGCAGATCGATCGAGCAACGGAGCTGATCATGAGTGACAACACCGTCCGGATTGTGATCGCCGCACTGGTAATCATCGCTTTGATCGCGCTGATCGCCGCCCTCGCGGCCAGGGCCAGACGCCGCCGCCGCGTGCAGCAGGCCGAGGAGATCCGCGAGCAGGCCCGGGTGGAGACTTCGCGGGTGGAGCGGCGCGAGGCGCTCGCCGAAGAGACTGCGGCCAAGGCGCGCGCGGCGCAGGCCGAGGCGGAGGCGAAAGCCGCCGAGGCGGCCCGACTGCAGGACCGCGCCGCCGCCCACCAGAGCGAAGCGGCCACCTCGCGCGAGAAACTCGACGAGCAGTGGCAGCGCGCCGAGCAGCTGCACCCGACCGGCGGCGTAGAGCAGCCGGACGCAGCCCGCACCGATCGCACCGCGGCGACCGGTGCAGAGGCGTGGGCCGGCGAATCCGGAAATTACCAGGACGACGAGCATTTCCGTGGGGCCCGCAACTGAACTCCCCGGTCAAGTAACGCTGCTGCGAAAACTCCCTCCAAACTCCTTTCGCAGCAGCGTTACCCATGCGGCTTGACCGCCCGCCGGGACTCGGCGGCGACCTGCCGCTCGCGCGCGTACAACAACCCGTAGGTGAAGCCGTTCTCGCCGGCGGTGGTCCCTGCCGAGACCGCCATTCGACGCAGCACCCCGGTGGCCACCTCCGCGTCCTGATGATCGCCCAGTATCGACTGAATGCGCTTGTAGCGCTTGACGGTGCGCTTCGCCGACTTGTCCAACGGCCGGCACAGTTCAGCGGCGTACCGGGCCCGCTTGGCGGCCTTGCGCGCTCGGTGCAACGACTCCCCCGACCCCTGTCGCACCGCAGATGCCAGCCGGCGGTTCGCTTTACGCTGTGCCCGGCGCGCCCGCTGCTGCAGCGTCTTTGATGAAATATCTTGTGCTAGAGGTGGTTTGGCCCGCATATCGAGCAACGCCGACAGCAGGGCCGCATACCGGTCGGATTCCATCGCCTCGCGCACCCGGGTGCGGGCGGGTAGCTCGACGGCCTTGAGGTCATTGCGGATCCGTGACTTGACCGGACCCAGCACCAGCTCTGCGGGAAGCTCGTCGATTGCCGCGGCAAACCGGCCGAGCTGAACCTGGCAGTCGCGGACCTCGCCGAGCAGGCCCGCGAACCACTTCAGTTCCCCGTCCAGCTCGCCGATCGCGGAACCGTCCAGCACCTTGCTGAAGACGCGCAACGTGCTGCGCAGCCGCCGGATCGCCACCCGGGTGTCGTGGATGGGATCTG
Organism: Mycobacterium sp. NGS24; assembly: GCF_059813065.1. Classification (NCBI taxonomy): domain Bacteria; kingdom Bacillati; phylum Actinomycetota; class Actinomycetes; order Mycobacteriales; family Mycobacteriaceae; genus Mycobacterium; species Mycobacterium sp. NGS24. The sequence continues at coordinate 60,419 of NZ_JCALDW010000025.1, forward strand.
CCCCGCTGCGCAGACCGGTGTCACCGGCCAGCACCGCGTCGATCTGGGTGCTCAGATATCCGACAAGGGCGTTGGTGGCATGTTTTCCGGGCATACCCCACCGCATTTCCAGTCGCGCACCGGTCAAACCTGCGGCCGGACCGACCTCACCGACCCGGCATCGGACCCGGACCCGGACCCGGACCCACCGGACCCGCCGGGTCAGCGGCAAGGTGAGTGCCGGTCTTCGGGCCGATATCGGATACCTGCCACTTGTCGCCGGCTTTGTTGACCGTGACCTGCAGCAGGATGACCGATACCCGCGCCTTCGGATTCTGCACGTTGCGGGTGGTCTGCGCAGCGGACACCACCACCTGGTAGACCTGCCCGGGCTGGGCCACGGCGTCGGTGGCGAGTACCTCGCCGGACGATGTGACCTGCGCCTGCGTCATGATCCCCCTGAGCAGTTCGCTCGCGTTGACGTACTTGTCCTTCAACGACTGCGACACCCCATCCTCGACCGAGCGGAAGAAGGCGTCGGGGTCCTCGAAGGTGTACGTCAGCGATTTCAGCGCATAGTCCCGGGCCAGGTTGGCCGCGGCATCCCGATCGGCCGCGCTGTGCCGCATCCCGGCCAGCTGAGCGGACACCGCTCGGTACTTGTCGAAGCAGAGCCATCCGGCCACCGCCACCGCAGCGACCGCGACGACCAGCATCCACCTGCGCACTCTTCTCTGCTGCGGCTGCGGCCGCGGCCGCGCGGCGGGCACCCCCGACTCCTCGACCTCATCGGCCGTGGTGTCAGCGACGTCCTCGACGATCTCCTCGGTCACGGTACTCATCGGTGTCCTTCCGGGACGGTCACCTGAACGCGGACCGCGCCCGCATCGGTGAAAGTGGATTCCCAAATGTCGACGAAATGCCCAGCGTCGACCTTGAATCCGCGCAACGGCGCGGTCGCCGGCTCCAATGCCGCAGCGAAGGTACTCAACGGCCCCGACAACATCTCGAGGTACTGCTTGAGGTTGGCCACCAGGGTGGGAATGGGAGCGCCCGGGGCGAAGGCGCCGTCCCCGGTGTGGGCGTAGGCGTCCACATCTCGGGTCAGCCGCGCCAGTGCGAGCAACGAACCGGGCAGCAACCTGCCGCTGCGACTCAGCACGCCGCCGACATCCTGATCCCTGAGGTTGTCGGTCAGCGTCGCAAGATTGCCGAACAGCGTGGACAGCTCCTGCTTGTTCGCGCTCTCCATGTTCGCGGCCGCAGCCGCGGTGGCCGCCAGCGAGTCGACGGCGGCATCGTTACCGGCGAACGCCTCCGACACGTTGCTGACGATGGTGTTGACGTAAGTCGGATTGAGCACCGAGAGCAGCGCATTGGCCTTGTTGAGCAGATCACTGACCGTAACCGCGGCGGCCACCCGGCCGGGTGGGATCACCGTACCGTCGCTGAAGTACGGCGGGGCGAGGCGCTTGGGTGTGAAGTCGATGTACTGTTCGCCGACCAGCGACAGGTTTTGGATACTGATCCCACTGTCGGCCGGAATCGGATGATGGCGATCCAGATCAATTGACACCGTCAATCCGCTTGCGGTGGTGTGGATTCCGGCCACCCTGCCGACCCGGATGCCACGCATGGTCACCTGCGAGGTGGGCATCAGGCCACCGGAGTTGTCCAGCAACAGGGTGAGCCGGCACGGCTGGGCCGTCGGATCGGCGCCGAGCACACCGAACGTCAAATACCCCGCACCCAGCAGCGTCGCGACCGCGAGGATCGCTGAGGTGACAACGGCGTTGAACTTCATGGCAGCATCCCCATCGACTGCAGCACTGAGATCGCCTCGTCCGCGCGAGTTCTGGGGGTGACCGACACGCTGAGCCTGGGCCCACCACTGCTGTAGAACGGGATCAGGCGGTCGCGGATCAGAGCGATCATCTTGTCGGCCATGGCAGGCAAGGTGATATCGGCCGAGGCGATGGTCCGCACCGTCGGGGTGATGTAGGACAGCATCTGCAGGAGGTCGGGGGTGTTGGGGACCAACAACTGTCCCCCGTAGCGACCGAGATCCTGGGCGCAGACCAGCAGCGCAACGATGCCGGGCAACACCGCCGACATCGCTCGCAGTCGTACCGGTCCTTCGTTGATCAACCGGTCGAATGCCCCGGTGTCGGCCAGTAGTTCGGCGCTGACCCGCTGCGTCCCGGTCAGGATTTCGTCGATAGTGCCCTGGTTGGTTGCCAGGTCGTGCAGCATTGCGGCGAGTTTGTCGCGCATCCGGTCCAACTCGGCCGGGTCCTTGGAGAACGCCGTGTTGAAGTTGACGACGGATTCTTCGAGCGTGCCGAGCGAGCCGCCGGAGACCAGGGTGGACACCGATCGCAACACGTCCTCGATATTGTCGGCGGGGACGGTGTTGCGCAGCGGTATGGTGTCGCCATCGTGCAGTGCGGCAGCGGCCGGATTCTGCTCCGGTAACAGCGCAATGTAGATGTCTCCCAACACCGTTGCCTGACGCAACTCGGCCCGGGTGTTCTTCGGCACCCTGATGTTCTTGTCGAGTTCGACGTAGGCCACCGCGGTGCGGCCCACCAACCGGACCCGGTCCAGGACTCCCACCTGCACTCCGCCCAGATCGACTTTGGCTCTGGCCGGCAGATTCAGCACGCTGGAGAACTCGATCTTGATGGTGTACTTGTCCTCCGGCACAAAGGCGCCGGGCACCGGCAATCGGCTCGGGTCCAGCGAGCAACCTGGCAACAGGCCGATCACCGTGCACGCCAACACCGTCAGGATCCGCCGCTTCACGAGACCGCCGCCCCGAGCAGCAGATCGGTCAGCCCCAGAGCGGCCGCCTCGGAGGTGGCGCCGGGCGCACAGGCCACCTCAGCGCCCGGTGTCCTGCGCTGCTGCAACACGCTGCAAATGGCGTCGGCCTGTGCCGGCGACACCGACACCTGTGGTGGCAGGTAGGTGACATTGTGGGTTCCCCAGGCCGGCCGGTACTGCGTCGCAATCCAATTGGTGATCGGCGGCAGAGCGTTGATGAGACCGACGATCTGCGGGGTGTAGGCGGTGAGCACATCACGCAGCCACGGGATCAGCTTGTCTCCGATGTTGTTGTAGGCCCTGGGGCCGAACCGATTCAACGCATCGACCAATAACGGCAACGAATGCGCAAGGTGGGCCAGCGCCGTACCGAACCCGGTCGACAGACCTTCGATCATCCGCAGGCTCTCCGGCAGTGTCTGCAGCACACCGGCCAAGGTGTCCCAGTGCTGCAGCAGATCGGAGGTGAGAACCTCGCTGTTGGACAGCAATTGGCGATATTCGGCATCGGCGTGGTTGGGGTCGCCGATCAGAGTGACCAGATCGCGCAAGGTCTGGTTGATTCCCGGCCCGGTGCCCTCCAACGAGCGACTCAGCGCACCCAGACTCTCGTTGATCGCCTCAGCACCCGGCGCATGCATCGGATCCTGGCCCGGGGACGTTCCCAACACCGCACCGGCGAGTTTGTCCACGGCAGAGAAGGTTTGGCTCACGCTGATCGGTGTTTTAGTGGACTCCAGCCGGATGCACTGCGAGCCGGCGAATTTCGGCCCGGCAGCGTACGGTTTGGTGAGTTCGACGTGCCGGTCGGCGACGATCGACTGAGAATAGGTGAGCGCGCCGACGTCGGCCGGCAGGTCGAGGTCGCCCGGTACGGTGAAGTCGACCTGGACGTGGTCGGTTGTGTTGGTGATCCTGGTCACCGAACCCACATCGACGCCCAGCAGTTGCACCTTGTTCCCCGGATAAAGCCCCACGGCATCAGTGAATTCCGCGCACAACGTCCTGGTGGTGGGCGCCACCATCGTGGCGCCGGTGACGACGGCGACAACGGCCACCAGGACTACAGCGGCGGCCCCGATCCAGGCGGACTTCTTCGTCATATCAGCACCGCTTCGCCATGCTCGGCAGGCAGATGTCCGGTGCCCGCGCCACCCGGTTGCTCTGGTCCACGACGAGAGTCTTTCCTTGCAGCATCGGCAACAGGACGTTGGCGATCTGCGTCAGTCCTTCGCTGGCCTTGCCGACCCGCTCCGGGTGGCCGACCAGCGCGGTGACGATGTCGTCGATGCCGTTGACCGAGGGGGCCAGCTCGCGGTGGTAGAACACCATGACGCGGTCGATGATGCGGGTCAGTTCACCCAACAGCGTGAAGAACTCAATGATGTCGACGGACTTCGAGGTGTAGCGCTGCCCGACCAACGCGAACTGCTCGATCAGCGCGGTGAGCTGGTTCCGGCCCGCCGCGAAGGCACTGCTGGCGTCGTTGATGAAATCCATGCCGCGGTGGAAGTCACCGCTCATCTTGCTCATCGAACGGGTCAGTTCGTTGGCGGACTGCAGGATTTCCCGCAAGGCGTTGGGGTATTTGTTGGTGGCGTCGGCGAGCTCGGTGAAGGTGTCGTGGATGACCCGGCCGTTGACATCCCTGATGAAGGGCGTGACGGCCTGGATGATGTCATTTCCCTGGAACGGCGTCTTGACATGATGCGGGGGAATCACGTTGTCCCCCAACGGTTTGCTGCCCTGCGGGTCGAGAGACACGTAGTGGCCACCCAGTGGGGTCAGCAGCCGGATGTCCAGGGTGGAGTCCGAACCGATGGCCACCGAGCGCTTGATGTCGAACTTCACCTCGACCAGCGCCCGGTTCAATGCGACACTGGTGACCTTTCCGACCGGAACCCCGGCGATGCGAACCTCGTCGCCGGACCGCACCCCGCCGGAGGTGCTGGAATGCGCCGTGTACCCGGCTTGCCCGGTCGGATTGACGTAAGCCAGGCCGGTGGTGACCAGTGCCACCAGGATCGCGCAGAGGCCGACGACTCCCAGCCGTCGGGTGCGGGCTGCTTCGGCGCGATCGTCAAGCGCGCGCCGGTGACGGAACCAGAGTGCCACTATCTGCACACCACCAAATCCTGTTGCGCGAAGGACACTTCGCCGATGCCGGGGAGGTGGACCTCGCCGTTGGAGCAGGAGTAGGCGGGCCGCTGGTCGTCGACCAGGGAGTCACGCAGGCCCTGGATCAGGGTGGGCGTCAGGGACAGGCCGGCGATCACCGTCGGGGTCTGCGGGAACAACCGGGTGGCGAGCCCGTACAGCGGCGATGTCGACGCGTCGAAACCTTGTTCGGCGCTCTGCAACAGGTGCACGAGGCTGCGCATCATGGGTAGTTCGATGTCGATCGAAGTGCGGAACGCCTCGGCTTTGGCAGTGAAGGTGGTCAGCGCATCGTTGAGCGCGTCAATGAGATTGAACAGCTGCTGCGACTTGCCGCCGAGGTCTCGGGACAAATCGCTGAGGTTGCGCAGCAGCACGGTGATCACGGCCTGGCGGTTGACCGCGTACTTGGAGATGGTGTCGAGATCGCGCAACACCGGCCCGATTCCGGTCTCGTCGCCCTGGATCAACCGCAGCAGATTCTCCCCGAACTGATTGAGTTGCGCGGCGTCGAGGGTCTGGAAGACGGGGCGAAACCCGTTGAACAGCTTGGTGATGTCGAACGACGGCACGGTCTGTCCCACCGGGATGGTGGAGCCGTCGGGTAGCCGGTCGCCGGGCGTCACACCCCCCGGTGACGTCTGGACCAGTTCCACGTAACGCTGGCCCAGCAGGTTCTGGTAGCGCACCGCCGCAATGGTGTTGCGGTATAACGGGTGTTCGTCGAGTGAGCTGAAGGAGACCTGGGCATTGCGGCCGTCGAGCCGGATGGCCTCGACTTTTCCGACCTGGACCCCCGAGATGCGGACGTCGTTGCCGACGTCGAGTCCGGAGACGTCGGTGAACGTCGCCGTATAGTGCGATACCGCTCCAGTGACCGGGTTGCGCAGCGCGCTGAGCAACAGAATGGCACACACCGTGGCCACTGCGGTGAACAGCGTCACCCAGAATGCGGGTCTGGCAAGGTTTCTCATCGGCCCGGCGCCACACTGACTTCGGTGCGCAGCTTCACCTGTCCGTCGTCGATTACGAATGCGCCACCGAAGCGGTCGAGCAGCCCGGAAAGCCGGTCATAGGCGGGCGCCAGGCTGCCGGCGGCGAACGAGGCCGGGATTCCGACATTCATGATCGCGTTGACCAGCGCAGCGATCCAGGTGTTGTGTCGCGCCGACAGTTGACCGACGTCGATCAACAGCTGACCGGTCTGGGTGAAGACCCGGTTGGTGCGATCAACACCGCCGGCCGCTACCAGCGGCGTGAGCCCGTCGAGCAGGCCGGTCGTCTGACCGACCGCGGGCAGCGTGTCGTTGAGACCGCTGACGAACGACGCCAGTACCGAAAGTGATTGTGCGACAGGCATGGTCTTGGTATCGGAGATGATCCTGGCCAGGTCTGAGCCGGCCCTGGCGACCGGTTCGATGATGCCGGCGTGCCGGCGCAGCACCTCGACGACGTGCTCGAATTCGGGGGTGTCGAAGCTTCGACTCAGTTTCTGACCCTGCCGCAACAGCCCGGTGATGGAGGCAGCCTGCGCATCGACGCTCATCACCAGGGTTTGATCGGGCCGTAGCGGGGGACCATTGCCGTCGCTGACGAGTTCGACCGCTGCGGTGCCGAACACGTTCGACGAGGTGAACCTGGCTTTGGTGGCGGTGGTCAGCGCCCGGGCCTGTTGCGGGTCCAACAGCACCGTCATGCGTTGCCGGTTGTAACCGGCCGATTCCAGTTCCTTGACCGACCCGATGGCCAGGCCGTGGAACTTCACCTCGGCGCCGGGCGCCAGGCCCTCACCGATCGTGTCGGCGACAACGGTCAGCCGAAAGGTGTTGTCGTAGGCCCCGTCTGCGGTCTGGTAGAGCAGGACGCCAATGCCGGTGAACACGGCGGCGACCGCCACACCGCGGATTCGCAACGTCCGCGCAGTTGCTCCCAGCGCGATCAGTTCTCGAAATGTCATGTGCTACCCCGACAACCGTAGGCCCGGGTTGTTGCCCCAGAAGACCAGCGTCAGCACCATGTCAGCGATGACGACGGAGATCAGGCTGGCCCGGATGGCGCGACCGGATGCCTGCCCGACGCCTTCGGGCCCACCGCCGGCGTAATAGCCTTCATAGCAGTGGATGGCGACGATGAGCAGGACGAAGATCGCCGCCTTGAGCACCGACAACAGCACATCCGACGGTTGGATGAACGCGTCGAAGTAGTGGGAGTAGGTGCCCGTGGATTGGTGGTGCACGACGTTGACGACCAGCGCGCAGCACAGGTAGCTGAGCACCAGCGCCATCAGATACAGCGGAACGATGGTGATCACGCTGGCGATGACGCGTGGAGTGACCACAAACGGAATCGACTGAATGCCCTGTACCTCCAGGGCATCGATCTCCTCAGAGACCCGCATCGCGCCGATCTCGGCGGTCATCCGGGTGCCGGCCTGCGCACCGAAACCGATGGCCGCGATCATTGGCGCCATCTCCCGCGTGTTGGCGTAGGCGGAGATGAAGCCGGTCAGCGGCCCCATGCCGACCATGTCGAGCGCCGCGTAACCCTCGATCCCGACCGACGCCCCGATCGCGGCGCCCATGAAGACCAGCACCCCGACCGTTCCGCCTCCGACGATGAATGATCCGTTCCCCCAGATCATGTCGACCAGCACAACCCCGATGTGGCGGCGGTAGCGGGTGAGGGTCCGCGGGATGGCAGCCAGCGCAAGCACCACGAAGCTGGCCTGATGCCCGAGGCGCTCGAACACCGACATACTTCTGGTCGCGGCGGCCAGGGGCAACCGGACCGCGGTCGCCAATCCGTGCGGCAGGTATCTCGACGGGGTAGCCATCAGCCCACCTTCGTCGGCATGAACATGGTGACGAATTCGGTGATCACCAGATTGAGCAGGAAGACGGTGACTACGCCGAGCACCACCGCTGCGTTGACCGCGTCGGCCACCCCGCGCGGGCCACCGCTGGCCTCCAGGCCGCGCTGGCAGGAGATCAGCGTGACGATCACCCCGAAGAGCCAGGTCTTGAGCAGCGCCACCACGAGATCGGCTGTGCTGGCGAAGGATCCGAACGAAGCGATATAACTGCCCGGGGTGCCGGACTGGTACCCGACGTTGATGACGTAACCGGCCGACAGGCCCATGAAGATGATGAAGACACACAACAACGGCGCCACCAGGATCATCGCTGCCAGCCGGGGCGTGACGAGGCGCTGCACCGGGTCGATGCCCATCACCCGCAGCGCGTCCACCTCGTCGCGGATGCTGCGCGCGCCCAGGTCGGTGGTCACCGCTGCGCCGGCCGCTCCACCGAGCAGCAGCGCCGCCACGATCGGCGCGGCCTGCCGGATGACACCCAGACCGCCGGCCGCCCCGCAGATCGACGTCGCACCGACCTGCTGGATCAGGCTGCCCACCTGCACCGCGACGATGACCCCGAACGGAACCGAGATCAGCAGCGCCGGAACGGCGGTGACACTGACGATGAATGCCGCCTGCTGCAGGGTGTCTCGCCACGGGTGGCGCAGCCGGCACAGGTCGGTGAGCAGGTACCCGACGGCCTGCGCCGCCAGCTCGAAGAACCGGCCCAGGGACTGCACCGAGCCGTCAGCCTTGCCCACCACGCGGCGGGCGCCCCTGGCGAACGTGCCGAACACCGGCGAGCGACGGCGCAGCGGGGACGCCGGGGGCCGGGGCGGCACCGTCAGCACTTGCGCACTAGCGACCACCGGCCGTCTCCTTCCGCACGCCGGCCCGGGCAGTCCGGCAGGCAGCTGAAAAAGGCATGACAAATCCCCGATCACATGGATGCATTGGGAGGGCTGGACGATTGTTGTTGAGTTCGCAGAGTACACACCAGGCATTACTAATGCGAGCCTTCTTTTCAATTTTTTTGCGGTGTAAAGCAGCTCGACAAGCACCGCGCGAATGCGGCTGTCAAACTTCTTTACAAAAGCCGCAGTCGGCGCCGGTGAACACCGCTGAGTCAACACGGAAAGATTGGTCGATTAATTTGCTTCGAACCATGGTGGAGAGGTGGTAGCGGGGTTTACGCTGCGCTACACATTTAGCGGTCCCCGAAATTGGAGGTTGTCGTCATGGTGGATCCGGCCCCGCTCACCGCTGCCCGTCTGGCGACACCGCCGGAAGCGATGCGCAGCGAGTACGACGTGGTGATCCTCGGTTCGGGCTACGGAGGCGCGATCACCGCCGCGCGCCTGGGTGTGGCGAATGCGCGCGCCGGCCGCAAGCTCGACATCGCCGTCTTCGAGCGTGGGTCGGAGCGGCCGACCGGCACATTTCCGGAGTCGGAGAAAGCGGCGGCGGCCGAGCTGCGGTCGCCGCTGAACCCGCTCGGTCTGATCGAGCTCGAACGTTTCAAGACCATCGACGTCATTCACGCCAACGGCCTTGGCGGTACCTCACTGATCAACTTCAATGTGGCGATCGTGCCCGACCGGGAGGTCTTCCTGGCGTCGTGGCCGAAAGAGTTCCAGCGGTTGGTCGAGCGGCAGCGCGCTGGCGTGGGCGGCCTCGAAACGTATTACGGTCGGGCCCGCAAGATGCTCGGCGCCTTCCCCTACGCCGAGAATGTGCCGCTGCGCCGCGTCGAGGCGTTCACCCAGATCGCCAAGAACGCCGGCGCCCAACTGGAGCTGCTCAACATCACGGTCAGCACCGAGGACCGGGTCACCAAGTACGGCGTGCAACGCCGGCGGTGCCCCAACCACGGCGGCGACGGGACCGGTGACAACACCGGTTCGAAGAACACGTTGATGACCAACTACCTGCCAATGGCCGCCCACTACGGCGTCGAGCTGTTCGCCGGTTTCGAGGCACAGCGCATCGAGGCAACCGACGACGGACGGTGGCGGGTGATCACGCGCCGCACCGGCAACAAGGGTGCCGGTGGCGTCACCGCCGTCGTCGCGCGTCGCGTAGTGGTCTCGGCAGGCACCCTCGGCAGTAACGGAATCCTGCTCAGGTCCGCTCAGGCCGGGTTGCAGCTCTCGACGCGGGTGGGCAAGAACTTCAGTGGCAATGGCGACAACTTCGGTATCGCCTACAACACCGACATGCAGACCGACACCCAGACCTGGGCCACCACCGACGGACCACCACGCTCACTGCTGGCGTGCGGACCCAGCATCACCGCGGCGATGCGCTTCGGCGCCGACCAGTCGGACCTGCGCAAACGTTTCACCGTCCAGGACCTTTCGCTGCCGCGCGCCCTGATCGACAGCTTCCGGTTCGGGCTGATGGGGCTGGCCGCGACCAGCTACCGCGACTACCGCAAGGCCAAGCTGGAGCGGTGGCGCCGCGACATCGCGTTCAACACCGACGGGGCGATGAACCATTCGCTCGGCTTCCTGATCATGGTGCACGACAACTCCGACGGAGAGCTGGTGCTGCGCAAGAACGGCACCGTCAAGGTCGACTGGCCGGGTGCCCCCACCGAGCGCGTCTACAAGGACGTGGACGCCGTGCTGCAGCCGGCGGTGGAGGCCATCGGCGGCACCTACATCAAGAACCCGCGCTGGGACACGCGCTTTCTGGGCAAGCACCTGATCACCGCGCACCCGATGGGCGGCTGCACCACCGCCGACAACGTCGACGCCGGCGTGGTCGACCACGCCGGACGGGTGTTCCGGCCCGACGGCGGCACCTACGACGGGCTCTACGTCTGCGACGCATCGGTGATCCCGCGGGCTATCGGCGTCAACCCGTTCCTGACCATTTCGATGTTCGCCGAACGCACCGCCGAACTCATGCGCGAGGAGCTGGGCCTGCCCGGCTACGACCCGGCCGTCGAAGCCGACGACCGGGCCTGAGCCGGCCGAGGGCTAGGTCCGCAGGGCGAAGAAGCCGATCATCTCGTACCGCTCGCGGGGCAGCCGGTACAAGATCTTGCCCAGATAGGTACCGGGCACCACCTCGACCAGCTCGTCGCGGATGCTGCGGATGATGACGTAGGGGTTCTCCTTGACGTCGGCGTAGTCGATGACCATGACCTGCACGTCCGGGTCCAGCTTGCCGGCGTCCTGGTAGGTCTTGAAGTCGAAGGCGAGCTTGCCGCCGGCCGTGTCCTTCATCTTGTACAGCGGCCACAACAGCTTGGACGGCAGCTTGGCGTTGTTGGTCATGCGGTTGTCGCCGGTGCCCGCGGACAGGTCGAACCGTTTACCCTGCCACGGCATCCACAGGCTGGTCACCAACCGGGCGGCCGCATCGACGACGGCGTTGGTGGTGGTCATCACCAGGATCCCGTCGGTGGGTCCGTCCAGGTCACCGGGCGCGGTGCCGTGGCGGAAAATCGCGTCGAGTTCGGCTTCGGCGGCGGCACTGTCTGTTTTCGCCCGCTCTTTGAGGTCGACGATCCAATCCCACGCCTCCTGCGCGGCCTCCCGTTCTCGGAGTTCGCTGACGCGGCCTTCAGTTGCTTCGATTGACATGTCATACCTTTTCTGGATCGGACCTGTGGGGTCGGTTAATGCGACGTTCCGGACACCATGAACGCCGCACCACGAAAATTAAAACCCGATTTCGAAAAAGGCAATGGTGAATATTTTCTTGTCGAATACTACTGAGGAAAAGTCCAATCATTTGACACCGTATTTGATTTTCCCAAGTTTTGGGAATGGCCCGACAGGGTCTGTCAGAGCCAGGTGTCGTCGGTGGTGGTGGTGAGGAACGCTTCCAGGTCGTCACGCCATTGGGCCGGTGTGGTCTTGTCCGGTTCGATGCCGGTGTAATCGCCGCGATAGAACAACAACGGCCGCGGCTTGATCTCGGGGACCTCAGACAGCGAGTTGACCGCACCGAACACCACGAAATGGTCACCGCCGTCGTGCACGGACGCGACAGCACAATCGATGTAGGCCAGCGACCCTTCGATGATCGGAGACCCGAGCTCTGATGGGCGCCAGTCGATTCCGGCGAACTTGTCCGGCTCTTTGGAGCCGAACCGTGCCGACACGTGCTGCTGGCCCTCGGTCAGCACGTTGACGCAGAACCGTCCGCTGGCCTCGATTGCCTGCCAGGAACGCGACACCTTGGTCGGACAGAACAACACCAGCGGCGGGTCCAGCGACAGCGCCGCGAAGGACTGGCAGGCGAAGCCGATCGGCACGTCGTCGTGCACGGTGGTGATGATGGTGATGCCGGTGCAGAACTGACCCAGCACGCTGCGGAACGTTCGCGGGTCGATCGGCGCAGCGCTCACGGCTAGCTCTTGAACCCGACCGAGAAGTCGTGACCCCACAGACTCACCGCGGTGCTCTCCCGCGCGATCCAGTCGTGATCCTCGACTTGTCTTCCCTCACAACCGAATTCGACATCGAAGCCACCGGGTGTCTTCATGTAGAAGGACAGCATCAGGTCGTTGACGTGGCGGCCCAGAGTCGCCGACATCGGCACCTTTCTGCGCAATGCCCGATCCAGGCACAGCCCGACGTCGTCGGCTTCGCCCACCTCGACCATCAGGTGCACGATGCCGCTGGGGGTCTGTCCCGGCATGAACGCCAGGCTGTGATGA
>NZ_JCALDW010000026.1:0-69515 GCF_059813065.1 Mycobacterium sp. NGS24
CAAGCGCGGCGTAGCCGGGTGCGGCGGGTCGCCACCATGTTCGCGTGGCGATCGCAAGCGCGGGGTAGCCGGGTGCGGCGGGTCGCCACCGAATTCCGTGGCTGTCGCTGCTTCGTGACACCATCGTGGCGTGACCGAGGATTCGTCGCTGCACCTGGTGCTGGGGGAAGAGGAACTTCTCATCGAGCGGGCGGTCGCGCAGATCGTGCAGGCGGCGCGACGCCGCACCCCCGGGGCTGACGTGCCCGTGGACCGGATGCGGGCGGGTGACGTCAGCACCTACGAGCTCACCGAGTTGTTGAGCCCCTCACTGTTCGCCGAGGAACGGATCGTCGTGCTCGAGGCCGCGGCCGAGGCGGGCAAGGAGGCGGCCGCGCTGGTCGCGTCGGCTGCCGCGGACCTCCCGGCCGGCACTGTGCTGGTGGTGGTGCATTCCGGTGGTGGCCGGGCCAAGGCGCTGGCCGGTGAGCTTCGGTCGCTGGGCGCTCAGGTCCATCCCTGCGCCAGGATCACGAAGGCCGGCGAACGGACCGATTTCGTCCGTAAAGAATTCCGCTCGCTGAAGGCCAAGGTCGACGACGAGACGGTGACGGCCCTGCTGGATGCCGTCGGATCCGACCTGCGCGAACTTGCGTCGGCCTGCTCGCAGCTGGTCGCCGACACCAACGGCGACGTGGACGCCGCGGCGGTGCGCCGCTACCACAGCGGCAAAGCCGAGGTGAAGGGGTTCGACATCGCCGATAAGGCGGTGGCCGGTGATGTGGCGGGCGCCGCGGAGGCGCTGCGCTGGGCGATGATGCGCGGTGAACCGCTGGTGGTGCTGGCCGACGCGCTCGCCGAAGCCGTGCACACCATCGGCCTGGTCTCGGCGCAGTCCGGCGATCATTATCGGCTGGCCGGGCAACTGAAGATGCCGCCGTGGCGGGTGCAGAAAGCCCAGAAGCAGGCACGGCGGTGGTCACGCGACCGATTGGCCGTTGCGATGCAGGTGGTGGCGACCCTCAACGCCAATGTGAAAGGGGCCGTCGCGGTCGCCGATTACGCCTTGGAGTCCGCGGTGCGGCAGGTGGCGGAGTTGGCCTCGAGCTGAATACCGCCCGCCGAGGGGGTGGTCAGCCGAGTTTGTGCAGCGAGCGGGCCAGCGCCGACTTCTTGTTGGCGGCCTGGTTCTTGTGGATGACGCCCTTGCTCACGGCCTTGTCCAGCTTGCGGCTGGTCGAGACCAGCAGCTCGGCGGCCTTTTCCTTCTCGCCGGCGTGGGCCGCGTCGCGGAAGGCGCGAATGGCCGTACGGAGCGAAGACTTCACCGACTTGTTGCGCAGCCGGGCGCGCTCGTTAGTCCGGTTGCGCTTCTGCTGCGACTTGATGTTGGCCACGCGTCAGTTCCTTATTTCGTTTCGACTTGGCTTTGCCCGGGGTAAGCAACCCGATAGCGACTGCCCAGGTTATCAGTCGGTTACGTTTTCGCCCAAAAGACGAACTCCGGGTCAGCCGGAGTGGGGGGATTGAGGCAGAGTGACACAGGTGAGTCTTGCCAATCAGGTCCAGCCGTCCAGGCGGCGGTCACCGGTCCGCTCCGAGCGCATTTTCGAGGGTTACAACACCTCAGACGCCGCTTACTCGTTGGCGTTCGACGAGATGTTCGACGCGCACGGCAACGTCCGCGGTCCCTACAAAGGCATCTACAACGAACTGGCGCCCACCGATGCCTCGGAGCTCAAAGCCCGCGCCGATGCGCTGGGCCGGGCCTTCATCGATCAGGGCATCACGTTCTCGCTGTCCGGCCAGGAGCGCCCTTTTCCGCTGGATTTGGTGCCTCGGGTCATCTCGGCCGCCGAGTGGACCCGGCTGGAACGCGGCATCACCCAGCGCGTCAAGGCTCTCGAGTTGTATCTCGACGACATCTACGGCGATCAGGAAATCCTGCGCGACGGCGTCATCCCGCGTCGGCTGATCACCTCCTGCGAGCATTTTCACCGCGAGGCCGTCGGCATCGTTCCGCCCAACGGGGTGCGTATCCACGTGGCGGGCATCGACCTGATCCGCGATGAGAAGGGCGACTTCCGGGTCCTCGAGGACAACCTGCGCTCACCCTCGGGTGTGTCGTATGTCATGGAAAACCGGCGCACCATGGCGCGGGTCTTTCCCAATCTGTTCGCCACGCACCGGGTGCGCACCGTCGACGACTACGCCTCACACCTGCTGCGGGCCTTGCGCAAGTCGGCGGCCACCAACGAGGCCGATCCCACCGTGGTGGTGCTGACCCCCGGCGTCTACAACTCGGCCTATTTCGAACACTCGCTGCTGGCCCGCCAGATGGGTGTCGAGCTGGTCGAAGGTCGTGACCTGTTCTGTCGCGATAACCAGGTCTACATGCGCACCACTGCCGGCGAACGGCAGGTCGACGTCATCTACCGGCGCATCGACGACACCTTCCTGGACCCGCTGCAGTTCCGCGCCGACTCGGTGCTCGGGGTGGCGGGACTGGTCAACGCGGCACGTGCCGGAAACGTCGTCATCTCCAGCTCGATCGGCAACGGTGTGGGCGACGACAAACTCGTCTACACCTATGTGCCCACCATCATCGAGTACTACCTCGGGGAGAAACCGCTGCTGGCCAACGTCGACACCTATCGCTGCTGGCTGGACGACGAACGCGAAGAGGTGCTGGACCGGATCCGGGAGCTAGTGGTCAAACCGGTCGAGGGTTCCGGCGGGTACGGCATCGTCTTCGGGCCGGAGGCGTCGGAGAAGGAGTTGACCGCCCTGGCCAAGAAGATCCGCGACGATCCTCGCTCCTGGATCGCTCAGCCGGTGATGGAACTGTCCACCGTGCCGACCCGGATCGGCGACTCGCTGGCACCGCGCTACGTCGACCTGCGGCCGTTCGCCGTCAACGACGGCGACGACGTGTGGGTGCTGCCCGGCGGGCTGACCCGCACGGCGCTGGTCGAAGGATCCCGGGTGGTGAACTCCAGCCAGGGCGGCGGCTCCAAGGACACCTGGGTGCTGGCGCCACGCACGTCGGTGGCCGCCCGCGAGCTGGGCCGCGCGCAGGTGGTGCGCTCGCTGCCGCGGGCCGTGCCCGAGCAGAACTCCGAGGTCGCGCGCCCCGCAAGGACGAAATCCCAACCGATCCAGCAGCCGATGGACGAACAGCAACAGCAACAGCAGCAACAGAAAGCGATCGACTGATGCTTGCCCGCAACGCCGAAGCCCTGTACTGGATCGGGCGCTATGTGGAACGCGCCGATGACACCGCGCGAATCCTGGACGTGGCCGTACACCACCTGCTCGAAGAATCCAGCGTCGATCCGGACCGGTCTTCCCGGCTATTGCTCAAGGTGCTGGGAATCGAACCTCCCCAACACCGGCTCGACGTCTGGTCGTTGACCGATTTGGTGGCGTTCAGTCCCAATACCGAAGGCGGCTGTTCAATCGTCGACGCCATCTCGGCGGCTCGTGAAAACGCCAGGTCGGCAAGGGAAGTCACGTCCAGCGAGACATGGGAGTGCATCAACACCACCTACCATGCCCTGCCGGAACGGGAGCGGGCGGCCAAACGCCTTGGGCCACACGAGTTTCTGTCGTTCATCGAGGGCCGGGCGGCCATGTTCGCCGGTCTGGCCGACTCCACCCTGTCCCGCGATGACGGGTACCGCTTCATGGTGGTCGGCCGTGCGATCGAGCGGGTCGACATGACGGTGCGACTGCTGCTCTCGCGGGTGGGGGACAGTGCCTCGTCGCCGGCCTGGGTCACACTGCTGCGCTCAGCCGGTGCGCACGACACGTACCTGCGCACCTACCGGGGGGCGCTGGACGCGGGCCGGGTCGTCGAATTCATGTTGCTGGACCGGCTTTTCCCGCGTTCGGTCTTCTACTCACTGAAGCTCGCCGAACACAACCTCGAAGAGTTGCTGCACAATCCGCAGAGCCGCGTGGGCGCCACCTCCGAGGCGCAGCGACTGCTCGGTCAGGCGCGCAGTGAATTGGAATTCCTGCAGCCCGGCGTGCTGCTGGAGACCCTTGAAAATCGGCTGGGCGGCCTGCAGAAGACATGCCACGACGTGGGAGAAGCGTTGGCGCTGCAGTACTTTCACGCCGCGCCATGGGTGGCGTGGACGGATGCCCGACAGCGCGGTGAGCTCGTGCAGAGTCAAGGAGAATCCTGATGTGGCGGATGCGGGTGGTGCACACCACCGGGTATGCGTACCAGTCGCCGGTGACTGCGTCGTACAACGAGGCGCGGCTGACACCGCGGTCCAACACGCGGCAGAACGTCGTCCTGAACCGGGTCGAGACCATCCCGGCGACCCGCTCCTACCGCTACATCGACTACTGGGGCACCGCCGTCACGGCTTTCGACCTGCACGCCCCGCACACCGAGCTCACGGTGACGTCGTCGTCGGTGGTGGAAACCGAACGCCCCGAGGTGCCAACGGACAAGACAAGCTGGAAGGAACTGCAGTCGTTGGCGGTGATCGACCGGTTCGACGAGGTACTGCGCCCCACCGACTACACCCCGTTCAGCAAGCGGGTCGCCGCGGTGGGCAAGCGGATCATGAAGAACCACGAGCCGGCCGACGCCGTGGTCGCAGCAGCCCGCTGGGCGCGCAGCGAACTGGACTATCTACCCGGCACCACCGGGGTGCGATCCTCCGGCCTGGATGCGCTGGAGCAGGGCAAGGGCGTCTGTCAGGATTTCGCTCATCTGACGTTGATTGTGTTGCGCAGCATGGGAATTCCCGGCCGGTACGTATCCGGTTACCTGCACCCCAAGCGGGATGCCGCCGTCGGCAAGGCGATCGAGGGTCGCAGCCACGCCTGGATCCAGGCCTGGACGGGTGGCTGGTGCAACTGGGACCCCACCAACGACACCGAAATCACCGAGCAGTACATCAGTGTGGGAGTGGGCCGTGACTACGCCGACGTGTCGCCGCTGAAGGGTATCTACTCCGGCCTGGGCGCGACGGACCTCGACGTGGAAGTCGAGATCACCAGACTCGCTTAGCCGACCGAGTCGATCAGCGGCCGCCCAGCAGATGTCTGGCGGGGGCGTTGATGCCCTGCAGCGGCTGGGCTACGGCCGCCTCGGTGCCGGCGTACGACTCGCCCGCGGCGGCCAGTCCCTGCATGATCTGGTCGTGACACGCCGCCATCTGGGCGCTGATCTGCTGGTATCCCTGCGCGTGCGTGCCCCAGAATGACGCGACGGCCGCGGAGACCTGATCAGCGGCGGCCGCGGGAACACCGGTGGTAGGCGACGCCGCGCTGACGTTGGCCGCATCGAGCGTCGAACCGATCTCGGCCAGGCTGCTGGTCGCAGCGGCTATCGCCTCCGGCTCCGCGGCAAACCATGACATCGCGCACCTAATTTCAACAACGGCAGGAGCGGATCGTACCTCGCGGCGAGCCCCTGGACACCCATTTCGGGTCTTGTGCTCATCGTGCGTGTACCTCGACCCGGTGCAGGTCGTCACCCAGCTCGATCCGTCCGGTGAACTCGCCGGCCGCCAGGTCCCGCCACTGCCCCTCTTGGCCCGGCACCAGACCCGGCACGTAGTGCGTCAGAATCAAGGTCGCGACCCCGGCGCGCGCCGCCGTCGCGGCCGCCTCCGGCACTGAGGAATGGTAGTCGCAGACATCCCTGATCCGCTGCTGCGGGACCTGGGAGAGGATGTCTTTGCGGACCACCGTGTGCACCAATGCGTCTGCGCCACTGGCCAATTCGTCCAGGGTGTCGCACGGGACGGTGTCGCCCGCCAGAACCACCGCGGCGCCGTCGTATTCGACTCGGAATGCGATCGTTGGCGCCACCGGACGGTGGTCGGTGGGTGCCACGTCGATGGTCACGCCGTCGCGGTCCCATACCCGGCCCGCGGTGTGCTCGTGGACCTCTATCGGCGGTGGCGCGTTCAGATCCGCGTGATGTGCAATCCGGTAGCCGATGTCGTGACCGAAGGCTTGCAGGGTGGCGTCCACCACCGGCGCTGTGCCCGGCGGACCGATGATCTGCAGCGGCGCCGGATCGGGTGCGAAGTTGCTGACCCAGCCGGTGATCAGCACGTCGCCGAGGTCGGCGATGTGGTCACTGTGCAGGTGGGTGAGTAGCAGCGCCGTCAAACCCGCGGCACCGACCCCGACCGCCGCTGCGCGCTGCAACACCCCGCGCCCGCAATCGATCAGGAATACCTGGCCGCCGGCCCGGACCAGGGTGGCGGGTCCGGCGCGGTTCGGGTCGGGAATGGGGCTGCCGGTGCCGAGCAGGGTGACCTCGATCATGGCTCCATCCTTGCAAGCCGGTGCGCTGAGCAGTAGTCCCGCGATCGCCGCAGTCAAGATGCAGTGACGGTTTCGCTGCAGCGGATCACAGCTTCGGACAGCGGCTTTTCCGCTACGCCAGGAAGTCGTAGCCTGTGTGAATCGGATCACAACCCACGGGAGGTTAGATGCGGATCTCGGATGTCTTGCGGAATAAGGGGGCGGCGGTGACCACGATCAACCCCGACGCGACGGTCCGGGAACTGCTGGCCGGTCTGGCAGAGCAGAACATCGGCGCCATGGTGGTGGTCGGCGACCAGGGTGTGGTCGGCATCGTCTCCGAGCGCGACGTGGTACGTCAACTGCACACGCACGGCGCCAGCGTGCTGTCACGGCCCGTGTCCAAGATCATGACCAGCGCCGTCGCCACCTGCACGAAGTCGGACACGGTCGACGAGATCAGCGTGCTGATGACCGAGAACCGGGTACGCCACGTGCCGGTGCTCGACGGTCGGAAGCTGATCGGCATCGTCAGCATCGGCGACGTGGTCAAGACGCGGATGGGCGAACTCGAGGCCGAGCAGCAACAGTTGCAGTCCTACATCACCCAGGGTTGAGCGAGCTCACCTCCGGCCCGGGGGCGCTGGCGTTGACGCTGCGCTGAGGGTGGTGCCTTCCCGCACGTCCTGCCGCTGACGCAGAGTCAGTGCAGCAAGGGCGCAAACCTCAGCGCCAGGAGTATTCCCTGCGCAGCCGCGCCGCCACCACATCGAAGATCTCGCGGTCCAGGATGGCCCCCTCGCGGCGAATGCCCTCCTCGGGCACGTCGAGCACCCGGTCTAGCCGCACCCAGCTCTGCCGGCCCTCGTAATCCCACGCGCCGGACCCGATGGCGACCCAGTCCCGATCGTCGGCGTGCTGTTCCTGGCTGGACAGCATCAGACCGAGCAGCACGCTGCGATCCCGACCCACGACCAGCACGGGCCGATCCTTCCCGCGGGTGGGGTCGTCTTCGTAGACCACCCACGTCCACACGATCTCGCCGGGATCGGCGCGACCGTCGAGGTTGGGCGCGTAACTCACCCTGCGGGCCCGGTGCGCGGTGGGAAAGCTCGTGTTCGTCACGGGTCGACCCGCGGTGATCTCCGCCGGCGGGCCCGGCAGACCCATCGCCATCACGTTCGCGGTGATCTTTACGGCCTGCTGGATGGTCCGCAGCGTCTCCTGCGTGTTCTGCAGGCGCTGCACCACCCTCGGAGCCTCGTTGACGAGATTCTCCGCAAATCGTTGGAACGTCCTCCACTGTGACTTGCCGGACGACTTCTTACCCGGTGCCATGCTCGCAGCATAGACGCGTGATTGTGTCCCGGCTGTTCTGCACGGATACGCTGGGCATACCCATAATCCGCCCGACCAGGAGATTCCCATCAGCAGTTTCGCCGACAAGACGTTCACCGCGCCGGCGCAGATCAGGAATTTCTGCATCATCGCTCACATCGACCACGGCAAATCGACGCTGGCCGACCGGATGCTGCAGCTCACCGGAGTGGTCGACGAGCGCTCCATGCGCGCTCAGTACCTGGACCGGATGGACATCGAACGGGAACGCGGCATCACCATCAAGGCGCAGAATGTCCGGTTGCCCTGGGCGTTGAAGGATGGGCCCGACGCAGGCGACTACGTCCTGCACCTGATCGACACCCCCGGCCACGTCGACTTCACCTACGAGGTGTCCCGCGCGCTGGAGGCCTGTGAAGGAGCGGTGCTGCTGGTCGACGCCGCCCAGGGCATCGAGGCCCAGACCCTGGCCAACCTCTATCTGGCGCTGGACCGCGATCTGCACATCATCCCGGTGCTCAACAAGATCGACCTGCCCGCCGCTGACCCGGACCGCTATGCCGGTGAGATCGCCCACATCATCGGTTGTGAACCCGGCGACGTGCTGCGGGTGTCGGGCAAGACCGGCGAGGGCGTCGCCGATCTGCTCGATCATGTGGTGCGCGAGGTGCCGCCGCCGCAGGGTGACGCTGAGGCCCCCACCCGCGCAATGATTTTCGACTCCGTTTACGACATCTACCGGGGCGTGGTCACCTATGTCCGGGTGGTCGACGGCAAGATCACTCCGCGCGAACGCATCTCGATGATGTCCACCGGCGCCACCCACGAACTGCTCGAGGTCGGCATTGTCTCGCCGGAGCCGAAGCCCAGCGTCGGCCTGGGCGTTGGTGAGGTGGGTTACCTGATCACCGGGGTGAAGGACGTCCGGCAGTCCAAGGTCGGGGACACCGTCACGACGGCCCGCAACGGGGCCAAGGACGCGCTGACGGGCTACCGGGAGCCCAGGCCGATGGTCTACTCGGGTCTGTATCCGGTCGACGGCAGCGACTACCCGAATCTGCGCGACGCCCTGGACAAGCTGCAGCTCAACGACGCCGCCCTGACCTACGAACCGGAGACCTCGGTGGCGCTGGGCTTCGGATTCCGGTGTGGCTTCCTGGGACTGTTGCACATGGAAATCACCCGGGAGCGGCTCGAGCGCGAGTTCGACCTGGACCTGATCTCCACCTCGCCCAACGTGGTGTATCGGGTGGAAAAGGAAGACAACACCGAGATCGTGGTCACCAACCCGTCGGACTGGCCTGAAGGCAAGGTCCGCACCGTCTACGAACCCGTCGTCAAGACCACCATCATCGCCCCCAGCGAATTCATCGGCACCATCATGGAGTTGTGCCAGTCGCGGCGCGGCGAACTGGGTGGCATGGATTATCTGTCGCCCGAGCGGGTCGAACTGCGGTACACAATGCCGTTGGGCGAGATCATCTTTGACTTCTTCGACTCGTTGAAGTCACGCACCCGCGGTTACGCCAGCCTCGACTACGAAGAGGCGGGCGAACAGGAAGCCCAGTTGGTCAAGGTCGACATTCTGTTGCAGGGCGAAGCCGTCGACGCGTTCTCGGCGATCGTCCACAAGGACGGCGCAGCGGCCTACGGCACCAAGATGACCACCAAACTCAAGGAACTGATCCCGCGTCAGCAGTTCGAAGTTCCGGTTCAGGCCGCGATCGGCTCCAAAATCATTGCGCGCGAGAACATCCGGGCCATCCGGAAGGACGTGTTGTCCAAATGCTACGGCGGTGACATCACCCGCAAGCGCAAGCTGCTGGAGAAGCAGAAGGAGGGCAAGAAGCGGATGAAGACCATCGGACGCGTCGACGTGC
The DNA here is from genome assembly GCF_059813065.1 of Mycobacterium sp. NGS24. Taxonomy (NCBI): domain Bacteria; kingdom Bacillati; phylum Actinomycetota; class Actinomycetes; order Mycobacteriales; family Mycobacteriaceae; genus Mycobacterium; species Mycobacterium sp. NGS24. The sequence continues at coordinate 9,480 of NZ_JCALDW010000026.1, forward strand.
CCCAGGAAGCCTTTGTCGCAGCGCTTTCCACCGACAGCGCGGGAGACAAGGGCAAGAAGTAGCGACGGCAGAGAGGCCCGGACACATGAAATACCGCTGGCTAGTGGGTCTTTCGTCGCTTGTCCTGGGACTGGCGGGATGTACGAATGTGGTGCCCGGCACCATGCACGCCGCACCGGGACTCAAACCGCGCCCACTGCTGAACGAAACCGTCAAAGAGGTGCTGCTCGACGATGCCGCGCTGGCTGCCATGCTGGGTCAGCCGTTCAAGGTCGACTCGGATTTCCCGCCCCGCTACGGCGGCCGCGACAAGTTGCCGCGCTCGTATGGACCCGCCTCGCCGCCCTCCTGCGTCGGCGTCGTGACCCAGATGGAGAAAGGCTCCTACGAATCCGCCCCGGTTCAGGACATGGCACGCCAGGTGTGGTGGCACGCAACTGATTCCGTCAAGGTCATCAGCGTGACCGAAGGCGTGGTGACGTTTCCCGCCGTCACCGACGCGAGCGCGCTCTTCGAGCAGTTCACCACCCAGTGGAAGAAGTGCGCGGGGACCTCGGTGCAGCTGTCCGGTTCCACACTCAGCTTCGTCGACACGATCAGCAACGTCCGGGTGGCCGATTCTGTGCTGGCAGCTGACATCTCCGAGCAGGCCAGTTTGTCGGACGCCACCCCGATGCCGATGGCGCGCGCCATCGGGGTGCGGGCCAACTGCCTGGTCGAGGTGGAGATCGCTTTCTTCAGCACCGACAACTCATCGGATCAGGGCACGGCGACCCTGAGCAGCAGCGCGATTCAGATCGCCCGCGCCGTGATGGACAAGATCAGCGCCCTGGTCTGATCCCGCGCCGTCAAACGGGGGCGTTGGCGGGCTGGAAGGCGCCCGAGCCGTCGGCTTCCTCCTCGGCCCTGATCACATGCACCACCGCGTTGATCAGCGCCAGGTGGGTGAACGCCTGCGGGAAGTTGCCCAGGTGCCGGCCGGTGCGCGGCTCGATCTCCTCGGCGTAGAGGTGCAGCGGGCTGGCATAGGCCAGCAACCGCTCGCACAACCGTTTGGCGCGGGCCACCTCACCGATCTCCACCAGCGCCGACACCAGCCAGAACGAGCAGATGGTGAACGTGCCCTCCTCACCGGACAGCCCGTCGTCGGTCTCGTGCACCCGGTAGCGCAGCACCAGGCCTTCCTCGGTGAGTTCATCGGCGATGGCCAGCACGGTGGCGCGCACCCGCGGGTCGTCGGGCGGCAGGAACCGGGTCAGCACCACCAGCAGCAACGACGCGTCCAGCGCGTCGTCTCCGTAGCGTTGGGTGAACACGCCCCGGGAATCGACTCCGTGGTGCAGGATGTCGGCCCTGATCTCCTCGGCGATCTCCCGCCACTGGTGGGCGTAGGTCTTCTCGCCCTGGCGTTCGGCCAGCTTCGCACCCCGGTCCAGCGCCACCCAGCACATCACCTTCGAGGAGGTGAAGTGCTGCGGTTCGCCGCGCACCTCCCAGATGCCGCGGTCGGGCTCCCGCCAGTGCTTGATCGCCTCCTCGACCTGCCGCTTGAGTACCGGCCACAACGTCTCCGGCACCTGCTCGCGCGACTTCGCGTGCAGGTAGAAGGAGTCCAGCACCGAGCCCCAGATATCGTGCTGGACCTGGTCGTAGGCACCGTTGCCGATGCGCACCGGACGGGCGTGGTCATAGCCGGAGAGATGGTTCAGTTCTTCTTCGACCAGGCTGCGCTCGCCGCCGACGCCGTACATGACCTGCAGCGGATGACGTTCGTCGCTGTTGGCGCCGGACACGTCGGCGATGAACGCGAAGAAATCGTCGGCCTCGCGGTCCAATCCGATGGTGTAGAGCCCCCATAGCGCAAACGTCGAGTCCCGGATCCAGGAGTAGCGGTAGTCCCAGTTGCGTTCGCCCTGCGGCGTCTCCGGCAGTGACGTGGTGCTGGCCGCCAGCAACGCACCCGTGGGCGAATACGTCAACCCTTTCAGGGTGAGCGCACTGCGCTGCAGGTAGGCCCGCCACGGATGGTCGGGGAAGTTGCCGATGTTGATCCATTGCCGCCAGCATTCGGTGGTTTGCCACATCTTGTGGGCAGCTTCTTCATAGGTCTGCGGCGCGGGATGCTTGGTCCAGCTCAGCGCGACGAACACGTCGTCGCCTTCTTTCATCCGGGTGCGGGCGCGGGCTTCGCGGCCTTCCAGGCCGATGTTCAGGTTCGTGGTCAGGCGCAGCGTCGGATGCGCATCGGGCTGCTTGGTCGCACGGGCGATCGCTTCGTTGTACGCCTTCGCCGAATACTCCCAGGTGGCGCCGAGGCGGTGGTAGTCGAAGGCCGGTTCGCAGCTCATCATCAGTTCGACGGTGCCGCTGACGCAGCGCACGGTGCGCAGCAGGATGTGCTCGGCGTCCCAGTCCATCGGGGTCCGGCGGTGCGTCCGGGAACGGCGTTCGATGTCGTGCCAGGGGCCCATCACCAGGGCGTCGCGCACGATCAGCCATCCGGTGTGGGTCTGCCAGGTGGTCTCCATGATCAGACTGCCGGGTAGGTAGCGTCGCGCCGAAGGCACCGAGACACCGTAGGGACCGAGCCGGAAATGGCCGGCGCTGCGGTCCAGGATCGCCCCGAACACGCTTGGCGAGTCCGGCCGCGGCACACACAGCCATTCCACCGAACCGGCGGGGGAGATCAGGCACGTCGTCTCCCAGTCGGACAGGAAGGCGTAATCCGCGATCGGCGGGAACGGGTTGCGGGACGGCGAACTGGACACATACGGGGCGGTGGGTTCGAGTTCGGTGGCCACTGCGTCGAGCGTGGCGAGTTCGGTGGACGGTTCGTCGAGTGGTCCCGGGTGGTCGTCAGCTGAATCTGCGGGATCGGCGTGCAGGACCATCCCGACATCATCGACTGTTCACCGGTCAGTCGTCCACCTTCGCGACCGAGGTGTTACCCGGCCGGTGGGTGCGTTGGTTTCGCGGGCCACGACGCCTAGGGTGGGCCCGGTGACCGGGTTCCTGAATTGGTGGGACGGCGTGGAGCTGTGGCTTTCCGGGCTGCCCTTCGTACTTCAGGCGCTGGGGGTGATGCCGATCGTGCTCTCGCTGGCCTACTTCACCGCTGCGTTGCTGGATGCGGTGCTGGGCAGGGGAATCCAACTGCAGCACCGGCTGCGCCACACCGACGAGACGCGCGGATAGTTTCGATGCCGCGTTCGCACGTCACGCTGGTTCTAATCGCTCTGGTGCTGCTGGTGATCGTCGCATGGCTGGTCACCCGGTAATTCGGCTGCCGAATTGCCGCCGGCGCGAACTCTGTTAGGCTCGCCACATGCACGCAGCAGCCGGCTTTCTGCGACGCGACCTGGTCGCGTCCGGTTGCGTTATCTCTGCCGTGGCCCACGCCGCGGCGGGCGTGCGCTGTTGTCGCTGACTCCCAACCCCGTGCGCGGCCTGGTATGGAGTTCGTGAATCTATCCGATTCTGACTGATCGCCTATCCGCAGTCCCGGGACCGCAAACCGAAGTCCCCACCGGAAGGTCACCAACGGTAGATGTTCAACAGCATGATGAGCGCCCCGCGCCGCCAACGTCTGGTTGCGGTGGTGCTACTGGTCGGACTTGTCGCGGCCTGCCGCGGCGGTCCCAGCGATGTCGTCGGCGGCGGCGGACTCGGCAACGCGAAATCCAGCATCACCCTGGTCGCCTATTCCGTCGCCGAACCTGGTTGGAGCAAGGTGATTCCGGCCTTCAACGCTTCTGAAGAGGGCCGCGGCGTGCAGGTGATCAGTTCCTTCGGGGCCTCCGGTGACCAGTCGCGCGGGGTGGGTGAAGGAAAGCCGGCCGATGTCGTCAATTTCTCGGTGGAGCCCGACATCACCCGGCTGATCAAAAGCGGCAAGGTTTCCAAGGACTGGAATACCGATGCCACCAAAGGCATTCCGTTCGGCTCGTTGGTAACTTTCGTGGTGCGCAAAGGAAACCCGAAGAACATCAGAGATTGGGACGATCTGTTGCGTCCGGGTGTCGAAGTCATCACCCCGAGTCCGCTCAGTTCCGGATCGGCCAAGTGGAATCTGTTGGCGCCGTACGCCGTCAAGAGCGAAGGCGGCCGCAACAACCAGGGGGGCATCGATTACATCAACCGACTGGTGCGGGAGCACGTGAAGTTGCGTCCGGGATCGGGGCGAGAAGCCACCGACGTTTTCGTCCAGGGCAGCGGTGACGTTCTGATCAGCTACGAGAACGAGGCCATCGCCGCCGCCCGGGCGGGCAAGCCGGTCGAATACGTCACGCCGCCGCAGACCTTCAAGATCGAGAATCCGATCGCGGTGATCACCGCCAGCACGCATCTGCCGGCGGCCACCGCGTTCAAGAACTTCCAGTACACCGCGACGGCGCAACAACTATGGGCGCAGGCCGGGTTCCGACCGGTCGATCCGTCCGTCGCCGCGGCGTTCCGCAACGAGTTCCCCCTGCCGGCCAAGCTGTGGACCATCGCCGATCTGGGCGGCTGGGGCACGGTAGATCCCAAGCTGTTCGACAAGAGCGCCGGACTCATCACCAAGATCTACACACAGGTCACCGGATGACCGTGACTGTTACTCCTGACCCCGAGGCGCTCCGACCCGAGCTCGATCAGCCCGGCGCCGAAGCCCCCGACCCCGTGCGGTCCGGCGGCCGTCTCCCGACGACGTCACTTCGCGTCGGCGTTGCGACACTGTGGCTTTCGGTGATCGTGCTGCTGCCGTTGGCCGCGATTGTCTGGCAGGCGGTCGGCGGGGGGTGGCGGGCTTTCCAATTCGCCGTCACCTCCAACGCCGCGTTGGAGTCGTTGCGGGTGACCCTCACGATTTCTATCGGAGTGACCCTGCTCAACACGGTGTTCGGCCTGCTCATCGCGTGGGTGCTGGTGCGCGACAACTTCTTCGGAAAGCGGTTGGTGGACGCGATCATCGATCTGCCGTTCGCGTTGCCGACGATCGTCGCCAGCCTGGTGATGCTGGCGCTCTACGGCAACCACAGCCCTGTCGGTCTGCATCTGCAGCACACCGAATGGGGCGTCGGGGTGGCGTTGGCTTTCGTCACCTTGCCTTTCGTAGTGCGCGCGGTCCAACCGGTGCTGCTGGAGGTCGATCGGGAGGTCGAGGAGGCCGCGGCATCCCTGGGTGCCAACGGCCCGAAGATCTTCACCTCGGTCGTGCTGCCCTCGCTGCTGCCCGCATTGCTGTCCGGAGCGGGTCTGGCGTTCTCCCGGGCCATCGGAGAGTTCGGTTCGGTGGTGTTGATCGGCGGTGCCGTGCCAGGCAAGACCGAAGTGTCCTCGCAGTGGATTCGGACGCTGATCGAGAACGACGACCGCACCGGTGCGGCAGCAATATCGATTGTGCTGCTCTCGATTTCGTTCGTGGTGCTGCTCGTGCTGCGCATCGTCGGCGGTCGGGCGGCAAAGCGTGAGGATACGGTCCGGTGAATCAATCACGGAGTGTGCGTTACCTGTTGCGCTACACCGCGCTGGCCTATATCGCGGTGCTGCTGATCATTCCGGTGACGCTGATCCTGTGGCGCACCTTCCGGCCGGGCCTGGGCCAGTTCTTCGACTGGATCAGCACCCCGGCGGCGGTGTCGGCACTGAATCTGTCGTTGTTGGTGGTCGCCATCGTGGTGCCACTGAACGTGGTGTTCGGCATCCCGACGGCATTGGTGCTGGCGCGCAACCGTTTTCGCGGCAAAGGTGTCCTGCAGGCAATCATCGACCTACCCTTCGCGGTCTCACCGGTGATCGTGGGCGTCTCCCTGATCGTGCTCTGGGGCGCCAGCGGCGCACTGGGTTTCATCGAGCGTGACCTCGGGGTGAAGATCATTTTCGGGCTGCCCGGCATCGTGCTGGCCAGCATCTTCGTCACCCTGCCGTTCGTGGTGCGGGAGGTCGAACCGGTGTTGCACGAACTGGGCACCGACCAGGAACAGGCCGCCGCGACATTGGGTTCCAGCTGGTGGCAGACGTTCTGGCGGATCACCCTGCCATCGATCCGGTGGGGCCTGACGTACGGCATCGTGCTGACCGTTGCCCGCACCCTCGGTGAGTACGGTGCGGTCATCATGGTGTCGTCCAACCTGCCGGGGCAGTCGCAGACCCTGACGCTGTTGGTTTCCGACCGCTACAACCGGGGCGCAGAGTACGGCGCCTACGCGTTGTCGACTCTGTTGATGGCAGTTGCCGTGCTCGTCCTCATCGTCCAAGTGGCGCTGGATGCGCGGCGGGCACGGGCAATCAAGTAGGCCGGACAAGGAGATTCGAAAATGACCAACACCGGTGACAACCAGGCCGGCCACGCGATCGTGGTGCGGGACGCCTATAAGAACTATGGCAACTTCGTCGCGCTCGACCATGTGGACTTCGTGGTGCCCAAAGGTTCATTGACGGCGCTGCTGGGCCCCAGTGGCTCCGGCAAGTCGACGTTGCTGCGCACCATCGCCGGCCTGGACCAACCGGACTCCGGCACCGTCACGATCGACGGCCGCGACGTCACCCGGGTGCCGCCACAGCGCCGCGGCATCGGGTTCGTCTTTCAGCACTACGCGGCGTTCAAGCATCTGACGGTGCGCAACAACGTCGCCTACGGGCTGAAGATCCGCAAGCGGCCCAAGGCCGAGATCGCTGAGAAGGTCGACCACCTGTTGGAGGTGGTGGGCCTGAGCGGCTTCCAGAACCGTTATCCCAACCAGCTTTCCGGCGGGCAGCGTCAGCGCATGGCGCTGGCCCGGGCGCTCGCCGTCGATCCGCAGGTGCTGCTGCTCGACGAGCCGTTCGGTGCGCTGGACGCCAAGGTGCGGGAGGACCTGCGGACCTGGCTGCGTCGGCTGCACGACGAAGTCCATGTCACCACGGTGCTGGTCACCCACGACCAGGCCGAGGCGCTGGACGTGGCCGACCGGATTGCCGTGCTCAACAAGGGACGCATCGAGCAGGTCGGTTCCCCGACCGATGTCTACGACACCCCGGCGAACGCATTCGTGATGTCCTTTTTGGGCGCGGTGTCGGCGCTGAACGGGGCACTTGTCCGGCCGCACGACATCCGGGTGGGCCGCAACCCCGACATGGCGATTGCCGGCGGCGACGGATCAGCGGAATCGATTGGCGTGGTGAAAGCGACCGTTGACCGGGTGGTCACGCTGGGCTTCGAGGTCCGCGTCGAGCTGACCAGCGCGGCGAGCGGCGGGCCGTTCACCGCGCAGATCACCCGTGGTGACGCCGAGGCGCTGGCGCTGAGAGAGGGCGACACGGTCTACGTGCGCGCCACCCGGGTGCCGCCGATCGTCGACGCGGCGGTTGACGACGAGGACGACAAGGAGCTCGCCTCGGCGTAGAGCATCGGCCCGGCCACGGTCGACTACCTCGCCGAGCCTGTAGTGAGGGCGGGATTCTGGGCTTCAGGACGGCCTGAGTGCAGGCTCGGCGCCACCAGTGCAGGCTCGAGCTCCGCCAGGGACTACCCGATCAGGCTGCGACGCGCTGCGCCGCGGCTTGATCGAAGCGATCCAGCACGGTGGCAGCGACCAGCCGGTGCGCCCCCAACGGCGCCGCCATCTGGACACCGGCATCGTGTGCGAAGCGCTCGACCCGATCCGGGATGCGCCCCGGCGCCAGGAACCACGGCGCGATGACGACCCGCTGTGCACCGCGGCGCCGCAATCCTGCCAGCGATTCGGCCATCGGCAGTTCCGGGCGAGTGGCAAACGCGGTTTGCGCTGCGGCCCAACGGGTTCCTGCCATCAGCTTGGGTGCCACCTGGGCGGTGCGAGCATTCGCCGCCGCGTTCGACGAGCCGATGGCCACCACGAGCACGCCGACGGCAGGGTCGAGTCGAGATACCCCCAGCTCCGCGATCCGCTGGCGCAGCACCGACACCAGCCTGTCGTCTTCGCCGAGCACGCCGGCTTGGCGTACCCGGTCACCGACAGCGCTGGACGCGATCTGGGCTGGAATGTCCACCCGCGCGTGGTACGCATCGGCCAGCAGCAGGGGAGTGACGATCGCGTCCTGCGGGCAGGAGTTGAGCACGTCGATCAAGCCGGGAGTGTTGTGCTCGCAGAACGCGACTCGGACGTCGAGCAAGGGCCGCAGCCGGGTCAGCCGTCCCGCGACGGCGCGCGCGTTGGCCGCCGATCGCGGGTCGGCGCTGCCGTGCGCGGTCAGTACAAGGGTGGTCACGACGCGTGCAGCCCGCATTCGGTCTTGGCCAGCCCCTGCCAGCGTCCGCTGCGCGGGTCGGCGCCCGCCACCGGTTTGGCCGTGCAGGGAGCGCAACCGATCGACGGATAGCCTTCGTAGACAAGGGGATTGACCAACACGTCGTGCTCGTCGATGTAGTCCTGCATGTCCTGGTCCGACCAGGCCGCCAGCGGATTGATCTTCACCAGCTTGAATGCTTCGTCAAAGCTGATCAGCGGGGCGTTGGCGCGGGTCGGCGCCTCGACTCGACGGATGCCGGTCACCCAGGCGGAGTAGCCGCGCAGCGACTTACCGAGCGGGACCACCTTGCGCATCCGGCAGCATTCACCAGGGTCGCGGGCGAACAGATCTTTGCCATACAGCTTGTCCTGCTCGGGCACCGAGTGCTCGGCGGAGACATTCAGGACGCGGATGTCGTAGACGGATTCGATCGCGTCGCGGGTGCCGATGGTCTCCACGAAGTGATATCCGGTGTCCAGGAAAAGCACCGGCACGCCGGGCCGGACCTTGGCGGCCAGATCGACCAGCACGGCGTCCTGCATGTTGGAGGCCACCACGTACTGGCAGGTGGCCCCTCCGCGTGGTCCGTTGACTCCGCCGAAGTTTTCCTCGGTCCACTGCAGCAGTTCGGTGGCGTTGGCGCCCTCGAGCTCGGCCGCTCCGCGCGCCGCCACCCTGCGCAGTTCATCCTCGGTCCGCTTGGTGGCCTCCGTCATCGCAGGTCGTCCTCCTCGGCCCGAATGGCCCACTGGGCGAACCGTTCACCGTCGTTGCGATGCTTGAGGAAGTTGCGCGTCACCCGGTCGATGTAGTCACCCAGCTCCGCGCTGGTCACCTTGTGCTGCCGCAACTTTCGCCCGAACCCGCTGTCCAGTCCCAGACTGCCGCCCAGATGCACTTGGAAACCCTCGACCGGGTTGCCGTCGCCGTCGTCGACCATCTGACCCTTGAAACCGATGTCGGCGACCTGAATTCGGGCACACGAGTTGGGGCAGCCGTTGATGTTGATGGTGATCGGCACGTCGAGCTGGGAGTTGACGTCGTCCAGTCGTGCTTCCAGTTCCGGGGCCAGCGTCTGCGCCCGCACCCGGGTCTCGGCGAACGACAACTTGCAGTACTCAATACCGGTGCACGCCATGAGGTTACGGCGCCAATGGGACGGCCGGGTCTGCAGATCGAGCTTCTCGAGACCGGCGATCGTCTCGTCGACCTTGTCGTCGGGGATGTCGAGGATGACCAGCTTCTGGTAGGGGGTGAACCGGACGCGGTTGGACCCGGCACGCTCGGCCAGATCGGCGACCGCCGTCAGGATGGTGCCCGAGACCCGCCCGGCGATCGGAGAGGCGCCAATGGCGTTGAGCCCGTTCTTGGTTCGTTGCACGCCGACGTGGTCGATCGGGTGCGGCACCGGTTCGGGGGCCGGGCCGTCGATCAGTGGGCGCTTGAGGTACTCGGTCTCGAGAACCTCCCGGAACTTGTCGATGCCCCAGTCCTTGATCAGGAACTTCAACCGCGCCTTGGCCCGCATCCGCCGGTAGCCGTAGTCGCGGAAGATCGATGTCACCGCTTCCCATACTTCGGGCACCTCCTGCAGCGGCACCCAGGCGCCCACCCGCTGACCCAGCATCGGATTGGTGGACAGGCCGCCGCCCACCCACAGGTCCAGGCCTGGCCCGTGCTCGGGGTGGTTGACACCGATGAACGAGATGTCATTGACCTCGTGCACCACATCCTGCAGCCCGGAGATGGCGGTCTTGTACTTGCGCGGCAGGTCGGCGTACTCGGGCTGGCCGATGTAGCGGCGCGCGATCTCTTCGATCGCCCATGTCGGGTCGAGCACCTCGTCCAGTGACTCGCCGGCCAGCGGTGAGCCCAGAATCACCCGGGGGCAGTCGCCGCACGCCTCAGTGGTCTTCAGCCCGACCTCGTCCAGGCGCCGCCAGATCTCCGGGACGTTCTCCACCTCGATCCAGTGGTACTGGATGTTCTCGCGGTCGGAAATGTCGGCGGTGTCGCGGGCGAACTCGGTCGAAATCTGGCCCAGCGTGCGCAGCGCGGCCGTCGACAGGGCGCCCCCGTCGCAGCGCACCCGCATCATGAAGTACCGGGCCTCGAGCATGTCCATGTTGTCGTCGCCGGTATAGGAGCCGTCGTAGCCCTGTTCGCGCTGGGTGTAGAGCCCCCACCAGCGAAAACGGCCCCGCAGATCGCTGATGTCGATGCTGTCGAAGCCCTCTTTGGCGTAGATGGTCTCGATGCGCTCCCGCACGTCCAGCGGCGCGCCGGCCTGCTTCATCTCTTCGTTGGGATTGAGCGGCTCGCGATTACCCAGCGCCCACTGACCCTCGTTGCGGGGGGCCTTGGCGGGACGTGCTGTGGTCATGCGGGGATCTCCTTCGCGGACATGCCGACTGGAACACGCGCAGCTCACCGAAGATTCCGGCGGCGCAGATCCGGCAGCCAGGCAGGTGGTACGGGTGGGCTGGGTCTACGACGTCAAGGCTGACAGCAACAGCTGCAAACGCGCTTGAGGTCGATATGCCGCCGCGCTACCAGCGCTACACGCAGGCTCGAGTTGGCGGCGGACACGGGTGCCATTCTGCCATGAATTGGGACCCGCCGTGCCACCAGGACAAATTTGATTTCACGGTGATTAAAACCACGTCGCAACCTGGGTGTTCAGATCAGGAAAACCTGGATTGAGCTGGGATTAACGCCCGAGCTGCGCCGCCGTGTCAAGATTTGGCATGGCTTCTCGCGCCGCGCCGGCAGAACTGCCGGCCACCCAGCCCGTTGCGGGGCGTCCGTTCGGGCTCTACCTGCACGTTCCGTTCTGCATCACCCGGTGCGGCTACTGCGACTTCAACACCTACACGCCGGCCGAACTGGGCGGGGTCAACCCGGATGCGTGGCTCGCGGCGCTACGTACCGAGCTCGAACTGGCGGCGGCCCGGCTGCCGGAGGTGACGGTCGACACGGTGTTCGTCGGCGGCGGGACGCCCTCGCTGCTGGGCGGTGCACGTCTGACCAGCCTGTTGAGCATGGTGCGCGAGCATTTCACGCTGGCGCCGGACGCCGAGATCACCACCGAGGCCAACCCGGAGTCGACCTGGCCGGAATTCTTCGAAGAGATCCGGGCGGCCGGCTACAACCGGGTGTCGCTGGGCATGCAGTCGGTGGTTCCGCAGGTATTGGGGGTGCTCGACCGGGTGCACACACCCAACCGCTCGGCCGCTGCGGCGCGCGAGGCACTGGCGCTGGGCTTCGAACACGTCAGCCTGGACCTCATCTACGGCACCCCGGGTGAGACCGACGACGATCTGCTCCGCTCGATGGACACGGCGATCGACACCGGCGTGGATCACGTGTCCGCGTACGCGCTGGTGGTCGAGGAGGGCACCGCGATGGCCCGCCGGGTCCGCAGTGGGGAGCTGGCCGCGCCCGACAACGACGTGCTGGCGCACCGCTATGAGCTGGTCGACGCACGGCTGAACGCTGCCGGGTTGGCCTGGTACGAGGTGTCGAACTGGTCCCGGCCCGGTGGTGAGTGCCGGCACAATCTCGGTTATTGGAGCGGTGGCCAGTGGTGGGGCGCGGGACCGGGCGCACACGGTTACCTGGGTGCAACGCGGTGGTGGAATGTCAAGCATCCCAACGCTTATGGTGAAATGCTCGCCGGCGGGGCATTGCCGGTGGCCGACTTCGAGGAGCTGGACGCGGCCGCTCTGCACACCGAAGAGGTGATGTTGCAGATCCGGTTGCGTCAGGGGCTGCCGCTGGACCGGCTCGGACCGGCCGAACGCCTGCGCGCCGACGTCGCGGTGTCGGACGGGTTGTTGGTGCGGGACGGCGCGAATCTGGTCCTGACCGACCGGGGGCGGTTGCTTGCCGACGCGGTGGTGCGGACCCTGCTGGACTGACCGCCCCTAGACGCCGAACAGGTGCTGGAAGGCGCGGGCGATCTCGATGTACAGCGGAATCCCGATCGTCACGTTGTAGGAGAACGTCAACCCCAGTGACGCGGCCAACGGCAGCGTCGGACTGGCTTCGGGGATCGCCAGGCGCTGCACGGCCGGCACTGCGATGTAGGACGCCGCGCCGCACAGCACCGCGAACAACACGTAGGTTCCGGCCTTGAAGTCGGTGTGGGTCAGGGACGCATAGCTGCAAGCGACGATAATCCCCAGTGTCGCAAAGACATTGGGGGCCAACAGGCCGAACAGGATGAAGCCCGGGCCGGCCTGCCGGAGGTCCTTGAGTTTGCGTGCTGCCGTCATACCCATTTCCAGCAGGAACAGGCAGAGCACGCCCTGGAAGGCCAGCACGAAGAACCTGTCATCGTCGGCGACGACCTTCTGTCCCTGCAGCCCGCTGATCAGACCGATGACGATGCCGCCGATCAGCAGCACGAGTCCCGGGTTGAGGAATACCTCTTGGAGAAGCTCGCGGGTCAGGATGCGCTTGCCCGACGGACCCGGTGCGGACTGCTTTTCCTCCCGGCCCGGGTGGTCGATTTGTTCGAGTGCTGTTGCCCGTTCGGCTGCGAGTTCGCTTTCCAGGTTCAGGCTGTCGCCCGGCGCCGGGCGGGCGGCGGTGCCGGGGCCGATCCCCGCTTTGAGCGTGTACCCGGGCTCGCCGGGCATGTTCCCCGCCGCGTCGAGTCCGTTATGCCGCAGCCGCGCAACGAAAAACAGCGCGGCCAGGCATCCGGGGATCTCCATGACCGCCAGCATCACGGGCATGTAGGCGTTGAAGGCGATGTTCGTGGCGGTCAGAACCGCTACACAGGTCGCGAATGTTCCTGCCGAGTCCGATCCGTAGTAGCCGGCGACGGTGGCCATATCAATTCGTCGCAAGGACTTCAGACGGCTCAGCATCAGGTAGGCCAACCCGCCGATGGCGAAGTTCAGCACGAAACCCAAGGCCATGAAACCCACCACGGCCCCGATGCTGGCGGTGTTGATCTGCGCGAGTTCTTCACCGCCGTGCCAGCCGATGGCCAGCAGCAGGTACAGCGTGAGGCCCTGGTAGAGGACATAGGGGAACTCGAACCGGACTTTGAGGATCGGGATCAGGAAGCCGAAGTAGAAGAACAACAACAGTGGCTTGAACAAGTTGTGCGTGAAGTTGTCCCAGAACTCGTGCAGCATGAGCACCTCCGAGGGGCGGGCGAGACAAGGAAGTACTGACCGCGGAGCTTTCGCGGCGACCAACTACATCCGAGTTGACGCTGAGAATCTAGCCGGGCTCCGGTGTGGCTGCCACTCACCAACGGATTGAAAGACGCTGGCTGGGGCAATATTTGACGATTACGCCGCCCGCGAAACGCGCTGGTAACGATCGCATCGGGCAACTGCGCTGGCTGACGCGTTGTGTTTCACGGCGGTGTGGGTGACGTACGAATGTGCTGTCAACTCACTGGGAGTGCGAGTGTCGCGACCTTCGTGCCGTCACAGATGATCGGTGCTCTGATGATGGGTGTGCCTGCCAACCACAACGGGAGGTAGCACCGTCGGGGCGGCGCGCGCCCAGGGCATAGGTTAGGCTACATTTACTTGCGTGATGGAGGCCAGCGTCGAGACGAATTCTGCCAGCACTGCATCACTGGCCATACCGTTACCCCCGGACATTGATCCCGCCGACCTGGCGGCCGGGCTCGTCGCCGAGCTCATCGAGCCGACCGGGGAGCAGTACCTGCTCTACGAGCAGGACGGGCAGTGGGTGCTGGCCTGCGGTGTGCAGGCGATGGTGGAGCTGGACAGCGACGAACTGCGGGTCATCCGCGACGGCGTGACGCAGCGACAACAGTGGACCGGACGTCCCGGCGCGGTGCTGGGCGAAGCCGTCGACCGGCTGTTGCTGGAGACCGACCAACTCTTCGGCTGGGTGGCCTTCGAATTCGGCGTCTACCGTTTCGGGCTGCAGCAGCGACTGGCCCCGCACACCCCGCTTGCCCGGGTCTTCTGGCCGAGGACCCGCATCGTGCTGGCTCGAGACGAGATCCGACTCCATGGTGCGGGGCCGGACGAACGGGCGGCGGTGCACCGGTTGCTCAGCGCGGGTCCGCGCCGCGAGCCGCCGACCCGGGCGGTCCAACTGTCCGATGACCCTTCTGCCTACCGCGAGCGGGTGAGTCGCGCGGTCGGCGAGATCGCGTCGGGGCGCTACGACAAGGTGATCCTGTCCCGCTGCCTGGAAGTGCCGTTCGCGCTCGACTTCCCCGAGACCTACCGGCTGGGCCGACGCCACAACACGCCGGTGCGCTCGTTTCTGTTGCGGCTTGCCGGTACTCGCGCGTTGGGCTACAGCCCCGAACTCGTCGCTGCCGTTGCGCCCGACGGTGTGGTGGTCACCGAGCCGCTGGCCGGCACCCGTGCCCTCGGTCGCGGACCCGCACACGACCTGCAGGCACGGTACGATTTGGAGTCGAACTCCAAAGAGATTGTCGAGCATGCCATTTCGGTCCGCACCTCGCTTCAGGAGGTCGCCGAGATCGCCGAGCCGGGGACCGCGGCCGTCATCGACTTCATGGCGGTGCGCGAACGCGGCAGTGTGCAGCACCTCGGCTCGACAGTGACCGGGCGCCTGGACCCGGCCAGCGACCGGATGGATGCGCTGGAAGCGCTCTTCCCGGCGGTCACCGCCTCGGGTATCCCGAAAGCGGGTGGCGTGGAAGCAATCCTGCGCCTGGACGAGGCTCGTGGATTGTATTCCGGTGCGGTGGTGATGTTCTCGGCCGACGGCGGGCTCGATGCGGCGCTGGCGCTGCGGGCGGCTTACGAACGTGACGGCCGCACCTGGCTGCGGGCCGGCGCAGGCATCATCGAGGCGTCCGACCCCGAGCGGGAGTTCGAGGAGACCTGCGAGAAGTTGTCGACGTTGGCGCCCTATCTGGTCGAACGCCGTTGACCTGACATCAGTGTGGCTGCTCGAATTCGGCGGGTTGCTTGAGGTAATCCGCGAGCAGCTGGCTGACCAGAGATTCGATGGTCGACTCGATGGACGACGCCAGCGTTGCGGTGACAGTCGCGACCGCCTGCGTGCGGAATCGGACCAGCATGGTGATCAACTCGGCGACTTCGGCGTCGGCGGGCAGCGCTTCGCCGGGCTTGATGCGGTTGGCGACGTGCTCGAAACCGGCCTGCACCAGCAGGTCACTGATTTCGTCGATCTTCGGCAGAATCTGCTCGTGCAGGTCGATGAGTTTGTCCGCGCTCACGCCGTAGCCGCGCACTTCGTTGAAGGCGTCGATCAGCTTGGGCCGGGTGATGGTGGCCTGATCGCCGTCCACTCGGATCACCTGCAACCCGACCATTCGATCGAAAGCGCCTGCGTCACCGACGAGTTCGCGCGCCGCGGCCAGTGACATGGTCTGTGGCCGCTCGGTGGTCCAGGTGCCTACGATGGCCGATTCCAGTCCGAGCACGTCGCCGAGGTTTTTGCCCTCCTCCCAGGCGCTGAGCATCTCGCGCACATGGGCGATGTTGTAGCCGCGGTCGAGCATCGAGGTGATGAGTCGGAGCCGGGTGAGGTGGGTGTCGTTGAACAGTGCTATCCGCCCGACGCGCAACGGCGGCGGCAACAGGTCGCGGTCGCGGTACACCCGGATGTTGCGGGTGGTGGTACCGGCCAGCCGCGCCAACTCGTCGATCCGGTACTCCCCGGACGTTCCGATTCCGGAGGGATGCCCGACCGCGGCGTCGAAGAGCTGGGCGACGGCCGCCTCGACGAAGTCACGCGATTGCCGGCGCACGCGGTGCGGAGCGCGCCGCAGGTTGTAGAGCACCCCGGCGATCGTGCCCGGTTCAGGTCGTGCCGGCCGTTGCGTTGCCAACAGATCCCCGGTTACGTTGTCCGGCAACGACGTGAGCGACGCACCGTCAGCGTCACGTGTGCATAGCTAGCTTGTTCGGGTCCACCGGATTTCCCTTCCGCCGCTTGTATCAGCGGCTGGCCACCCGCGATATCAGACCGGCCGTGCGCGTATATGCGCCCGGCGCCAGCCGTTTGATATTCCAACCGATCTTGGCCTCCAGTTGTGGCATGCAGTAGAGGTCGCCGCGATCGTGGGCGTCCAGACAGACGCGCGCGACTTTCTCCGCGGTGTAGCCGGTCCAGCTCATCAGCTTGGTGGCCAGCTGGCTGGACTCTTCACTGATGCGACCGGAGCCGACGATGTTGGTCTTGACGAAGGTGGGACACAACACAGTGACTTTGACTGCGCTGCCTGACAATTCGGCCGCCAGCGTTTCCGACAGGGAGAGCACCCCGGCTTTACTGACGTTGTAGGCGCCCATGCCCGGAGCCGCACCGAACGCCGCCGCCGACGCGACGTTGATGATGCCGCGGTCCGCGTGGGCGGGTCCGGCCTCGCGCAGGATCGGGGTGAACACTTGGCAACCGTGAATCGGACCCCAGAGGTTGATGCCCAGCACCCAGGTCCAGTCATCGAGCGCAATCTCGCCGATGGGTGCCCCGCCGGCGCCCACGCCGGCGTTGTTGATCACCAGAGTCGGCGGTGCCCCGAACCACGCTTGTGCCTCCTTGGCCAGGGCGACGACCTCGTCGAATACCGAGACATCACAGCGCACCGCGACGGCTTTGGCGCCCAGGTCGGTGAGCGCGTCGACGGTTTGTTGGGCGGCTTCCAGGTCGATGTCGCTGCACGCCACTGCGCCGCCCCGGCGAGCGAGTTCGACGGCGAAGGCGGCGCCGATGCCGCTGCCGGCACCGGTGACGACCGCCAGCGCATCGCGGCTGGTGCATTTCCTGTTCAGGAGCTTGTCCAGGGGACCAAACATCAAACCGCCTCTGCCACTGTGCTTGGCCGGGGTGAGTCCCCGGGGAATCGAACGTAGCTGACCGCGATCGCACCGCACGAGCGCAGTGTCCCGCACCTCGGAGCGCCGTCGTTCATGTCACGGAGTCAATATCAAATGGTGACATTAGTCAATGGCAGATTCTGGCCGATCCATTCGGAAACACGCTGCACCCAGGTGTCCGACTACTTCGGAATACGTTGCGTGGGTGGCGACCTGACGTCTAGGCAGGACGCCCGGACGAGCCGTCGAATCCATCGGCGCCGTCGGCGCCGACCGCGCCCTGGTGCAGGCCGTGCGCACCAGCTTGCCCCGGAATATTGAAGCCGCCATTGGTTCCTATACCGGCACCTGGGTTCCCGCCCGCGCCGTAGCCACCGCCGGCACCCCCGCCGCCACCGGCCGCACCGCCACCTCCGCCGCCCGGACTACCGGCCGAACCGAACAAACCGCCCGCGCCGGCGTTGCCGCCGTTCCCCCCACTACCGCCCTGGCCGCCGTCACCACCGGTGCCACCGTCACCGCCGGTGCCGCCGTTGCCGCCGCTGCCACTGCCGCTGCCGCTGTCCTTACTGATAGAGCCCACGCCGGTGCCGCCCTGACCACCTTTGCCGCCGTCTCCTCCTACAGCGCCCTGACCGCCGGACCCGCCGGCCCCGCCCAGGCCGCCGTCACCACCGGTCCCGAACAGCAGTCCGCCTCGACCGCCGGCGCCACCGCTGCCGCCCTGGCCGCCCGCGCCACCGGATGCGCCGATCCCCCCGGTGCCACCGTCGCCACCGTTGCCGCCGAACCCACCGATCACGTTGCCGCTGTTGGCACCGCCGTAGCCTGTCCCGCCCATCCCGCCGGTTCCCCCGGTCCCGCCACTGATCCCGCCCGTTCCGCCCAGGCCGCCCTTGCCGCCTTGGCCGAGGCCAGCGGGGCCGCCCGGTCCCGCACCCAAACCGCCGTATCCGATTCCACCTGTTCCGCCGTCACCGCCAGCTGCGCCCGTGCCGCCGGTGCCGCCGGTGCCGCCGATACCACCGGTGCCGGTACCGCCGGAGTTACCGGGTCCGGACGAGGCGCCACCGACGGCGTCGCCACCGCTGCCACCCAGACCGCCCACCGTGCCGGCCACCGCATCGGTGCCGCCGTTACCGCCGTGACCGCCGTGGCCCCCGGTGCCGGCGGCGCCTGTGTTCGCGCTGCCCTCACCGCCGGCACCACCCTGGCCGCCGGCCTGCGTGGGGGTGGCGCCGTCGGCGCCGGTGGTGCCGGGACTGCCGACAGGGTTCCCGCCCTTGCCGGGGATGCCGCTGTCGGCATAGTCGGACGGATTCAGCGCAGTGGCGTTGACGCCCGGCGCGCCCTGCGCACCCGCCCCGCCCTTTCCGCCCGCACCACCGTTGCCGGACAGGTACCCCGCGGTCCCGCCGCTACCACCGTCGCCTCCGTCGAGTCCGGCTGCCGTGGCGTTGCCACCGTCGCCACCCCTGCCTCCGTTGCCGAACAACCAGCCGCCGGCGCCGCCGTTGCCTCCGGCCGCCCCTGCCCCGCCGGCGCCTCCGAGGCCGCCGTTGCCGTACAGCCAGCCGCCGGCACCGCCGGCGCCACCGGCCTGGCCTGGGATCCCCGCCCCGCCGGCGCCACCGTTACCGATCAAGCCGGCCGCCCCGCCGTTGCCCCCCGCATGCCCGGCGACGGCAGTCCCGCCCTGACCACCGTTGCCGTACAGCAACCCGCCGGCCCCGCCGTCCTGGCCGGGCAGCCCGGCCGTCCCGTCACCGATCAGCGGACGGCCCAGCAGTGCCTGGGTCGGTGCGTTGATGAGGTTCAGCAGTTCTTGCAACGGCGCCGCACCGGCGGCTTCTGCCTGCGCGTAGCTGACCGTCGTCGCGGCCAGCAGGCGGGCAAACTGCTCCTGCGATGCCGCCAATTGAGTGTTCAGTGCCTGGAACTGTCGCGCGTGGGAGCCGAACAGCGCGGCAACGGCCTCCGATATCTCGTCCCGGGCCGCGGCCAGAACATTGGTGGTGGGCGCCGCCGCGGCGGCGCCGGCTGCGTCGATGGAGGCGCCGATGCCGGCTAATTCCGTTGCCGCCGTTGCCACTATCTCGGGTGCCACCATCACAAACGTCATCGACTGTCCCCTTTTTCGGTAGGCGTTACCGGGGATCCTAATTGGATCGGTGTCAGATGAGGCGGAAATTCATGGCGAAAGTCACGGCTGTTCCGCTTGACCGCAGACTTGCGCGACGATCGCTTTCTTATCGACCTTGCCGATCGGGGTGGTAGGCAGCGTCGGCAACGCGACCAGTTGGTCGAGGCGGACGTGGGTAGCCGCACCGCGCTGGTCCAGGTAGGAGTTCAACTCCGTGATCGTCACCGGTTTACCGGCGAAAACCACAGCAGCACAGATCTTTTCACCAAGACCGGCGTCAGGTACCGGCACAGCGGCGACCGACCGGACCGACGGGTGGCCCAACAGATGCTCTTCGAGGTCCCGGGCGGAGATCGTCTCACCGGCGCGGCAGATGACATCCTTGACCCGGCCGGTGACCACCAGGTTGCCGTCGTCGCGCAACCGGACCAGGTCGCCGCTGCGGTAGAACCCGTCCGGATCGAAGCTGCGCTCGTTGTCGCGCTCGGCACGGAAATAGCCGTTGAGGGTGTAGGGCCCCCGCACCAGCAGTTCACCGTCGGCGCCGGGTGCGACCGGTGCGCCGTCGGCATCGACGATGCGTATCTCGTCGGCCGGGCTCAGCGGTCGGCCCTGGGTGTGCTCCAGCACCTCCGGTGCGTCGTCGAGGCGGGTGAAGTTCAGCAGTCCCTCGGCCATGCCGAATACCTGCTGCAGGCCCGGTGTGAGTGCCGCGCGAATGGCGGCAGCGTCCACGGATTCGAGCTTGGCGCCACCAACTTGCAGCAGCCGCAGCGTCTTTGGTGTCACTGGTTCCCAATCGCAAGCCTGCGCCCACAGATTGGCCAGGGCCGGTACCAAGGCGGTGACGGTGACGCTATGGCGGTCGATGGTGGCGAATGCGGCCTCGGGGCTGGGGTCGGTGCCGAAAACGACGGTGGCGCCGACGCTGATAGCGCCGAGGATGCCGGGGCAGGCGAGCGGAAAGTTGTGCGCGGCCGGCAGTATCGCCAGATACCTGTCGTCCTCGGTCAGGCGGCACAGCGCGGCGCTCGCGGTGGCGTTGTAGACGTAGTCGTCGTGTGTGCGGGGGATCAGTTTGGGCGTCCCGGTGGTGCCGCCGGACACCAGCAACAACGCCGGGCCCGCGGTGTCCACCGCGACGTCCGGGACAGCGCCGTCCGGCAGTGCCGACCACGACAGGAACGGTCCGGGGTCACCGTCGACGACGACGTGCCGCAACCGGGGGTGCCTGGTGACCAGTTGTTCGGCCATCGGACGGTAGTCGAAATCCCCGGCCTGTGCAGCGACGATCAGTCCGACGGCGCCGCTGACTTCGGCGAAATGAGTCAGCTCCGCTGCCCGGTGCCCCGGCAGACACATCACCGGGATGGCACCGGCGCGCAGTACGCCGAACAGGGCGACCGCGAATCGACACGAATTGGGCAGTGCGAGAAGCACCCGATCGCCGGGGGCGATTCCCAGCGACGCCAACCCGGCCGCCGCACGGTCGGCAAGTTCGTCCAGTTCTGAGTAGGTATGGCCAGCGAGCGAGTCGACGACTGCGAGGTGGTCGGGCCGCGTCGCCGCGACCTGGCGCAGCAGGCCAGGCACCGTCTGGCCGGACCAGTAGCCGGCCGCTCGATACGCGGCGGCCCGGTCCGGGGGAAACGGGATGAAACCGTCCGGGGCGCTGGTCTGGGACGAACGGAAAGGACGTGTAGGCACTCGGCAGCTCCCTTGGGGTGAGCGTGTCAGCCCATCGAATATAAGGTAGCGTACTCAAAAGTTAGGGCAGCCTGAGCTAATTCGGAGGTGGGGTCGTGGGCGGCGCGTCATTCGCTGATACGTCAGCGAACCGGCACGGCCAGCCGACAACTCACCAGGCGCTGCGGGCCGCCCCCGAGGCCGGTGCGCGGTGACCTCGACGCTGGCAATCGTCGGCGCGGGCGCCAAAGCGGTGGCCGTGGCGGCCAAGGCGGCGGTGCTGCGCGAAATGGGCATCGACACGCCGGACATCGTGGCGATCGAACGCACCGGGGTGGCGGCGAACTGGTTGCCCGGCGGCGGCTGGACAGACGGTCGGCAACGGTTGGGCACCAGTCCGGAAAAAGATGTCGGCTTCCCGTACCGGTCGGCCCTGGTGCCGGGGCGGGACTCCGAGATCGACGAGCAGATGATGCGATTCAGCTGGCAGTCCTACCTGGTTGCGACGGACCAGTTCGTCGGGTGGATCGATCGCGGCAGGCCGGCGCCGGCGCACGACACGTGGGCACGCTACCTGCGTTGGGTCGCCGAAGTGGCCGGCCTGACAGTCGTTGCCGGCGAAGTACGCAAGATCTCCATTGCGGGATCGCGCTGGGCGATCGGCACGGCCGATTCCACCGTGACGGCCGACTCGCTGATGATGACCGGCCCGGGCCAGCCGGAGCGGTCGATGCTCTCCGGTGATCCGCGAGTGTTGTCCATCGCGCAGTTCTGGGAGCGCGCCGGGCAGCACGACCGCATCGTGGCGGACAGCGTCGCCGTCGTCGGAGGTGGCGAGACCGCGGCCTCGATCCTCAACGAGCTTTTCCACCACCGGGTTTCGGCGATCACGGCGATCTCACCGCAGGCGACGCTGTTCACCCGCGGCGAGGGTTTCTTCGAGAATTCACTGTTTTCCGATCCCGCCGGGTGGCGCAACCTCAGCCATGCCGAACGACGCAATTGCATCGCCCGAACCGATCGCGGGGTGTTCTCCGCGCGGGTCCAGGAGTCACTGCTGGCCGACGAACGCATCAAGCACATGCGTGGGCGGGTGGCTCGAGTTGTGGACAGCGACAACAAGATCTGGATCACCTTGCGCACCGACAACTGTGGTGAACCGCAGGAGACACTGCACCGTTTCGAGCTCGTCATCGACGGGTCCGGTGCCGACCCGCTCTGGTTCCTGCCGGTACTGCACCCCGACACCGTGCGCCTGCTGGAAGCGGAGGTGGGTGCGCCGCTCAACGGGGAACGCCTCGAAGAGGCCATCGGACCCGACCTGGCCCTCTCCGGTATCACACCGAAGTTCTTCCTGCCCAATCTGTCTGGTGTGAACGAAGGCCCTGGTTTCCCGAATCTGAGCTGTCTGGGATTGCTCTCCGACCGGGTGCTGGGTGCCGAGATCGGGGTCGCCCGGTCGACCGACCGTGGGAGAAGCGATGAGTATCAATCCGTTTGACGACGAGCTGGGCACGTTCTACGTGCTGACCAACGACGAAGATCAGCACAGCTTGTGGCCGACGTCGATCGAGAAGCCCGCCGGATGGCAGGTGGTGTTCGGCGCGGACACCCGGGCGAACTGCCTGGCCTATGTCGAGGACAACTGGACCGACATGCGTCCCAGGACACTTCGCGAAGCGATGGCCCAGGACTGAGACCCAGGTGTGATTTCTAGGCGTCCAGCTTCGCCAGCACGTCGGCGATGGATGCCCCGCCGAGCAGCTCCCCGACCTCGAGGTCGTGATCGAACTCCATCTTGACGCGGCGCCGGAACTCCAAGGCCTGCAACGAATCCAGGCCGATCGCCACCATCGGAGTGCTGGTGTCGATGCTGGCGACGTTGTCGACACCGATAGCCCCGGCCAACAGGCTGAGCAAGCGGTGCGAGACGCCGGTCGGTGCAGTCGATGCGGCGACGGCGCTGACGGTGGGATCTGCCGGGGCCGCATTGGTCAACTGCGACAACAGCGAAGCGCGCCCGCAGGTCTCCAGCACCGACCGCGCCCGGTCCAGGTCGAATGCCGCGACGGCGGCATTCCTGGTCAGCCTCCGCATCCCGACGGCCAGTGCGTCAGCCGGCTGCATCGGTACGACGCCGATACCGGCCAGCATCGCCAGGCCGGACTCGTCGAGATGAACTTGCCAATGCCCCCACTGCACCGAAACACAGTCCAGCCCGTCGGCCCGCAGCTGCTGTGCCAACGCATCGAGCATGCGGTTGCCGGCGGCATAGAGTGCCAGTCCACGCCCGCCCACCGTCGCCGACACCGAGGAGCACAGCAGCACCCGGCAGTCTTCGGCCCGCGGGAAAACGCTGAGGACACGCGAGATACCGACGACCTTGGCGCCCAGTGCCGTGGTCACCTGTTCGGCGGTGATGTCCTCGAGTTCCACACCCGAATATTCCACTGCGGCATGAATTATCAGATCGGCCGGGGCGTCCTGATGCTGGTCGGCCAACCGGGAGACCGCGGCTTCGTCGCTGAGGTCGCACGCCGCGACATCGATTCGGGTGGCGCTGGCCGACCGGATCAGACGTAGCCGGTCCGTGACCGCCGGGGTCTCACCGGACCTGTTGACCAGGGTGATGCGCTGGACACCCTGCTGGGCGAAGTACGCGCCGAATTCGAGTCCGAGCTTGCCGGTGCCTCCGACGATCAGCACGTGTCCGGGGGCGGCGGCGGTCGGCTCAGCAATGCCTTCTCCGGCCGTCACGATTCGCTTCGCGTACAGGCCGCCGTTGCGCAACGCCAGCTCCGACTCCCCGTCGGTGTGCAGGGCTTTGAGCAACGAGCGCGCCGCATCAGTCGGCGCCGCGTCGACCGGCAGGTCGAGGTGGCGGAAATGCACACCGGGGTACTTGGCGCCGACGCTGCGAAATCCGGCACTGGCCGCGGCGTGAACCAGATCCGGCGGCCCATCTGCGTCGATGACGGCCTCGCCGCCCACGGTCACCAGCCAGCAGTGGGCGACCGGCGCGGGGACCCCGTGCCACCAGGTGCGCTCGGCGAAGAAGGCTGCGACCTGATCGGTCGCGGCGGCGGGACCCAGCTCCGGCGATTGCGGTAACAGGATGACCTGGGTGTCGACATCACCGACGGCGGAATCAGGCCCGATCGGGACGGCGGTCGCGCCGAGTTCGGCTGCTGCCGTGCGCAACTCGTTGGCCAACTGTGCGCAGTCACCGGTGTGGTCGATGATGCCGATGGTCCGCGGGCGGGTGAGGGAAAGCCGGCTCAGTCGAACCCACTCTTCGGTGAGCAGTCTCGCGGCCGGGCCCCGGGCCGGCTCGGGCTCGGGCGCCGTCTTCGTGCGGGTGCGGCGCGGCAACACCTCGTCGTAGGGCAGCCACAGCGGGACGTCATTCATCAGGGAGTTGGGGAAGTCGGGCAGCGGCAGCGCTACCGGCCCGTCGTCGTCGACACGCAGTCGATCCCACGGGAAGTCCAGGTCGTGTACCGCCAGTTGTGCCAGGTTACGGGTGAACTCGGCGAGGTCGGCGGCAGAACGAGTGGAAGTGCCCACCACCCGGAGGTCGGTGTCCTGACCGGCGAGATTTTCCTGGATGGCCAACTGCAGGGTCGGGTGCTCGGCCAGCTCGACGAACGTATCGGCGCCCAGTCCGGCGGCGGCGGTCATCGCTTTGTCGAACCGGACGGTATTGCGCAGGTTCCAGAACCAGTACTGATCGACCGGGAGGTCCGGGGTGATCGGGGCGCCGAGAGTGGAACCGACGCAGTCGATCTCGCTGTCCAGGAACTTCGGATTCTCCAGTTGGTCTTGCGATGCGGTGCGGACCTTGTCGCCGAGCGCGTTGATCAGGCTGGTGTGCGCGGGATACTGGACGCCGATGACCCGGGCGAAAACCCCCCGCTCGGTCAGCGCATCCACGATGTCCTGCACCGTGTCGCGATCACCCGAGATACCGGACATGTTGGGCGAGTTGACAACCGACAGTTCGGCGAAGTCCGAGCAGCGGGCCAGCAGATCAGCACAGCTCTCCCGGTCGGTGGCGACGACCGCCATCGCGTAGTCACCGGACTCGATCTGCTCGGCAGCCTGCGCGCGAATTCCGATGATGCGCACGGCATCTGCCAACGTGATCAGACCCGATACGTAGGCCGCAGCGATCTCGCCCTGGCTGTGCCCGACGGCCACGTGCGGCGTGATCCCGACGGACTGCCAGGCCGCGGCCAGACCGGCCATCTGGGTGAACAACGCCGGCTGAACGGTGCTGGCGTTGCCGTCGACCGTGAATTCTTCGTCGAGCAGGTAATTCAGCGGTGACCGACCGGAAAGCTCGGCGAAAACCGCCGCGCACCGATCCACTTCGCCGCGGTAGGCCGGGATCCTCTCGTAATAGAGCCGTCCCATTCCGGGGCGCTGACTGCCCTGGCCGGGGAATACGAACGCGAGCCGACGGGCAACCGCCGGCGACGCGGTGCGGTGCACCGCAGGATGCTCGCGGCCGTCGCCGATGGCCCGCAATGCCGCCAGCAACTCGTCACGGGTGGCGACCACGGCCAACGCGCGGTGCTTGCGCGCGGCCCGGGTGCGAAACAACATCTGCGTGATCGCCTGAGGTGTCACCTCCGGATGCATCGAGGCGTACGCATGCAGCGCAGTGGCCTCGCCGCGCAGCAGGTCTGCGGTGTCGGAGGCCAGCAGTACCGGCACCGAGCCGTCCGGAAGTCGGTAGGAAACCCCGCAATTGGCCACGGTCACTTATTCACTTCCTGCCGGCGCGGGCATTTCGAGGATGGCGTGCGCGTTGGCGCCTCCCGCGCCGAAGGATGACGTCGCGCCGTAGCGGACGCCGTTGGTGGGTGCCCATTCGTGCACTTTGGTGGCCAGCCGGATCCCGACCAGATCCCAGTCCAGCATCTTGGTCGGATTGTCCGCGTAGAGAGTTGGCGGAATCTGGCCGTGGTGGCCCGCCAGCAGCAGCTTGATCAGCCCGAGAATTCCCGATGCCGACTGGGGATGCCCGATGTTGGACTTGATCGAACCCAGCAGGGCCTCGGATCCGGCGGCACCGTAGGTCTTGAACAACGCGAGAAGTTCCACCGGGTCACCGGCCGGGGTCGCGGTCCCGTGCCCTTCGATCATGCCCACGACGGCCGGGTCGATTCCGGCCGCGTCCAGCGTCTTTCGGACCACTTGTTCCTGCGCTCGTACCCGCGGGACCAGGATCGGCTTGCCTTTGCCGTTGTGGTTGGTACGGATCGCCAGGATGCGTCCGTACACCGGGTGCCCCAATTGCCGTGCGCGCGACTCGCGTTCAACGATCACCATGCCCGCGGCTTCGCCCCACACGGTGCCGCTGGCGTCATTGCTGTAGGCGCGACAATGCCCGTCGTCGGAAAGCGCGTTCAGCCTGGAGAATTCGTAGAACGCACCGGGGGAGCCCATCACGCACACCCCACCGGCCAGTGCCCAGTCGCACTCATCGGAGGCCACCGCCGACGCGGCCAGGTGTAGCGCGGTGAGCGACGACGCGCAGGCGGTGTCGACGCTGACCGAGGGGCCGGTGAGTCCGAGGCTGTGCGAAATCCTTGCGGCGCCTCCCAATTGGCCCAAGCTGGCGATCCGATGTCCGGTCAAGGCGTCGGCCACCGATGCGCGCGGACCGTACTCCATCGGCGACATGCCGACGAAGCAGCCCACGAATTCGCCTTCCAGCGCCGCGGGATTGATGCCGGTGTTCTCCAACGCTTTCCATGCAAGTCGCATCGCAACACGTTGCTGGGGGTGCATGACCAGCGCCTCGCGGTGGGTGATGCCGAACAGCGTCGGGTCGAATGCCGTTGCCTTGTCCAGGAATCCGCCCGCATCGTGGACCGGGCCCCAGCCGTCCATCTCGCTGACCGAGAACAGATCCTCGAGCGGCCATCCGCGATCGCGCGGAAAGGGACCGATCAGCTCCTTGGCCTCGGTCAGGGCCTGCCACAGCGCTGCGGGGGTGTCGATGCCGCCGGGCGCCTCGACGGCCAGTCCGGAGATGACGATGTGGTCGGGACCGCCGTAGGTCATGAGGTCTGCCCGGACTGCCGCAGGTCGCCGGCCAACAGTTCCACGATGGCGTCGATGTGTGTGTCGAGGAAGAAGTGCCCGCCGTCGAACATCGTCACCTCGACGGTGTCGGAGTGCTTGCCCCACCCGTAGAGGTCGCCCAGCGTCACAATCGGATCCTGGTCACCGCCGATCGCGTGGATCGGGGCCCGAACCTTGGTGCCTTCGTCGCAGGCATAGGCGTCGCAGGCTCGGTAATCGGCTTTGATCACCGGCAACGCCAGTCGCATCAGGTCCCGGTTCCCGAAGACGTCGGAATTGGTGCCCTCCAGCGCAGCGAGATGGTCGAGGATCTCCTCGTCGGTCTCGGGGTGGGCCGGCTTGTTCGCCGCGTTGCACGGGGCGACCGCCGCCGAGACGTTGAGTTGTCCGACGTCGACGCCGTTGGCTTCGGCGATCCGGACGAACTCGAACGCCACCCAGCCCCCCATGCTGTGCCCGAACGCGATGACCGGCACGCCGCGGTTGTGATCCGAACGTGCGAACTCCTCGAATGCTCCGGCAGCGATCTCGGGCAGTGAACCCAGCGCTGGTTCGGCGGCGCGGTCCTGCCGTCCGGGGTACTGGAAGACGATCACGCTGAACTTGTCGCTGAGGGCTTTAGCGAAGGTGCGGTAGGCGGATGCGCCGGCGCCGGCATGCGGGAACACCAACAGGGTGGGGTTCTCGGGCGACCCCGGCTTGTGAAACTGCCTGATCCACCCCAGTGTGCGCGGCATGCAACCTGACCTTTCGCCTACTCATTCGCCCACTGCGGGTGCGCAGCGCTTTGCCGGGCCTGCATTCGGCTTGAGCCTAGTCGGACAGCGAGCCATAACTTAGCGAAGGCTAACATAATTTCAACTGGCCCCAGCGTGGGGTGACCCGCCGCCGACATCCATTCGGTGCAGGTCGACGACCTGCTGGGGGTGATCGTCGGGCCGATCGCGGACCATCAGGACGGCCCGCTTACCGGGCAGGTCGAGCTCCCCGGCGCGATGAAATCCGGCACGCTCGAACGTCCGGATGGACCTGAGATTGCCCACGTCGGGCTCGGCGACCACTCGCGGGGACCGCGGGTCGGCATCGAGTTGCCAGTTGGAGACGGTGTGTAACAGTTCCGCGGCCAGGCCCCGCCCGCGGTGCTCGGTCGGTCCGAGCAGTAGATGGACGCCGAGGTCGTGCTCGCGGGCGGCGTAGTGCCCGGCGAGTGGATCAAGGTCGGCGCGGTAGAGCTCCCAGTAGCTCATCGGCGTACCGTTCAACAACCCGAGGTACGGCGTGGAGTGCGCGCTGTGATCCTGGTCGAGCAGGTAGGACCGGACCCGATCGCGCTCCCACCCCTTCTGCCAGTACCGGGCCACTGGAGGGTCGTTCATCCAGCCGTGCATCAGGGTGAGGTCGCGGTCGACCTCGAGGCGTCGCAGCGCGAACTCACCCACCTGCGCGCCGAAATCCACCTTGGCGCAACGCTGGTGCAGATCGCGCGCGTTCACGCCGGTACCTCCGCCGTTTCAGGGACGTTCCACCCGTTTTCCCCGGGCGGGCAATAGCCGACGGGGTGCGCGGATGGTCGCATTGATTATCGCGCCAGCGCGACGGCCGCGGGAACTGGGTAACTTAGCGAAGGCTAACATAATCTGCTGTAGCTACACCGGGTCGACCACACCTACCAGGACAGAACGGGGGTCCGTCTGATGCGAACGGTGCCGATGGCAGTGCTCGAGCCGCGGTACGGTGGTGCGCCGGGTCAGGTGATCGTGCCAAAGTGGGGTGGCGCGGCGATGTCCGGTCCGGGGGGCTACCGCGGCACCAGAGGCGTCCTGCCGACGCGTGGTCGGCCGCGTTCCGCGGGCACGACCCCTCTCGCGCGGCGGTTGTCTGGCCGATCCGGCATAACGGCGAGCTGAAACCCAGGAGTTGAGACCACCCATGGCAGACGATGCCAAGACTCTGCAGGAACGTCGCCGCGACCTGCTACGCCGACGAATCGTCGAAAGCGGTGTAGCGGCCGGGAAAACGGCCCCGGCGGCACACCTGCGCCCGGGCGAGCGCTACCGGCTGTCGACCGGGCAGCGCCGCATGTGGTTCCTGCAGGCCATGGACGCCGACGACACCACCCTGAACATCTGTGTGGCCTATCAACTGAACGGTGCGCTGGACGAGGCGCGATTGCGGACCGCCGTGGGCGAGGTCATCGCGCGGCACGCGATTCTGCGCACCACCTACGGCGTGGACAGCGAAGGCGAGCCCTACCAGGTCTTCCAGGAGCACGTCGAAACTCCTTGGCGGGTACTGGATTCAGCGGGTCAGTCGGTGGCGGACCTGGCCCGCGGTGAATTCGGTCGCCCGTTCGACCTCGCTGCCGATGCGCCGCTGCGGATCACCCTGATCCGTACTGCCCCGGGCGAATTCGTGCTGCTGCTCGTCGTCCACCACATCTGCTGGGACGACGAGGCGTGGGAGGTGTTCTTCACCGAGCTCAGCGCTGCCTATAACGGTGAAACCCCCGCCGACCCGGCGGCGCAGTTCGTCGCGGTCGAAGTGCTGGGGGGAACCGATGAACCCAGCATGAGCGACGTCGGTTACTGGGCCGACAGATTGCGCCCCGCGCCCGAACCGCTCGAGCTGCCCGGAGTTCCTGCGGCGCACCCGACGCGCCGGGCCGAGCGGGTGACCAGGGGCTTCCCGGACGGATTGTTCGACCGGCTCGAGCAATTCGCCCGACAGCACGCCGCCTCGCCGTTCATGGTGCTGCTCGCGGCCTACGGGGTGCTGGTGCGCCGCTACACCGGGGCGTCGGACTTTCTGGTCTCGGTGCCGGTGACCGACCGGAAAGCGGCCGCCGAGAAGGTGATCGGTTATTTCGGGAACACTCTGTTGCTGCGCCTCACCGCGCGGCCGAACGACACCTTCAACACGTACGTCGACGCCGTGCGCGACACCTGCCTGGACGGCTTCGCTCACCAGTCGGTCGGCATCGACCGCGTGGTGCGCGAGGCGAATCCGGAGCGCATGGGCCACGACGGCATGGACCAACTGGTGCGGCTGGGATTCAGCATGCGCAAGAGCGTCAGCGGATTCGCGTTGGACGGCGTGCAGGTGCGGCAACTCGACCTCGGCGCGGTCACCGCCCACCTGCCGCTCGCCCTGGCGATCGTGCTGGATCCCGAAGGCGTCCTGACCGAGTTCGAATACCAGACCGACATGCTGAACCCCGCCCTCGTCGAACAGATGGCGGCGCATTACCTTCAGTTGTTACACAATGCGATTGGCCAGCCCGACCGCCGGCTGACCAGCCTGGACATGCTCGACGCCGCCGAACGCGCAACGGTGCTGGAGCAGTCGCACGGCGAACTGGTGCCGATGCCGCCCACCACGATGGTGGCGGTGCTGGAAGCGGCCGCCGATGCCCGCCCCGACGCGGTCGCGCTGATCTCCGACCACACCCGGCTGACCTATGCCGAACTGCATGGCCGGGCAAATCGCTTGGCGCGCTGGCTCATCGGGCAGGGCCTGGGGGCAGAAGACATCGTTGGTCTACGTCTGACGACATCGATCGAATTCATCATCGCGATGCTCGGGGTGCTCAAAGCGGGTGCGGCCTACCTGCCGATTGACCCGGCCTACCCGGACGAACGCATCGAATACCTGGTCAGCGACGCGGGCCCGCAGCTGGTGCTGGGGCGCCCAGAACTGGAGAGCGCAGAACTGCAGGCCCACCAGCTGTCCGACGGCCCGCTCACCGACGCCGATCGGCGTTGCGTGCTGCGCCCGGAGCAGTTGGCCTACGTCATCTACACGTCCGGTTCCACCGGCCAGCCCAAGGGCGTGGCCGTGTCTCACCACGCGATCGCCGAACACGTGCAGGGTTTCGCGGCGGAGTGGAGTATGACCGCCGAAGATCGCCTGCTGCAATCGTCTTCGGTCAGTTTCGACGCGTCGCTGCTCGACATCTTCGTGACCCTGTCGCTGGGCGCGCAACTGGTGGTCCCCAAACCGTCCCCACTCGGCGGGGTCTTCAGCGACATATCCTATGTCGCGGACCTGATCAGCCGGCACAAGATCACCGTGCTGCACATGGTGCCGTCCATGCTGAGCACACTGTTGCTGCTGCCGCAGGTCAAGGAGTGGCGACAGCTGCGCCATGTGCCCGTCGGCGGCGAAGCGCTCGCCGGTGAGGTGGCCGACAAGTTCGCCGGATACTTCGACGCGCAGTTGCGCAACCACTACGGACCCACCGAGGCCGTCGTCTGCTCGACGCACCTGGTGGTCGACGGATCCCACGGGGTACGCGTCGTCCCCATCGGCGTGCCCAATCGCAACGTTTACACCTACGTGCTGGATGAGGAACTGCAACCGGTGCCCGCGGAGGTGATCGGGGAGCTGTACCTCGGCGGGGTGCAACTCGCGCGCTGCTACCTGGGCCGGCCCGGACTGACCTCGCTCCGCTTCGTCGCCGACCCGTTCAACCCCGGCAACCGGCTGTACCGCACCGGAGACCTGGTGCGCCGCAACATCTCTGGACAGCTGGAATTCATCGGACGTGCCGACGAGCAGGTCAAGGTGCGTGGCTACCGCATCGAACTCGGCGAAGTCGAATCCGTGATCGCCACCCACCCGGCGGTGCGGCACTGCCTGGTGGTGGCCGAGGACACCGGGGCCGGGCCCATGCTCGCTGCCTACCTGGTACCTGCGACCGGTGGCACCGAGTCGGATCTCGACCTCGATCTGGACGACGTCCGCACGCACGCGGCCGCGACGCTGCCGGAATACATGGTGCCCAGCGCTTTTGCGGTGATCCCCGAAATCCCGCTCACGGTCAGCGGGAAACTGGACAAGCGGGCGCTGCCGGCACCGACACCGGTCGCGGTGCGCAGCTACCGCGAACCGGCCACGGAAACCGAACGCCGGCTGTGTGCGATCTTCGCGCGGCTGTTCGGCTGGGAAAAGGTCGGTGCGGAAGATTCGTTCTTCGGGTTGGGCGGACACTCACTGCTCGCGGCGCGACTGGTCGCGCAGATCCGCGCCGAGTTCGGCGTGGAGCTCACCGTGCGGGCGGTGTTCGACACCCCGACCCCCGCCGGTCTGGCGACCAGACTGGTCGAGCAGTTCCGCGACCAGTTCGGGGTTGACCTCGACGGGGACGCCGAAATACCGGCGCCGCACTCGAGTCGGCCGCAGCTGGCCGTAGAGCTCGACCGCCCGGAACGGCCACCGCTGTCCTACTCGCAGTTCGCGATGTGGTTTCAGTACCGGATGCGCGGCGGCAACGACGTCTTCAACATGGCACTCACGCTGCGCTGCAACGGACCGTTGGACCGGGATGCACTCGCCGCCGCGTTGAACGACGTCGTGGCCCGGCACGAGGCACTTCGCACGAATTTCGTTGAGCACGAGAATATTCCGTATCAATTCGTGCATCCGGCCCGCGAGGTCGAACTTGCCGTCCGCAATGTCGAACCCGGACACTTCGACGAGACAGTAGCGCAGCTGCGCGGGCATGTGTTCGCTCTGGAATCCGATCTGTTGATCAGGGCTACCCTGTTGGTCCTCGACCCGGACACGAGCGTGCTTCTGCTTCTCGTGCATCACATTGTCACCGACCACAGCTCGCTGGGCATCCTCTTCGAGGATCTGTTGACGGCGTACCGGGCCCGCCTGCAGCAGAACGCGCCGCGCTGGCCGACGCCTGCGGTTCCGTTCGTCAATTTCGCACTCTGGCAACAAGATGCGTTCAACCCCTCGAACGAATGGGGGACGGCCGAACTGGCGCACTGGTCGCAGGTGCTGGACGGCATGCCCTTCGAGATCTCCCTGGGTGCCGACCACACCCGTCCACCGGTGCTGGGCCGGCGCGGCGAGGTCGTCAACTTCACGGTGCCGCCCCATCTGCGCGCGGCGCTGACACAACTGGCGGAGCGCCACGAGGCCAGCGAATTCATGGTCTACCAGGCCGCTACGGCGGTGGTGCTGCACAAGCTGGGCGGCGGTACGGACATCCCGATCGGCAGCCCGATCACCGCACGAGTTGACGTGGCTACCAACGAGATCAACGGACCGTGCGCCAATGTCGTGGTGCTGCGCAACGACCTGTCCGGCGATCCGACGCTGCTCGGCATGGTCGCTCGCAGCCGGGACGTGGTGCTCGATGCCCTGGCGCACCAGGAACTTCCGGTGGAACGTGTCGTCGAGGCGCTCAACCCACCGCGGTCGCCGTCCCGCAACCACCCGCTGTTCCAGACCTCGATCCACTTCCACGGCGAGGACTGGGCGTTGCTGGCACGCGACCTCACCGGAGACGGACAGACCCGGGTCACACCGATTCCGATGGACTTCGAGATCTCGATCCTGGACCTCAACGTCGTCTTCGCCCTCACGCCGGACTCGGAAGTCAAAGTCCGCGTCGTGGGTAACGCCGATCTCTACGAACCGGCCACCGTCCAACTCATCGCCGACGCGCTCGAGGCGGCATTGCAAGCGTTTGCGAGCACGCCCGAGTCGGCGGTGTCCAGTGTGCAGTTGCTGCCTGAAGCCGACCAGCAGCGCCTGCTGGCACCCGCTTCCCCGACGGCAGCGCAGCGCTCGCACCCGGTGGTCGGTGGTTCGGAGGAAACCGAGCGGGCCTTGATCGCCCTGCTGGAGGAGTTGCTCGAGATCACCGAGATCGACCGGGAGGACAACTTTTTCGCGCTCGGTGGCGACAGCATCATCTCGGTGCAGTGGTCAGCCCGGGCCAGCGCGCAGGGGCTGCCGATGACACCGGCGATGGTGTTCGAGAACATGACCATCGCCGAACTTGCGGCGGCCGTCGACGCGGGCGCCGGTCAGGCAGCGCCCGACCAGCCCGCAGCGCCGTCCGCGCCGATGAGTGCGTCGGGCCTGGATGCCGACGCGCTGGCGGCTCTCACGGCGTCGTGGAATGAGCAACCGTGAGGCGATCGTGACGACCGCCCCGCAGCAGATCGAGGACGTGCTCGCGCTGACTCCGCTGCAGGAGGGCCTGTTCGCGCTGTACCGCCTCGCCGAGGACAGCCTCGACATCTACACCATGCAATTCGTCGCCGATATCGACGGTCCGCTCGACGTCGCGTTGCTGCGACGCAGCGCCCAGGCCCTGCTGGATCGGCACCCGAATCTGCGCGCCGCCTTCTGGGACCGCAATGTGCCCCGACCCGTCCAGATCGTGCCCGTCCACGCGGAGCTGCCCTGGACCCAACGCAGCACCACGGCAAGCGAATTCGATTCGATCGCCCGCTCGGAGCGGCGCCGCCCATTCGACCTGAGCCGCGGTCCGGCACTGCGCGTCGTGCTGCTCTCGGTGCCCGGCGAGACCAGGCGACGAATGATCTTCACCGCCCACCACATCCTGATGGACGGGTGGGGTCTGGGGGTGTTCTTCACCGAGATGCTCGCGGTGTATCAGGCGGGTGGTTCGACTGACGGGCTGCCGAATCCGCGCCCGTATCGCGACTACATTGCCTGGCTGGCACAACAGGACCGATCGCGCGCGCTGGCCCGGTGGACCGAGTATCTGAGCCGCGTCTCCGGACCGCTCATGATTGCCGACGGCGCCGTGCCGTCCAGCCACGGGGTGCCGGGGCAGTCCAAGCTGCTGCTGCCTGCAGCAGATACGATGCGCCTGCGAAAGTGGGCGGGGCGCAACGGGTTCACGCTCAATACGGCGGTGCTGTTCGCCTGGGTCGTGGTGCTGGGCCGGCTCACGGACCGGCCCGACGTCGTCTTCGGGACCGTCGTGTCCGGCCGGCCCGAACAGCTGCCCGGTGTGGAGACCATGGTCGGAATGTTCATCAACACGGTGCCGGTGGTGCACGACCTGAGCCGCGCCGACTCGGTTGTCGAGCAGTGTTCGCGGCTACAGCGCGAATCGTCGGCGCTGCGTGACATCAGCTATCTCAGCCTCTCGGAACTACAGCGCGCGCACGGCCACGGCGGTCTGTTCGACACGCTGTTCGTGTTTGAGAACGCGCCGTTCGAAGCCGCCATCGCGCCGGTGACAACCGCCGACGGCGCCCGATTCGAACCGGTGACGGG
Source organism: Mycobacterium sp. NGS24 (assembly GCF_059813065.1). Lineage (NCBI taxonomy): Bacteria > Bacillati > Actinomycetota > Actinomycetes > Mycobacteriales > Mycobacteriaceae > Mycobacterium > Mycobacterium sp. NGS24. The sequence continues at coordinate 44,508 of NZ_JCALDW010000026.1, forward strand.
CGAGAGTCTCACGCATTACCCGCTGACCGTTGTCGCGCACCTGATGGGTGACGAGTTGGTCATCGTCATCGAGGCGATACGCGAAGCGCTGCCACATCTTTCGCCCACAGCGCTCGGCGAACGAATAGTAGCGGTGCTGCGACAGCTGCCCGACATCGACGACGGGACACCCGACGCGCTGGACATCCTCACCCCGGCGGAGCGCGCCGCACTCGGTGCGGTGGCTACGCGGTTCGCGCCGCCGCCAGAGGCAACCGTGTGGGCGATGTTCGAACGGCAGGTCCGCGCCACACCCGAGGCGATCGCTCTCACCACCGGTGCTGGTGAACGCTATAGCTACGATCAGTTGCACGCTCGGGCAACTCAACTGGCTGCCGAGCTCGCTGACCGGGGGGTGGGCCCCGAGCAGGCGGTGGCGCTGATGCTGCCCCGGTCATCCCGATTCCTGATAGCCATCCTCGCGGTACTGGCCGCCGGTGGCGCCTATGTGCCGGTCGATGTCACGCTTCCCGATAAACGGGTTAAATCTATTCTGCAGCAAGTTAATCCGGTACTCATCCTGTCGGAATGCCAGTATGCAGACCTGCTGGAAGGACCGGTGCTGCTGCTCGACGACGAGGTCGCGCTGGAACGCATCGCCGCCCGGCCCGCGGTGGCGCCGAGCGTGCCCCGCCATCCCGAACAGAGCGCCTACATCATCTTCACCTCCGGCTCGACCGGCGAACCCAAGGGTGTGGTCGGGACCAATGCGGCCTTGCTCGGCTACTTCGCCGACCACCGCGAGCGGGTCTACCAGCCGGCTGTGGCGCGCCTGGGCCGAGCACTGCGTATCGCACACGCCTGGTCGTTCAGCTTCGATGCCTCTTGGCAGCCGATGGTCGGCCTGCTCGACGGTCACGGTCTGCACCTGTTCGATGGCGAGGAGATGCGCGACGCGGACCGCTTGGTGAAGGGCCTCATCAGCTTTCAGGTCGACATGATCGACACCACCCCGTCGATGTTCGTCCAATTACGTGCCGCCGGCCTGTCCGAGCACCCGCTGTGCGTGCTGGCGCTGGGGGGTGAGGCGATCAACAGCGCGTTGTGGCACCAGTTGCAGGCGCTTTCGTCGACCGAGGTCTACAACTGCTACGGACCCACCGAGGCGACGGTCGAGGCGGTGGTCGCCGCGGTCAACGACTATCCGGCTCCGACAATCGGCACCGCGAACATCGGAACCTGCGGCTACGTGCTGGATTCGGCGTTGCGCGCAGTCCCTGACGGCGCGGTGGGGGAGTTGTACCTCTCAGGGGCGCAGTTGGCCCGCTGTTACGTCGGCAAGTCTGCGATGACCGCCGCGCGCTTCGTCGCCGACCCGTTCCGGCCCGGGCAACGCATGTATCGCACCGGGGACCTGGTGCGCCGCCTGCCGCACGGGGGTTACGCCTATCTGGGTCGCGGCGACACCCAGGTGAAGATCCGGGGCTACCGCGTCGAAATCGCGGAAATCGAGGCCGCGCTGCGTAATCGGCCCGGGGTACACGACGCGGCCGTGGTGGTGTTGCAGCGCGACAGCGGTCCCACACTGGTGGGCTTCGTCGTCTGGCAGGAGAACGTCGGACCGGACCCGGTGCGGCTGCGTGCAGCGCTGGCCGAGCAGCTTCCGTCCTACATGGTTCCGGCCCGGATCCTGCCGATGACCCAATTACCCGTGAACGCCAACGGCAAACTGGACAGCGGCGCGCTGGAACAGGTGGCCCGCGACGCCCTGTCGCAGGTGTCCGCACGCGGCTCGGCTGCGGCGTCCACCGACACCGAGCGGGCGCTGTGCGAGATCTTCGCCGAGCAATTCAGCGGTATCACACCGCATGTCGACGACGACTTCTTTGCGCTCGGGCTCGACAGCATCTCGGCCATTTCGTTGGTCCATAAGGCCCAGCGGCGGGATATTGCGTTGACTCCGCGGATGGTGTTGACCTATCTGACTATTCGTGAATTGGCCGCCGCGGTCGACGCGAGAGTCGAATCGGGCGGGGCGGTGGCTCTCGCGGACTACGGCGAGGTACTCCCGCTGCCGATCGTGTCGTGGGTCAACGAGTACGGCAACTACCGACGCTTCACGAATACGATCTTGATGCGGCTGCCCTCCGACATCGAGCGGGCGGAACTCGAACTCGTGCTGCAGCTGCTCCTGGACGGGCACGAGGTGCTGCGCTCGATCATGACCGAGACGCCTGAGGGATCTCGTCTTTTGACCCGGGAACCTGGCGTGGTCAACGCCGCCGACGTGCTGTCGCGGGTGGACATGCCCACCCCGACCGATGCCGAATTGGCTTCGGCCGTCGCGGATACGGCCCGCGCCGCCATGGATGGCATCGATCCGCGCACCGGTGCCCTGGTGCGGGCAGTCTGGTTCGCCGGCACCAAGGACCGGCAGACATTGTTGCTCACGATTCACCACCTGGTGGTCGACGTGGTGTCCTGGCACATCCTGGTGAGCGACATCAAGGAGGCGTGGCGTTCGCTGCAGGCCGGTACCACCCCAAAAGCACTGCCCGAGTTCACTTCCTACCGTCGCTGGTGTGAGTTGATGTGGGACCGGGCGGGCCAGCCGCAGGTGCTGGCCCAGCGCGATTACTGGGCTGCACAGGTATCCGGGCCGGATCCCGCGTTGGGTGCGCGACACCCGGATCCCGCGCGCGACACCTGGTCTACCCTTCGGGTCCATACGATCCGCACCCCCGTGCATGTCACCGAGCGGCTGCTGGCCGCCCTCAACCGCGACGATCGCATGCGGGAAATCCTGTTGTGCGCCACCGCCATCGTGGTCGCGAGTTGGCGGCGCATGCGCAACCAGGATCCGGTCTCCGGTGCGCTCATCGCGTTGGACAGTCACGGCCGCGCCGACGGCATCGTGGGCGCCGACACAGCGAACACCGTGGGGTGGTTCACCAGCGCATATCCGGTACGGCTGGGCGTGGGAGCCGCCGTGGATATCGAGCGACTCGAGTCGGATCCCGAATCGGTGCGTGTCCTACTCGACGCGGTGACGGCCTATCTCGATGACGTCCCATTCGAAGGGCTGGATTACGGACTGCTGCGGTATATCGACCGTATTCCTGAATTGCAGGACAGAGAGCCGCAACTGCTGTTCAACTACCTGGGTCGGCTCGACCTCCGCAATGCAGAACACGAACCGTGGTCATTGCTCAGCGGTGCTGAAATCGAAACGGTGCCGATCGATCCCGAACCCGATCTACCGTTGCGGTTTGCGTTGAACATGAACGTGCTGGTGCGCGCCGCCCCCGACGGCTGGGAACTGATCAACAACCTGCTGTGGAGCGATGTCCTGTTCACCAGCTCCGATATCGAGTGTCTGACCGGCTTCTGGCAGCGCGCGGTGGCGACGCTGGCCGAGGCCCTGGACAGATACCCCGCGTAAGAGAGGATGGCAGATGCCGCCGCCCGGCGACGAATGGATCAGCAGGGACGAGATCAAGGCTGTGATCGCGGCCCAACTCGGCTGCCCGACAGCCGATGTGGCAGATCACGACGACCTCATCCAGTTGGGACTGAATTCGATTCGCATGATGGCGCTGGCCGGGGGCTGGCGTAAACGCGGTGCTGCCATCACCTTCGCCGAGCTGGCGGCAGCCCCTACCGTCAATTCCTGGCACGGTCTGCTCAGCGCGGGTCACGCTGCAACGACGCCGGCCCCAACCGCCGAACCTGTTGACGAGACCGTCGCAGTGGACGAGCCGTTCCCGTTGGCGCCCATGCAGCATGCGTACTGGATCGGCCGGTCCGACGAGCAGGAGCTCGGCGGGGTCGCGGCCCACCTCTACGTCGAATTCGACGGCCCCGCAGTAGATCCGCAACGACTCGAGCGGGCGGTGGCCGATCTGGTTGCGGCGCACCCGATGCTGCGTACCCGGTTCCTGCCGGACGGGACGCAGCAGACCATGCCGAAGCCGGGCAAACCGGTCTTTACCGTGGTCGACCTTCGCGGACACGATCCCGGCAGCAGCCGAGCCGCGCTGGAGCAACTACGCGAGCGCAACACGCACCAGCGGCTGTCCATCGAGGAAGGCCAGGTCCTCGACGTCACGCTGAGCCTGCGTGACGGCGACCGCAGCCGATTGCACCTCGACATCGACATGCTCGCCGGCGACGCGATGAGCTACCGGATCCTGATCTCGGATCTGGCCGAGTTGTACCAGGGCGCAACGCCGTCCGCCCCGGGTTACACCTATCGGCGATACCGCACCGAGCGGCAGACGGACACCGCGGCGCGGGACCGGGATCGGCAATGGTGGCAACAGCGACTGCCCGAGCTGCCGGGCGCACCGGAACTGCCCACGGTCGCGGTGGCGGATCGCGTTGCGTCGCAACGCACTGTCCGTTACGACCACTGGCTCGCGCCGGAAGCCAAGGCCCGTTTGGTGGCCGGTGCCCACGCGCGCGGGGTCACCCCGGCCAATGTGTTGGCGGCGGTCTTCGCGGACACCATCGGCGGCTGGTCCGCCCAGGATAGATTCCTGCTCAATGTGCCACTGTTCCAACGTGAGTCGGTGCATCCCGACATCGACCGCGTGGTGGGCGACTTCACCTCGTCGATCATGCTGGAGGTCGACGTCAGCGATAACGTGTCGGTGGCCGAGCGGGCCCGCGACCTTCAGCGCCGCATGTACGAAAGTGGCGCGCACTCGGCGTATTCGGGCCTCGAGGTGCTCAGAGACCTGGGCCGGCACCGTGGTGAGCCGGTGCTGGCACCCGTGGTCTTCACCAGCGCGCTGGATCTCGGCGAACTGTTCGCGGACACGGTGATCGAGACTTTCGGTGAGCCGGAATGGATCATCTCGCAAGGTCCCCAGGTGCTGCTCGACGCCCAGATCACCGAGTTGCGAGGCGGACTGCTGATCAACTGGGATGTCCGGCAATCGGCATTTCCACCGGGCCTGATCGACGCCATGTTCACCAGGTTCACCAAAACGGTGCAACGCCTCGCCCAGTGCGAAGCGGCCTGGGACGCCGAAGCGGCGGTGCGGTTGCCCAGCACGCAGGCGACGGTGCGCGCCGCGATCAACGCGACTGACGGACCGGTCAGCGGCCGGTGCCTGCACCAGGGTTTCTTCGACCACGCCGCGGCCGAACCGGACACCCAAGCGGTGGTGTGGGGGGTGCACGGGTCAACCGGCGGCTGGACCTACGGTGACCTCGCGCAGCAGGCGCTTTCGGTGGCCGGGGCGCTCCGGGCGCAGGGCGTCCGACCGGGTGACACCGTTGCGGTCCAGTTGCCCAAGGGCCGCGATCAAATTCCCGCCGTGCTCGGGGTGTTGGCCGCCGGAGCCACCTATGTGCCGATCGGATCCGATCAACCGGACGTGCGCCGTGCGAAGATCCTGCAGACCGCCGATATCGTGGCGGCGCTCACCGCCGACGGGACCGATATCGGACCGGGCATCACCTGTCTGTCCATGGCTGCCGCACGCCGGTTTCCAAAACCGTTGCCGGAACCGGTATTTCCGGATACCGCCGCAATCGCGTACGTGATCTTCACCTCCGGCTCGACGGGAATGCCGAAGGGGGTCGACGTCCCGCACAGCGCGGCGATGAACACCATCGACGCGGTCAACGAATGGTTCGATGTCGGCAGCGCCGACCGGGTGCTGGCGCTGTCCGCACTCGAGTTCGACGCCTCCGTGTACGACATCTTCGGCATGTTCTCGGTGGGCGGTTCGCTGGTAGCCGTCGACGCGCAGGAGAAGGCCGCGGCCACCATCTGGGTGGAATTGCTGCGCCGGCACCGGGTTTCGATCCTCAATTGTGTGCCGAGCATGCTCGACATGATTCTGGAGCTCGGCGGCGACCGGCTGGGTGACTCGTTGCGGGCGGTCACCCTCGGCGGAGACTGGGTGGGAGCCGACCTGGCGCGCAGGTTGGCCAAGCAGGTGCCGGGCTGCCGTTTCTCCGGCCTGGGCGGAGCCACGGAGACCGCCATCCACAACACCATCTGCGAAGTGGTGGGCGAACCGCCGGCGCACTGGACCACGGTGCCGTTCGGTGTGCCGCTGCGCAACGTGCGCTGCCGGGTGGTGTCGCCGTCGGGTCGCGACTGCCTGGACTGGGTGCCCGGTGAATTCTGGGTGGGTGGCGCCAACGTCGCCGCCGGCTATCGCAACGACGCCGAGCGCACCGCGCAGCGTTTCGTCGAGCACGACGGTCTGCGTTGGTACAAGACGGGGGACATGGCCCGGTACTGGCCGGACGGCACCATCGAGTTCCTCGGCCGGGCCGACCATCAGGTGCAGATCCGCGGGTACCGAGTCGAACTCGGCGAGGTCGAGAGCGCGCTTCGCACGGTGCCCGGCGTGCGCCACGCCGTCGCAACCGTCGTCGGGGCCAACGCGCCCAAGCTCGTCGCCGCGGTCTCCGGCGACCCGGTTGACACCGACGCCGTCAGTGCGGCGGTCGCCGACCTGCTGCCCGGTTACATGGTGCCTACCCGGGTCGTCTACCTGGATCGAATTCCGTTGACCTCCAACGGCAAATTGGACCGGCGCGCGGTGCTGGCACTACTCGAACCGGTCGCGGCCTCGGGCATTCCCGCCAGCGAGCCGCGCACCGATCTGGATGCCGCCCTCGTCGAGATCTTCGCCGAGGTACTCGGCGTCGAGTCGGTCGGGGTGCACGACGATTTCTTCGCGCAGGGGGGTGACTCGGTGCTGGCCACCACAGTCGTCGCCCGCATCCGCGAATGGCTCGACGTGGATCACGCAGTGGTCTCCGACCTGTTCGCCACCCGCAGCGTCGCCGGGCTGGCCGACCGGCTGCAGCAGCGGGAGGCGCAGCGCGGCACACCGGGTCGGTTGAGCGTCATCGCGCGGCACTACCTCGACGTCGCGGCGTTGTCCGACGAAGAGGTGCTTGCCGAAGGCTGAGTGGGCGTTGCCACAGTTTCCGGCGCAGCGCAGTGGCTACACAGCTACTCATGCCGGTTACACAGCTCAGCCACAGCCTCGCCGGACCGTTGCGCGCTAGCGTGATGTAACGCAACTTGACTCACAAGCGAAACAACAGTCACATTGACCACACCCGACCGGGTGCGAACAGGGGGACCTCCATGCAGTTCATCACATCCATCGTCGTCGGAGCGGCGGCGGTGGCGACCATCGGCGCCGCAGCCGGTGTCACCTCGGTCACGGCGCAGCCCGGCTACCAGGTTCAGCCCGCCGCCTTCGGTGCGCCGCTGCCGCAGGACCCGGCGCCCACCGCCGCGGTCCCGACCGCAGCGCAGCTCACCGGCATCCTCACCAGCCTTGCCGACCCGAGCGTGTCCTTCACCAACAAGAGCAACCTGGTCGAAGGCGGAATCGGCGGGACTGAGGCGCACCTCGCCGACCACCAGCTGAAGAAGGCCGAAAAGAACGGACAGCTGCCCCTGTCGTTCAGCATTGCCAACATCGCGCCCGCCCCCGGCGGATCAGCGACTGCTGACGTCTCGGTCTCCGGTCCCAAGCTCTCCCCGCCGGTCACCCAGAGCGTCACGTTCGTCAACCAGGGCGGTTGGGTGCTGGCGCGCAGCTCGGCGATGGAACTGCTCAAGGCCGCCTCACGCTGATCGGGCGCGAGCAGACGCAAAAGCACCCTTTTCCCACGTGAAAAGGGTGCTTTTGCGTCTGCTCGGCCCGGCTACGGCGAAGCCATGTCCATGTCATAGACCCGGGCATGCAGGACGGTGCGGTTCCGCAGCGCCGCCCGCACCGCTCGGTGCAGGCCGTCTTCCAGGTAGATGACGCCCCGCCACTTGACCGCGTGCGGAAACAGATCGCCGTAGAAGGTGGAGTCCTCCGAGAGCAGGCGGTCCAGCTCCAGGACCCTGGTCGTGGTGACCAACTCGTCGAGGCGGATCTGCTGCGGTGGGATCTGGGACCAGTCCCGGTAGGTCAACCCGTGTTCGGGGTAGGGCTTGCCCTCGCGCACGCCTTTGAAGATCACCCGCCAAAGGCTAGTCGCCGCACCGCGCCGATGAGGCGTTGGCCACGGATCGCCCGGTTGTCGGGTGCGCTGCAGCTGAGACCGTAAAATGAAGCCTGTTTCAGGTACCCAGGAGGTGAAGAGTCAATGGCCAGCGCGGACGAACGTCGCTTTCAGGTGTTGCACGCCATCGTTGCCGACTTCGTCGCCACCCACGAACCGATCGGCTCGAAGTCTCTGGTGGAACGGCACAATCTGGGCGTCTCCAGTGCCACCGTCCGCAACGACATGGCGGTGCTCGAGGCCGAGGGGTACATCACCCAGCCGCACACCAGTTCCGGGCGGGTGCCCACGGAAAAGGGCTACCGCGAATTCGTCGATCGCCTCGACGACGTCAAGCCGCTGTCCTCGGCCGAACGCCGCGCCATCCAGGCTTTCCTGGAATCCGGTGTCGACCTCGACGACGTGCTGCGGCGGGCGGTGCGCCTGCTGGCTCAGCTGACCCGGCAGGTGGCCGTGGTGCAGTATCCGACGCTGTCCACGTCGACCGTGCGCCACCTGGAAGTGATTGCGCTGACCCCGGCCCGGCTGCTGATGGTGGTCATCACCGACTCCGGCCGGGTGGACCAGCGCATCGTCGAACTCGGTGATGTCATCGACGACCACCAGCTCACCCAGCTGCGCGAGATGCTGGGCCAGGCGTTGATCGGCAAGCGGCTGTCCGCGGCCTCGGTGGCGGTGGCCGACCTCGCCGGCCGGCTGCACGGCGGCGACGGACTGGGCGATGCGGTCGGCCGCTCGGCGACGGTGTTGCTGGAATCGCTCGTCGAGCACACCGAGGAGCGCCTGTTGTTGGGCGGCACCGCCAATTTGACCCGTAACGCGGCGGATTTCGGCGGTTCGCTGCGGCCCATCCTGGAAGCCCTCGAGGAACAGGTGGTGGTGCTGCGGCTGCTGGCCGCGCAGCAGGAAGCGGGCAAGGTCACGGTGCGCATCGGCCACGAGACCGAAGCCGAGCAGATAGCCGGCACCTCGATGGTGTCCACCGTCTACGGCAGCCACGACACCGTCTACGGCGGCATGGGCGTGTTGGGTCCCACCCGGATGGACTATCCGGGAACCATGGCGAGTGTCGCAGCGGTTGCCATGTATATCGGCGAAGTGCTGGGTGCTCGTTGACCCGGCTCCGGAGTTTGTGAACCGCCCCCGCGAGGGGGCCTAGAAAGGGCTGATCGTGGCACGCGATTACTACGGGTTGCTCGGCGTGAACAAAGGCGCCAACGACGCCGAGATCAAACGCGCCTATCGAAAGCTGGCGCGCGAGCTGCACCCCGACGTCAACCCAGACCAGGCGGCGCAAGCGAAATTCCAGGAGATCAGTGCCGCCTACGAGGTGCTGAGCGACCCGGAGAAGCGCCGGATCGTCGACCTGGGCGGTGACCCGCTGGAAAGCGCCGGTGCCGGTAACGGCTTCGGCGGCTTCGGTGGGCTGGGCGATGTCTTCGAGGCGTTCTTCGGCGGAGGTTTCAGCGGTGGCGGCTCCCGCGGACCGGTCGGCCGGGTACGGCCCGGTTCGGACTCGCTGTTGCGGATGCGCCTTGATCTCGAGGAGTGCGCGAACGGCGTCACCAAGCAGGTCGCCGTCGACACCGCGGTGTTGTGTGACCGCTGCCAGGGCAAGGGCACCAACGGCGATTCGGCGCCGGTTCCCTGCGACACCTGCGCTGGTCGCGGGGAGGTGCAGAGCGTGCAGCGCTCGCTGCTGGGCCAGATGTTGACCTCGCGGCCGTGCCCCACCTGCCGCGGCGTGGGCGTCGTCATCCCCGATCCGTGCTACCAGTGCATGGGCGACGGCCGGGTGCGCGCCCGGCGCGACATCACCGTCAAGATCCCGGCCGGCGTCGCCGAGGGGATGCGGGTGCGGCTCGCCGCGCAGGGCGAGGTGGGCCCGGGCGGTGGGCCGGCCGGCGACCTGTACGTCGAGGTCCACGAGCAGGCTCACGACATCTTCGCCCGGGAGGGCGACGACCTGCACTGCTCGGTCTCGGTGCCGATGGTCGACGCCGCCCTCGGCGCCACGGTGACGCTGGATGCCATTCTGGACGGCCCCAGCGAGATCGTGATCCCGCCGGGCACCCAGCCGGGGTCCACCATCACGCTGCGCGGCAAAGGGATGCCGCAGTTGCGATCCGGCGCCCGCGGGGATCTGCACGTGCACGTCGAGGTGGTGGTACCCACCCGCCTGGACCACCATGACACCGAATTGCTGCGTGAGTTGAAGAGCCGCCGCAACCGGGACGTCGCAGAGGTTCGCTCGGCGCACGCCGGTGGTGGCGGCCTGTTCAGCAGGCTGCGCGAGACGTTCACCGGCCGCTAGCTTTCCGGGGCTCATATGGTGGCCACGCTGTTCTACGTCGACGCGCTGCCCGACGCCGGTTCGCTGGTGGTCGTGGACGGTGACGAGGGCTTCCACGCCGCCACCGTGCGACGGATCCGCCCCGGCGAGGAGTTGGTGCTCGGCGACGGTTGCGGCGGGCTGGCCCACAGCGTGGTGGAACACGCCGGACGCGACGGGTTGCGGGCCCGGGTGCTGCAGCGCTGGACCGCCGCCGCCGCGGCGCCGGCGGTGACGGTGGTGCAGGCGCTGCCCAAATCCGAGCGCTCCGAGTTGGCCGTCGAACTGGCCACCGAAGCCGGTGCCGATGCTTTTCTGGCCTGGCAGTCGGCGCGGTGTGTCGCCTCCTGGGAGGGGGCGCGGGTGGAGAAGGGGTTGCGGCGGTGGCGCGCGGTGACGCGTGCGGCGGCCCGTCAGTCCCGTCGGGCATACATCCCGCAGGTCGAGGGGGTGTTGTCCACCAAGGCGCTGGTCGCGAGAGTGCGCGATCGAGCCGCCGGCACCCTGGTGCTCGTGTTGCACGAGTCGGCGACCGATCGTCTTGCTGATGTTGTTGTGGCGCAAGCTGATTCGGTGCTACTCGTGATCGGCCCGGAGGGTGGCATCACGCCCGACGAGATCCAGGCGCTGACCGGCGCCGGGGCGATCAGTGTGCGGCTCGGCCCGACCGTGCTGCGCACCTCCACCGCGGCGGCCGTGGCGTTGGGCGCGCTGGGCGTGCTCACCCCGCGCTGGGATTCGCCGGCCGACTGTGAAGTTGACGACGGGACACGCCGATGACCCGTCGCAGGATCCACAGTGGACGCTCAGATGCGGACGCGTAGCTCGCCGACGCCGTCGCCGCTGAGCTGATCGAGCGCCCACGGGCGTCCGGCCAGCACCGAGGCGAGTTGCGCGGCCCCACCACTGACCCGCAGTTCGCCGCTCCCGTGCGTCCAATCTGTGTCGGTGGCATGCAGATTCAGGCCGCGTGCCCGCGCGGCGGCCGGCACGAACGGATTGGGCACTCGCACCTGGGTGTCGAGCACTGCGACCAAGCATTCCGGTGCCACCTCTGGTTGCCGGCCGAGTGCGAAAGCGATGTCGAGCTCGTGAATCACGTGATCGCCCAACAGGAGTCGGCGCGGAAAGAGGCGGCCGAGGCCACGGGGCCGCTCGGTCAGGGCTGCGAAATCGTCGACGAGTTCGACGGGGCTGCGCCGCTGCGCACAGTCAACGGCCAGCGCGGTGTTGGCGCGGTCGAACGAGCCGCGGTGGGCAGCCATGGCCACGGCCACGGTGACCGGCGACGATCCGTAGCCGATGACGAGGTGAGCCAGCACCTCGTGGTTGGTCCATTCGGCGCACAGGCTGGGCTGGGCCCAGTCCGCGTCCGTCCGGCTCTTGGCGAACTGGACGAAACGAATATCGTTGGTATGCAACAGGTTACGCAACACGGAGGTGCTCCCGCAGGAATTCGGTCTGGTCGGCGAGCAGGTCGGCCAGCAGCGGCGGGTGGTAGATCTGGAAATGGTCGCCGTCGTAGTGGCGTGCGACTCCGCGCGGTGCCTGCCGGGCCACGTCTTCGGCGTGGCGCGGATCCATCAGCGTCTCCCGGTCCGACACGCACACCAGCAATGGTGCGGCGATCCGGCGGGCCGCTCGCTTGGCGCTGGTGACGGCGATCTCGACCACGTTGCAGGCGGCGATGCGGTTGTCGAAGGTGCCGCCCGGATCCACTGTCGAGTCCCACCCGTCTGCGGCGCCCGCCACGGTGACCGCTGCCAGGGTGCCCGGCTGCCCGACGATCGGGACGTAGTGGCGGCGCCGTCGCAGGGCCGCGCGGCCGGCATCGGCGACAATGGCCGGCCCGATCCGCAGCACCGCCGACGGACCCAACCTGGCGAGGACGGCGGGCCCGTCGACGATGGGGCACTGCACCACCACGGCGGCCAGCCCGGTGTCTGCCGCGGCGACCCGCAGCACATGCATGGCGCCCAAGCTGGTGCCCCACAGGGCGACGCGGGTGGCGTCGACCTCGGCAGTGCGCGCACGTGCCGCACCGCGGCCACGATGTCCTGGCGATGGCGGCGCAGGCTGAGTCGCTGCCGCGGGGTGCCCTCGGAGTCGCCGAGGTTGCGGTAGTCGAAAGCCAGGGTGGCCAGGCCGGCGGCGGCGAAGTGCCGTTCGTAGCGGGCCAGCGCCATGGTGTGGTTGGCGCCCAGGCCGTGCGCAAGGACCACGCAGGGGTGCGGTCCGGCGCCGTCCGGTCGGGTGAGCCAGGCGGCGCAATGAGTGCCGTGCGAAACGAATGCGGTGCGGGTGGTCATGAGCCCCTCCTGATAAGTACGGTGTACGTGTTGTACTATGCGTACGTTGTACGTGTCAACCGGAAGGAGAAGTTCGTGCGGGCGCGCTTCACCGTCTCCGAGATCGCCAGGGCCGCGCTGGACATCGTCGACCGCGACGGACTGGGCGGGCTGAGCATGCGGTCGTTGGCCGGGTCCCTGGGCACCGGCCCGATGACGCTCTATAACTACGTCAAGGACCGGGGTGAACTCGAGGAGCTGGTCGCCGAGGCGGTCATCGCGGAAATCGTCATCCCGGCGCCCACCGAGGATTGGAGTGCGGATGTGCGCGCGATCGCGATCGCGATGTGGGAGACGGTGCGTCGACACCCCAACGCCGTCCCGCTGGTGCTGACCCGGCGCACCGTGTCGGCCTCGAGCTATCTGGCGGCGGATCGGCTGATCGGCGCCCTCGCGCGCGCCGGGCTCACCGACGTCGACCTGTTGGCCGGCTTCCGGGCCGTGCTCGGACTGGTAATGGGCACCGCGCAGGCGGAGCTGGCCGGACCGCTGGCCGGCGCCGGGCGGGACCGCGAACAGGGTGACGTGGCGGCGCGGATGGGCGCGCTCGCCGGCGTCCAGCATCCGCACATCGCCGCTCTGGCGCAGGTCAGCCGCAAATCGACGGCGGCACAGGACTTCGAACGTGGTCTGCAGATCTTGCTCGCGGGCGTTGAATCATTGGGAAGCGGCAGTGCGGCTTCGCTAGACTGAGGTGCCCCGTCCGACAGGCCAGAAATCAGGTAGCAGAGACCACGTGACGCCCCGCGAGACCCGCGCTGCTGAGGCTGCTCGTCAGCCCAACTCTCAAGTGCGCAGCAGCATCGACGTTCCGCCCGACCTCGTCGTGGGCCTGCTCGGCTCGGCCGACGAGAATCTGCGTGCTCTCGAGCGCGACCTCAGTGCGGGGCTGCATGTGCGCGGCAATACCGTCAGCATCTCCGGCGAGCCCGCCGACGTGGCGCTCGCCGAACGCGCGGTTGCCGAGTTGGTGGCCATTGCCGGTCGCGGCCAGTCGCTGACACCGGAAGTGGTGCGTCGCAGCGTCGCCATGCTCGTCGGCACCGGCAACGAATCGCCGGCCGAGGTCCTCACGTTGGACATCCTGTCGCGGCGCGGCAAGACGATCCGGCCCAAGACGCTCAACCAGAAGCACTACGTGGACGCGATCGACAACCACACCATCGTGTTCGGGATCGGCCCGGCCGGCACCGGCAAGACGTATCTGGCCATGGCTAAGGCCGTGCACGCGTTGCAGACCAAGCAGGTGACCCGGATCATCCTGACCCGCCCGGCGGTGGAAGCCGGTGAGCGCCTTGGCTTTCTGCCCGGCACGCTCAGCGAGAAGATCGACCCCTATCTGCGGCCGCTGTACGACGCGCTCTACGACATGATGGATTCCGAGCTGATCCCGAAGCTGATGTCGGCCGGGGTGATCGAAGTGGCGCCGCTGGCGTACATGCGTGGTAGGGCGCAGCCGTTGTCCACGAAAGTCCTTACGCCGGAAGGGTTCCGGCTGATCGGCGACCTTGAAGTCGGAGACTTCGTCATCGGCTCGGACGGCCACCCGACGAAGGTATTAGGGGTCTATCCGCAAGGTTTCAAGGAAATCTATCGCGTCTCGACCCAGGACGGCTCGTCGACATTGGCGTCCGGGGATCACCTCTGGTCGGTCTACACGCGATCTGATCGGCGTCGGGGCAAGCCCGCTCGTGTGCTGCAGACCAAAGAGATGATCGGCAACCTGCGGGCGGCGCACTACCACCGCTACGAACTGCCGCTACTGAGTGCGCCGGTCAGCTTTGCGCCGCGGCCAGTCCCGCTCGATCCGTACGCGCTGGGCTTGCTGCTGGGCGACGGGTGCATCACATGTGCGACGACACCAACCTTTTCGACCGCCGATCCCGAACTGGCCGCAGCGTTGGCCCGGCTGATTCCCGGCATCGAGATGCGGCAAACGTCAGAATTGGAGTACGTGCTCAACCGCGCCGGTCGTCCCCGCGGGTCGATGCCGAACCCGGTCACGGTTGCACTGCGCCAGCTCAACCTGGCGGGCACGACATCGGATACCAAGTTCATTCCGAAGGATTACCTGCTCAACTCGCCTGATGTACGGCTGGCGGTCCTGCAGGGTTTGCTCGACAGTGACGGAGGTCTCGTCAGTCAGCAGGGCCGCAGGTGTCGTATTCAGATGACGACGGTCTCCGACCGGTTGCGCGATGACGTGACCTTCCTTGTTCAGTCACTCGGCGGTGTCGTTTACCAGCGCACCCGGCCTGCCGGGGGACGGAAACCAGGACTCGCTGGAGGCCGAGCGGTCTATTACCGATCGGACGCCAACACTGTGAGCATTCGTCTGCCTGCCGGCCTCGTTCCGTTCCGGTCGACTCGGAAAGCGGTCAAGTACGAAGCCGACAGCGGCGGTCATCCGATGCGATTCGTGGACAGCATCGAGCCAGCCGGAACTGAAGAAGCAGTGTGCATCCAGGTCGCGGCGGCGGACTCGTTGTACGTGACCGAGGATTTCCTGCTCACCCATAACACGTTGAACGACGCGTTCATCGTCCTCGACGAGGCGCAGAACACCACCGCCGAGCAGATGAAGATGTTCCTCACCCGGCTCGGCTTCGGGTCCAAGGTCGTGGTCACCGGTGACGTCACCCAGGTCGACCTGCCCGGCGGCGCGCGATCAGGCCTGCGGGCGGCGGTCGACATCCTCGACGACATCGACGACATCCACATCGCCGAGTTGACCAGCCAGGATGTGGTCCGCCATCGGCTCGTCGGGGAAATCGTCGACGCCTACGCGCGGTACGAGGAGCCTGGAAACGGCATGAACCGGGCGGCTCGGCGGGCATCCGACGGTCGCAATCGTCGATGATGAGTGCGTGAACGTCATATGAGCATCGAAGTCTCCAACGAGTCCGGCATCGACGTCTCGGAAGTCGAGCTGGTCAGCGTCGCGCGGTTCGTCATCGCGCAGATGGACGTCCACCCGGCCGCCGAACTGTCCATGGTGCTGCTGGACACCGCGGCCATGGCCGACCTGCACATGCGCTGGATGGATCTGCCCGGGCCAACCGACGTGATGAGCTTCCCGATGGACGAGCTCGAACCGGGTGGACGGCCCGACGCGCCCGACCCGGGACCGGCCATGCTCGGTGACATCGTGTTGTGCCCGGAATTCGCAGCCAAGCAGGCGGCCGCTGCGGGCCACAGTCTCGGACACGAACTGGCGCTGCTCACCATTCACGGCGTGCTGCACCTGCTCGGCTACGACCACGGCGAACCCGCCGAGGAACGCGAGATGTTCGCGCTGCAGGACCGGCTGCTCGAGGAATGGGTGGCCGAACAGGTCGAGGCGTATCAACTCAATCGGCAGGAAGAACGCGACCGCCGGTTATTGGACAAGTCAAGGTATTTCGAGAATTGACCGGCCTGTCGCAAGTGCTCGGTGCGATCGTGTTGATCGGTCTGGGCGGACTCTTTGCGATGCTCGACGCCGCCGTCAGCACGGTGTCCCTGGCCCGCGTCCAGGAGCTGGTGCGCGACGAGCGGCCCGGCGCCCAGGCGTTGCAGAAGGTCGTGGCCGATCGGCCCCGCTACATCAACTTGGTGGTGTTGCTGCGCATCGTGTGCGAGATCACCGCGACAGCGCTATTGGTGGTCACTTTCCGGGATCACGTGAGCCACCACTGGGGACTGTACTACGCGGCGGCCCTGATGGTCGTCACCAGTTTCGTCGCCATCGGTGTCGGTCCGCGCACCCTCGGCCGCCAGCACGCCTACTCGATTGCGCTGGCGACCGCGCTTCCGCTGCAAGTGATGTCGTGGTTGCTGATGCCGGTCAGCCGGTTGCTGGTGTTGCTGGGCAACGCACTCACCCCCGGCCGCGGTTTCCGCAACGGGCCGTTCGCATCCGAAATCGAATTGCGCGAAGTCGTCGACCTGGCTCAGCAGCGCGGCGTGGTGGCCGCCGACGAGCGCCGGATGATCGAGTCGGTTTTCGAACTCGGCGACACTCCGGCGCGCGAGGTGATGGTGCCACGGACCGAGATGGTGTGGATCGAGGGCGACAAGTCCGCCGGACAGGCGATCGCGCTGGCGGTGCGCAGCGGACATTCCCGCATCCCGGTGATCGGCGAGAACGTCGACGACATCCTCGGGGTGGTGTATCTGAAAGATCTGGTGCGGCAACGGTGGTTCGCCGGCGACGCCAGTCGCGAGTCGTCGGTGGCGCAGGTGATGCGCCCGGCGGTTTTCGTGCCGGACTCCAAACCGCTGGACGCGCTGTTGCGTGAAATGCAGCGCGACCGCAACCACATGGCGCTGCTGGTCGACGAATACGGCGCCATCGCAGGACTGGTGAGCATCGAGGACGTCCTGGAGGAGATCGTCGGGGAGATCGCCGACGAGTACGACGAAGCCGAGACCGCGCCGGTGGAAGAGCTGGGGGACAACCGCTTCCGGGTGTCCGCCCGGTTGCCGATCGAGGACGTGGGCGAGTTGTACGGTGTCGAGTTCGACGACGATCTCGACGTGGACACGGTGGGCGGCCTGCTGGCACTGGAATTGGGCCGGGTGCCGCTGCCGGGTGCCGAAGTGGTTTCGCACGGCCTGCTGCTGCACGCCGAAGGCGGCCGTGACCACCGGGGCCGGGTCCGGATCGGCACCGTCCTGCTCAGTCCGGTCGAGACGGAAGAGGACGACGATGAGTGAGCTCCTCGACGAGTTGGGGACGCTGTGACCAGCGACGAATTCCGTTCCGGCTTCGTGTGTTTGGTGGGACGCCCCAACACCGGCAAGTCGACTCTGACCAACGCGCTCGTCGGTGCGAAAGTGGCGATCACCTCGATGCGTCCGCAGACCACCCGACACACCATTCGCGGGATCGTGCACCGGGAGAACTTCCAGATCGTGCTTGTGGACACCCCGGGTCTGCACCGGCCGCGCACCCTGCTGGGTAAGCGCCTCAACGACCTGGTCCGCGACACCTACACCGAGGTCGACATCATCGGGCTGTGCATCCCGGCCGACGAACCGATCGGTCCGGGGGACCGCTGGATCGTCGAACAGATCGCGTCGGTCGCCCCGAAGACCACGCTGGTGGCCATCGTCACCAAGATCGACAAGGTGCCGAAAGACCGGGTGGCCGCCCAGCTGGTGGCGGTCAGCGAACTCGTTCCGACAGCGGCCGAAATCGTCCCGGTCTCAGCCGTTTCCGGTGCGCAGGTGGACGTGTTGATCGAGGTGCTGGCCGCGGCGTTGCCGCCCGGTCCGGCTTACTACCCTGACGGCGAGCTGACCGACGAACCCGAAGAGGTGCTGATGGCCGAGCTGATCCGCGAGGCCGCCCTGGAAGGGGTGCGCGACGAGCTGCCGCATTCGCTGGCCGTGGTGATCGACGAGGTCGAGCCGCGCGAGGGGCGCGACGACCTGATCGATGTGTACGCCGTGCTGTATGTCGAGCGGGACAGCCAGAAAGGCATCGTGATCGGCAAGGGCGGCGCGCGTCTTCGCGAGGTGGGCAGCGCCGCACGCACTCAGATCGAGAAGCTGCTCGGCACCAAGGTGTATCTCGACTTGCGGGTCAAGGTGGCCAAGAACTGGCAACGCGATCCCAAACAGCTTGGGCGCCTTGGCTTCTGAGTCGCCACCATGCGATGCCCTACCGCGACACCTGCCGCGACCGCCGCTAGCGCCTTCGCGACGGCGGCTGCCGGACGCTGTGCATGGGCGGCACGTTGTTGCCGGTGTTCCACCACACCTCCGGCTGCTTGGCCGCCCAGCCGCTGACGGCTTCCAGTTCGGCGGCCAGCGAGATCAGCATGCCTTCGCTGTTGGCCGGGCCCATCAGCTGCACGCCGATCGGCAGCCCGTCGGAGGTGAAACCGGCCGGCACGTTGATCGACGGCCAGCCCAGCACGTTCCACGGCCAGGTGTACGGGCACGCCGCGATGATGGCGCGGTCGGTGGCTACGGCGCTCATCCGGTCGAAGGCCCGCGCCTGCGGCGGCGGCTGAGCGGTGGTCGGCGCCAGCACCACGTCGACGATGTTGAAGATCGACCGCACCCGGCGCTGGTCGGCCGCCTCGTGCCGGCGCGCGCTGCGCAGCGTCGCTTGCGAAAGCATGTGGCCGGTGCGCATGTTGGCCAGCGTGCGGGGGTCCCAGTCGACGCCGTCGCCTATCCGCTCCTGCCAGGCCCAGAGCGCAGAGGTGGACCTGGCCAGAAAGTCCCAGGACAGCCGCAGTCCATAGTCGGGGTTGCCGTTGACCACCTTGTGGCCCAGCAATTCCAGTTGTTCGCCCACCTGCTGGGTGGCGGCCAGGATCTCAGGATGCAGCTTGGTCCGGAAGAAGGTGTACGGGAACCCGGTGGACAGGGCGATCTTCAACGGACCGGGCGCGATGCTCACATAGTCGGACGCTGTCAGCGGGGGAGGTTTGTGCAGGTCACCTTCGACGTTGCCGGAGGCCGCATCCAGCACCAGCGCCGCGTCGGCCACGGTGCGGGCCAGCACGCCGTGCACCGTGAGGCCGTTGAACGATTCGGGTTCCGGCCAGGTGGAGATACGGCCACGCTGGGGTTTGATGCCCACCAGATGGGTCCAGGCGGCCGGGATACGCACACTGCCGGCGCCGTCGGAACCGATGGCCGCGGTCACCAGGCCGGCCGCCACAGCAGCCGCGCTGCCCCCCGACGAGCCGCCCGGAGTGTGCCGGCGCGACCAGGGGTTGCGGGTGTGCCCGAACCCGGGACCGCTGGTGAACGGCCACTGGCCCAGTTCGCACGTGTTGGTCTTGCCGACGATCACAGCGCCGGCTGCCTTGAGGCGGCGAACGACCTCACTGTCCTGGGTGGCGGGCCGGACGTATCCGTCGGTGCCGAATGCGGTCGGCACGCCAGCAACGTCGACGTCGTCCTTGACCGCAATCGGGATGCCCAGCAGCGGCGCGGTGTCGCCGGCGGCGCGGCGGCGGTCGGCCGCGGCGGCGTCGGCCAGCGCCGACTCGGTGAGCACCACCCGGAAAGCGTTCAATGTGGACTGGCTCACATCGATGGCGTGCAGGGATCGCCGAGCCAGCTCGGCGGCGGTGACTTTACGGGTGGCCAGCTGATACAACAGGTCGGTCAACGTGGGCAAACGCTGGTAGCCGGAGCCGGAAGAGGCCCCGGAACCGGACTGAGAAGCGCCGACCACGGGGTACGAGACTATCGGCGCGGATCCCCGCAATGTCGCGGCGGGGTGCAAAACTAGTGCGATGCGGCTGTATCGAGACCGGGCTGTTGTGCTGCGTCAGCATAAGCTCGGCGAAGCCGACCGAATCGTCACCTTGCTGACCCGTGATCACGGGTTGGTCCGAGCGGTCGCCAAAGGGGTGCGTCGCACCCGCAGCAAATTCGGTGCTCGATTGGAGCCGTTCGCGCACATCGACGCGCAGCTGTATCCGGGCCGCAACCTCGACATCGTCACCCAGGTCGTTTCCGTGGACGCGTTCGCCACCGACATCGTCAGCGACTATGGCCGCTACACCTGCGGGTGCGCGATATTGGAGACCGCCGAACGCCTGGCCGGGGAGGAACGCGCCCCCGCACCGGCTCTGCACCGGCTCACGGTCAGCGCGCTGCGGGCGGTAGCCGACGGTCGCCGGGCCCGTGAGCTGCTGCTGGACGCCTATCTGTTGCGTGCCATGGCCACCGCCGGGTGGGCGCCGGCGCTGACCGAATGTGCCCGCTGTGCCACACCCGGTCCGCATCGGGCGTTCCACATCGCCGCTGGGGGCAGCGTCTGCGCGCACTGCCGTCCGGCCGGGGCGACCACGCCGCCGCTGGGCGTGGTGGACCTGATGTCGGCGCTGCACGACGGTGACTGGGCCAGCGCTGAGCGGTCGTCGCAAGCGCACCGCAGCTACGTCAGCGGGCTGGTCGCCGCCCACCTGCAGTGGCATCTGGAGCGACAACTCAAAACGCTGCCGCTGGTGGAGCGGGACTACCGGGCCGACCACACCCTGGCCGACCGCCGCGCCGCGCTGATCGGGCAGGATAGCGAGTGTGGCTAAGGCCGAGCGGAAGCTGACGTCGGCGGACTTCCCCCAACTGCCCCCGGCGCCCGAGGACTATCCGACCTTTCCCGACACCTCGACGTGGCCCGTCGTCTTCCCGCAGCTGCCACCGTCACCCGACGGGGGGCCGCGACGCCCGCCGCAGCACACGTCCAAGGCGGTCGCGCCCCGAATCCCGGCCGCCCAGTTGCCCAATCATGTCGCCATCGTGATGGACGGCAACGGCCGCTGGGCCACTCAGCGCGGCCTGAGCCGCACCGAGGGTCACAAGATGGGCGAGGCGGTGGTCATCGACATCGCTTGCGGCGCAGTCGAACTCGGGATCAAATGGCTGAGCCTCTACGCCTTCTCCACGGAGAACTGGAAGCGGTCGCCCGAAGAAGTGCGCTTTCTGATGGGCTTCAACCGCGACGTGGTACGGCGCCGTCGCGAAATCCTCAACGAGATGGGGGTCCGGATCCGCTGGGTGGGTTCCCGACCACGCCTGTGGCGCAGCGTCATCAACGAACTGGCGATCGCCGAGGAAGTCACGAAGAACAACGACGTCATCACCATCAACTACTGCGTCAACTACGGTGGCCGCGCCGAGATCGCCGAAGCCACCCGCCGCATCGCCGAACAGGTCGCGGCCGGCCGCCTCAACCCAGACCGCATCAGCGAGTCCACGATTGCCCGTCACCTGCAGCGTCCCGACATCCCGGACGTGGACCTGTTCCTACGCACCTCTGGGGAGCAGCGATCCAGCAACTTCATGCTGTGGCAGGCGGCCTACGCTGAGTTCATCTTCCAGGACAAGCTGTGGCCCGACTATGACCGCCGCGATCTGTGGGCCGCGTGCGAGGAATACGCCTCCCGCAATCGACGGTTCGGGAGCGCCTGATGCCGTCGCTGCAGCAACGCCTCGCCTCGATTCTGAGCGATGTGCTGACCGTCGAGGAGGAAGCCGACGGTGCGCTGACCGTCCGGCATGGGGGCACTTTCGCTTCGTTGCGGTCGGTGAACATCGTCGAAGACCTCGACATGGTGGCGCTGACCCAGATATTGGCCTGGGATGTGCCGCTGTCCCGAAAGCTCAGCGACCAGGTGACCAGGCAGGCAAGGGATTTGAACTTCGGGTCGGTGACGCTGTTGCAGAAGGGCAAGACCGCCGATGTGATGCTGCGCTACAACTTCCCCGGCGCCGGCCTGACGGATGACGCGCTGCGCACGCTGATCTTGTTGGTGCTGGACAGCGGGGCGCGGATTCGCGGTGAGCTGACCGGCTGACCGCATCGGTCAGCGGCAGTCCGAGCAGGTGCCGAAGATCTCGATGGTGTGGCTGACATCGGAGTAGCCGTATTTGGCGGCTACTTCGGCCGCCCAGGTCTCGACTTCGTGGTCGCCCACCTCGATGGTGGAGCCGCAGCTGCGGCACACCAGATGGTGGTGATGATGATCCGAGCACCGGCGATAGACCGATTCACCGGTGTCGGTTCGCAGCGTGTCGACCATGCCTGCGGTGGCCATCGACTGCAGCGTGCGGTAGACGGTGGTCAGCCCGATGTTCTCCCCGCGGCGGCGCAATTCGTCGTGCAGTTCCTGGGCCGACCGGAACTCGTCCAGCGTCTCCAGCAGCGACGAGATGGCCGCCCGCTGCCGGGTGGAACGGACACTCACCTCAGTCACGGCGCCACTCCTTCGCTCCGTCCCCCGCGAGCGGGAGATGCCCCTGCACCCGTGTCGGCGCGGGTGCCGGTCATGCGAGGTCCTCGCCGGCGTGGTCGACTGCGTCGAGCACGATGTGCGCCAGGTGGTGGTCGGCGAGCCGGTAGAGCACTTCGCGACCCGACCGCTCCCCGGCGACCACCCCGGCCGCCTTGAGGATCTTCAGGTGCTGGCTCACCAACGGCTGAGGCACGCCCAGCGCGTCGACCAACTCGTGCACGCAGCGCTGGGATTCGCGCAACTGCAGCACGATCGCGATCCGCACCGGGGCGGCCAGCGCGCGCAGCAATTCCCCGGCGGCATCCAGAATTTCGCGGGACGGCGGCGTCGGATACACGGGGTGTGCCCCGAACCCGTCAGCACCGTGCTCGTGCGGCCCGACCAGGTCGTCATCGGCGGCAGTTGGAGTCGACGGCGACGTCACCGTAAGAGTCACCACCTCATCGATTGACCAGCCATGCCGAGCCACCAAGCATGCCCAAGTACCTTGCATTCGGACCGCTCTCCACTGTCACATGCATGATGATGCATGTCAAAGACCGGCACGACGGTCGCTACCATGACTGATGTTTTACGGGCGGCGGTCATGTCGCCTGCGCCGGCCAGCACTTCCGAAGGGAGCACACGCCCCGTGGCGTCTGTAATCGACAGCGTGGTCAACCTGGCCAAACGCCGTGGCTTCGTGTTCCCTGCCGGCGAAATCTACGGGGGCACCAGGTCGGCGTGGGACTACGGCCCGCTGGGCGTCGAACTCAAAGAGAACGTCAAACGCCAGTGGTGGCGGGCGGTGGTCACCGGCCGCGACGACGTCGTGGGACTCGACTCGTCGATCATCCTGCCGCGCGAGGTGTGGGTTGCCTCCGGTCACGTCGAGGTCTTCCACGATCCGCTGGTGGAGTGCCTGAACTGTCATAAGCGGCACCGGCAGGACCATATGCAGGAGGCCTTCGCCCTGAAGAAGGGTCTGCCCGATCCTGAGGCCGTGCCGATGGCTGAGATTGTCTGCCCGGACTGCGGCACCAAGGGTCAATGGACCGAACCGCGCGAATTCAACATGATGCTCAAGACGTATCTCGGTCCCATCGAGACCGAGGAGGGACTGCACTATCTGCGCCCAGAGACCGCCCAAGGCATCTTCGTCAACTTCGCCAACGTGGTAACGACCGCGCGCCGCAAGCCGCCGTTCGGCATCGGGCAGATCGGGAAGAGCTTCCGCAACGAGATCACCCCCGGCAACTTCATCTTCCGCACCCGCGAGTTCGAGCAGATGGAGATGGAGTTCTTCGTCGAGCCCTCGACGGCCAAGGAGTGGCATCAGTACTGGATCGACACCCGGCGTGAGTGGTACATCGATCTGGGTATCGATCCGGAGAACCTGCGGCTCTACGAACATCCCAAGGAAAAGCTGTCGCATTACTCCGACCGCACCGTCGACATCGAGTACAAATTCGGCTTCCAAGGCAACCCGTGGGGGGAGCTGGAAGGCGTCGCCAACCGGACCGACTTCGATTTGTCAACGCACACAAAGCATTCCGGCACCGACCTGTCGTTCTACGATCAGGCCGGCGACACCCGCTACACCCCCTACGTCATCGAGCCTGCGGCCGGTCTGACCCGTTCGTTCATGGCGTTCCTGATCGACGCGTACACCGAGGACGAGGCGCCCAATGCCAAGGGTGGCATGGACAAGCGGACGGTGCTGCGACTCGACCCTCGGCTGGCGCCGGTCAAGGCCGCGGTGCTGCCGTTGTCCCGGCATGCAGACCTCAGCCCGAAGGCGCGCGACCTGGCCGCCGAGTTGCGCAGATCCTGGAACATCGACTTCGACGACGCCGGTGCGATCGGCCGGCGTTATCGCCGCCAGGACGAGATCGGTACGCCCTACTGCGTGACGGTCGACTTCGACTCGCTCGAGGACGACTCGGTCACGGTGCGGGAGCGCGACGCCATGACGCAGGAGCGCGTTGCCATCGGCAACGTCGGCGACTACCTCGCGGTGCGTCTCAAGGGCTGCTGATGCCGTCGCTTTCGCGGCCCCCGTTTATTGGTCGCCCACGCCATTCTTGCCGTGGCAGCTTTCCCGCCGGGGGCGCCAATGCCGATAGCCGGAAAACGAATTCCGGAAATTGCCGAAACGGCGACCCCATCCGGCCCGCCGGTGGTACCTACCGCAGCACCGGCAGCGATGGTCCTGCCAACCTCCGGTCCGTGCAACCGGACGGGAGTCCCGGTGGCGAACAGTTCCCGGATCTTGCCTCCGACGACGGTGTTTCGGGACGTTCCAGAGTTTCGTCCGTCAATATCGGGCCGCGATTTCTGAGCATTATTTGATATCTCCGCGACCGGATTCGGGTGGGAATGTCCAATTTCTGGACTCTCCACTGGACACTTGTCTGGTCACGCACAGGGTTGCCCCGGAAAAGCGGGAGAATCGTCAGAGATTGGCCTGAACCTCGGAGACTTTTCGTCGAAATGGGCTTACGATTCGGCCGTGGACTGTTTCGGGTGACGGACGCCACACTGGGAAGGCGCCGCTGACGCGGCTGGCTTGGTTGGGGTT
>NZ_JCALDW010000027.1:0-59410 GCF_059813065.1 Mycobacterium sp. NGS24
CGATCGCCACGGAAACCGACCAGGCCGTGAGGGAAAGGGCGCCGGCCAGCGCCCCGCAGACCGCGGCAACCCGAAACCAATGCCATCGCCACATCACCACCACCAGCACGCTGGTGCAGCCGACCACCAACAGGCCCGCGACGCCCGTCGGCACTGGCACCGCGGCACCTGGCACGCCGGCGGCCCAGTGCGCAACGCGTAGCGCCCACCACACCTCGGGCCCGGTGAACCGGATCAGCAGCTGCGACGCCGCCGGCCAGCACACCGCCAGCACCGCCGCGGCCGTGCCCAGCACAGTGATCGCGGCTATGACCGGCGCCACCACCAGATTGGCGACCACCGCGACCAGGCTGAACCGGCCGGAGATCGCTGCGACCAGTGGCGCGGTCACCACCTGAGCCGCCGCGGCAACGGCCAACGCGTCGGCCAACGGCTTCGGACAGCCGCGGGCGGTCAACCGGCGCGACCAGGCGGGCGCGACGACAACCAACGCGGCGGTGGCGATCACCGACAGTGCAAAACCGACGTCAACAGCCAGTTGCGGTGCCACCACCAGCAGCAACAACACCGTGGTGGCCAAAGCCGGAATGGCTTGCCGGCGTCGCGAGGTCAGCATCGCGGTCAGCGCGATCGCGCCCATCACGGCCGCCCGCAGCACGCTCGGCGTCGGCTGCACGACGATGACGAAAGCGATCAGTGCCAGCCCGGCCAGCGCCACGGCGGCCCGGGGCCCGATCAACCGTGCCGAAAGCAGCACCGCCGCGCAGACAATCGTGACGTTGGCCCCGGAGACCGCCGTGAGGTGCGTCATGCCGGCCGCGCGGAACTCACCGTTGGTTGCGGCACTGACCTGTGAGGTGTCGCCCAGGACCAGCGCGGGCAGCATTGCGGCCTCGTCCGCGGGCAACACCTGGTGTACAGCCACGCTGAAACGACGGCGGACGGTGTGTGCGGCCTGTTGCACAGAATTCGCACTGCCGACCGTCGGATGGCCCGTGGCAGTTAGCACCGCAACCGTCAGGTCACGACGGGTGGGCTGAGTGATCCGTGCGGTGAACCGCACCGGCTGGCCCACCGACAGCTCGCCGAACCCACCGTCGGATTCTGAAGCGCGCGCGAAAACGACTGCACGGCCTGATATTTCGGCGTCGCGCAGCCGCAGCAGGGTGGCTCGGAACATCAGCCGGCCGGACCGCAGCAACAGCGGGCTCTCGCTCGGGCTGACCGTCACCGGCTCGACGGTGCCGAATGCCGCGGTGATCGGGTGGTGACCGAGCGCGTCGGTACGCAGCGCGATCGCCAGCCCGTAGCCGGTACCCACCACGCCGACCGCGACCAGACCGGCACCGACGAAAGTCGTTCCGCGACCCCGCCGCCACCACACCAGACCCGCCGTCGCCGTCAACATCGCGCAGCAGCTGGTCAGCGCCGCACCGATGGGCCAGACGATCCCACCGGCCGTCACGATCCAGGCGGTCATGGCAGCCGGCACCAGCCGCACGTCCAGGCGCGACGCCGGGTCCGGCACCAACCCCACGGTCGGACGCTGCCGAGTCAAACACGAACCAGGGCGCGCAGTTTGTCCAGCCGCGCCGGCCCGATCCCGTCGACCTCCCCGAGCTGGTCGACGCTGGTGAACCTGCCGTTGGCCAGGCGCCCGGCCACGATCGCGGCCGCGGTGACCGGTCCGACCCCGGGCAGGGCGTCCAGCTGTTCCACGGTCGCCGTGTTCAGGTCGAGCGCCTGCTTTGCAGTACCGGGTTTGCCTGAGGTGGTCGCGACCTGCGATGGCACCGGTCCGGCTGGGCTGCCCGTGCCGACGGAGCTGCCGAGCACCGACGGTTTGCCCGACGGTGGCGCCAGGCCGACGACGATCTGTTCGCCGTCACCGAGCGGGCGGGCCATGTTGAGCCCGATGGTGTCTGCGCCGTCGACCGGCCCGCCGGCGGCCTGCAGTGCGTCGGCGATACGCGCACCTGGCGCCAAGGTCACCAAGCCGGGCTTGCGCACCAGGCCAACGACGCTGACCACGACTGGACCCACCGGTGGGCCGGGGCTGCCCGAGGACCTCGGCCCGGTCGACGAAACCCGTTCCACCGGCGGCAGTTTGGCCGAAGTGACCGGCGCCGGCCGGTCACGCACCAACGTGAAGACGGTGATCAGCACCGCCAGCGCGGCGATCACCGCCAACCCGACGGCACCGGCACGACCCGGATCGGCGCGCACCCGTTCCATCCAGCCGCGTCCACCAGAGGGCTCAGGAAGCCAGCGCGGCAACAACGAGTTCGGGTCGTCTTCGGTACCTGCTTCGCTGTCTTCAGCCTCGGATTCGGCTGCGTCGGAGTCGGTACCCGGGCCGGACCCGAACCGCCGGTGCAGTCGCTCCGCGGGAGGTTCTGTTCGCATGCGCCGACCGTAGGCGCGCCCACCGCCACACCAGCCCGAAAATCGGCACCTCAACACCCGGTTGTGGACTAACCCGAGGCTGTGCACGGGCGCCGGAACGGATGGGTCAAGATGGAACCGGCGCGAACGATCCGGGCCGGACGTCCACCGTCTCTCGACGAGCTCACGTTCACCGACACAGGAGGCTGCAATGAAGCTGGCGCTCACATCCGAGGAAGCCGCGTTCCGCGACGAACTTCGTACCTTCTTCACCACCGAAATCCCCGCCGAGATCCGGGACCGGGTTCGCCAGGGCGGATCGCTGACGCGCGAGCAGATCGTGACCAACCACAAGCTGTTGCACGAGAACGGGCTCGCCGTGCCCGGCTGGCCGGTCGAGTGGGGCGGCAAGGATTGGACACCCACCCAGTCGCAGATCTACAACGACGAGATGCAGCTGGCCAGTGTGCCCGAGCCGCTGAACTTCAACACCAAGATGGTCGGACCGGTGATCGCCGAATTCGGGTCCCAGGAGATCAAGGAACGGTTCCTGCCGCCCACGGCGGCGCTGGACATCTGGTGGTGCCAGGGCTTCTCCGAGCCCGAAGCCGGCTCAGACCTCGCCTCGCTGCGCACCACCGCGGTCCGCGATGGCGACACCTACGTGGTCAACGGGCAGAAGACGTGGACGACACTGGGTCAGTACGCGGACTGGATCTTCTGCCTGGTGCGCACCGATCCGCAGGCACCCAAACGGCAGGCGGGAATCTCGTTCCTGCTCATGGAGATGGACACCCCGGGTATCACGTGGCGCCCGATCAAATTGATCGACGGGGGCGTCGAAGTCAACGAGGTGTTCTTCTCCGATGTCCGGGTTCCCGCCAATCAACTTGTCGGCGAAGAGAATCAGGGCTGGACGTACGCGAAGTTCCTATTGGGCAACGAACGCACCGGCATCGCGCAGGTGGGTCGCACCAAGGTGCGGTTGGCCGAGGTGAAGCGGCACGCGGCGGAGAGCGGGCTGCTCGACGACCCGCTGTTCGCCGCGCGGCTGGCCGAAGCCGAAAACGAGGTGCTGGCACTGGAACTCACCCAGGCCCGGGTCGTCTCCGGTTCGTCGGGCGGTAAACCGAACCCAGCTTCGTCGGTGCTCAAACTGCGCGGCAGCCAGTTGCAGCAGCTGTCCACCGAGATGATGCTCGAGGCGGCCGGTGCCGACGCGCTACCGATCGACGGTGACGAAATCGCTTCGCCGGCTTGGGCGCAAACCAGTGCGCCGCACTACCTGAACTACCGCAAGACCTCGATCTACGGCGGTAGCAACGAAGTTCAACGCAACATCATCGCGTCCACCATTCTGGGATTGTGAGGCAGTCATGGACTTTCAGTTGAGCGAAGAGCAGGTGCTGTTGCGCGACACCGCCCGGGAGCTGTTGTCGCGCAGCTACGACACGGAAAGCCGCAACAAGGTGGTCGACACCGAGCTCGGCTGGAGTCGTGAGGTGTGGAGTCAGTTGGCCGAGACCGGGATTCTGGGTCTCGGTTTCGATCCGGAAGAAGCCGGCCAACTGGAGATCGCCGTGGTCCTCACCGAAGTGGGGCGCCGCCTGGCGCCGGAGCCGATCGTGCACGCTGCCCTGGCCCCGGGTGCGCTGATCGCCGAACTCGGCAGTGCTGCGCAGAAGGAACTGCTCGACGAGGTCGCCGCGGGTCAACGGCTGCTGGCGTTCGCCCACCTGGAGCCCGGACAGCGGGGTGCGTCGGCGGAGATCGCCACTCGCGCTGTGCAGCAAGGTGATTCGTGGACTGTGAGCGGACGCAAGAACCCGGTGCTGGCCGGGCACTGCGCCGAGACGCTGGTGGTCAGCGCGACGTTGCCGGACGGCGGCACCGGCCTGTTCCTGGTCGACGCCGACAATGCCACCCGACGGTCCTACGCCACCTTCGACGGCCAGCGCGGCGCCCAGATCGACCTGGACGACGCCGCCGCCGAACCGCTGGGCGATGCCGCCGACGCCTCGGTGGCGATCCGCAACGCCGTCATCCGGATTCAGTCTTCGCTGTGTGCCGAAGCGCTGGGGGCGATGGAGGAAGCGCTGCGGCTGACCACTGAATACCTAAAAACCCGCAAACAATTCGGGGTCACCTTGAACAAATTCCAGGCGCTGACGCAGCGCGCCGCCGACATGTATGTCTCGCTGGAGTTGGCGCGCAGCATGAATCTGTACGCGGCGATGTCCATCGCCGACGGCAACTACGACCCGGTGATCGCCGCGCGCGCCAAGCTGCAGATCGGGCGCTCCGGCCGGCACATCGGGCAGGAGGCGATCCAACTGCACGGCGGCATCGGCATGACCGCGGAATACCCGGTGGGCCACTACACGGCGCGGCTCACCGCGATCGACAACACGCTGGGCTCCACCGGAGATCAGCTGCGGGTGCTCATCGACAACGTCGGCGAATACGACCTGGCAAAGTTGTAAATCGCATGGCCGAACTGTCCGACCGCGTCATCGCCTTCCTGTCCGAAGGCACTCGGACGGGCATGCTGGCCTTCACCGCCAGCGACGGCCGCCCGCTGGTGGCGCCGGTCTGGTTCGTCGTCGACGACGGCGCACTGGTGTTCACCACCGACAGCAGGACCGCGAAAGGGCGTGCGCTGCAGCGTGATCCACGGGCCACGATCTGCGTCGACGACCCGCACCCGCCCTACTCGTTCGTGCAGGTTCAGGGCCAGGCTTCGGTGAGCGACGATCCGCAGCAGCTGCTGGACATTGCGACCCGAACCGGCGCCCGGTACATGGGCGCCGATCGGGCTGCTGAGTTCGGCCGGCGCAACGCCGTGCCCGGCGAGCTGGTGGTGCGGCTGCGGCCCACCAAGGTGATCGCCGGGTTCGACGTCAGCGACTGACGCGTCAGTCAGCCGGCCCCGGTGCTGATTCGGACTCGCCGTCCGCGTCCTCGGCCTGCGGGACTTCCCCGTCCGTCTCCGGCAGCTGCTCGGCCAGATACTCGGCCAGCGACCGGATTGTCGGGTAGTCGAAGACCGCCGTGGCGCTGATGGTGAACGCCCCGCCGAACTGCGCGTGCAACCGGTTGCGCAGTTCCACCGCCATCAGCGAGTCGGTACCCAGGTCCAGGAACCGGCTGCTGGCCGCGGGCGGCTGCGCAAGCCGCAGGAACTGTTGCACCTCGTGCTGCAGGTACTCGCTGATGAAGTCGGCGCGTTGCGCTTCCGGCACTTCGTAGAGCTGACGCAACAATTCGCTGTCGCCGGGTGTCGCTGTGGCATCACTGGGCAGCAGGTGGTCGAGGATCGGCGGCCGGGCACCGCCGAGCATCTTGGCGAGCCGTTGCCAGTTGGCCTTGATCACGGTGACCTGCCCGGTGCCGTGGGCGAGGATCTCGCCCAGCGCACTCAGGGCCGCGCTGGGCTCCAGCGGAAGCAGGCCCTGTGCACCGAGATTGGCGCGCGCCGCATGTGACGTGGCCATGCCGCCCTTGCCCCACGGACCCCAGTTGATGCTGGCTGCGGGCAGACCTTGGGCCTTGCGGTAGGCGGCGAGTCCGTCCAGCAGTGCATTGGCCGCTGCATAGTTTGCCTGTCCGGGCGAGCCCAGCACGCTGGAGGCCGACGAATACAGCAAGAAGAAATCGAGGTCGTCGTCTGCCGTCAACCGATGCAAATGCCACGCCGCCAATGCTTTCGGTTGCAGGGTTGTCTGGAAGTGCGCCGCGTCCTGCTGGGTCAGCAGCGCGTCGTCGAGCACACCGGCCAGATGGGCCACCCCGGCCAGCGGCGGCAGCTCCGACCGGATCCGCCCCAGCAACTCGGCGGCCGCAGACTCCTCACCGACGTCGGCGGCGAAGGTGTGGATCCGGCACCGGTACCGCTCGGTGATGTCGGCGATGGTCCGCTGCGCCTCGGCATCGGGCTCTCGCCGGCTGGTCAATACGATGTCGCCGGCGCCGAGCTGCGCCAGGTGGGCGGCTGTGTGCAGCCCGAGCGCTCCCAGACCACCGGTGATCAGGTAACTCCGATCACCGTGCAGCTGAAGCGGTTTGGGCATCTGTAGCACGATCTTGCCGATGTGACGTGCCTGCTGCATGCGGCGGAAGGCGGTCTTGGCTTCGGTCAGCGGATAGATCTCCACCGGTAGCGGCGACCACTCGCCGTTGCCCAGTCCCTCCGACACCTCGACCAGCAGACGCTGGATGTGCGCGGGGTCGGACACGATGGTGCCGTCCAGCGCGACGATCTCGTAGGCGATGTCCGGCCGTTCAGCCGCCATCTGTTCCGGCGACCAGATGTCGCGCTTGGCGATTTCGGCGAATCGTCCGTTGCGCGCGGTGGCCCGCACGGTGGCAGCGACGAACCCGTCATTGGTCAGGCTGTTGAGCACCACGTCGACACCGGCTCCCCCGGTGTCGGCGAGGATCTGGTCGGCGAAATCCGTACTGCGCGAGTCATAGACGTACTGCACGCCCAGTTTGCGCAGCATGGCCCGCTTATAGGTGCTGGCGGTGGCGAAGACCGTGGCACCGTGCTGTTGGGCCAACTGGACCGCGGCCAGCCCGACCCCACCGCTGGCTGCATGCACCAAGACCCGGTCGCCCGGCCGCAGCTTGGCCCAGTCGAACGCGAGTCGCGCGGTGAGTGCGGCGGCGGGAATGCTGGCCGCGTCGACCGCGCTCAGTCCCTTCGGAACGGGCGCCAGCAACTGCGCCGGCACGTTGACCCGGCTGGCGAACGCGCCCTGCATGAAGCCCATCACGCGTTGGCCGACCGCGAGTCCGGTTACGCCGCTGCCCAATTCGGTGACGATGCCGGAGAAGTCGCCACCGATCAGCCCCGGGTCGCCGGGATACAGGCCGAGCACGTTGAGCACGTCCCGGAAGTTGAGGCCGGCGGCCTCCACCTGGATCTGCACCTGACCCTCGCTGGGCGAGGTGACCTCTGACTCGGTCAGACGCAGGTTGTCGATCGCACCGCGCTCGGTCGGCGCCAGCACGTAGTCGCCGGCGCGGGGTACCGCGAGATGTCCGCTGCGGGCCCACGGCATCAGCCGCGAAACCAGGTACTTTCCTTGCCGCAGCGCGAATTCGGGTTCCTCGCCGGGGGCGGCGAGCAGTCTGGCCAGCGCGGACACCGCTTCCTCGGACCCGTCGTGGTCGACCAGGCGGCAGCGCAGGATCGGTTGTTCGGCGACGATGGTCCGTCCCAGCCCCCACAGCGCGGATTGCACCGGGTCGACGGGCTCACCCGGTTCTGCGGCGACGGCTCGTTCGGTGACGATCCACAGTCCGCCGGTGAGTTTCACCGTTTCGTCAGCCAGCAGCGGTTGCACCACGTCGATCACTTCGCCGATCTCGGTCTGCAGGCGCTGCGCGAACTCGGCGCTGGACTCCTCGCCGGCCGGTCCGGAGCTGCCGCGCAGCACGATCCCGGAAATCGGCATTCCGCGGTCCTGGGCCTGCGCGATAAGCTGCCGCCACTGTTCGGCGTCGGCGTTGCGATCCACGCGCAGGCAGCCGGGCAACTCGGTGGCCAGCTCGTCGAATCCGGCGACAAGCCACGTGCCGGAGATGCTTTCATCACCATCGGAGGGCGGCGGCACCTCGTGCCAGCCCAGGGTGTACAGCAGTCTGGTGGCGTCACCTCCGAGCCCACGCAACAACGCCTCGCGGGGCGCGCGCTTCACGGTGAACTCGCGGATTCCACCCAACAGGCGCCCGTCCCGGTCCACGAAATCGAGGTCGAAGACCTGTGTTTCGTTGTCCAGTGCATTGCCGTGCCACTTCGCCCGGCAGAAGAACCGGCGTGGCATCCGTTCGCGCAGCATCACTCGGCCGTACCGCAGCGGCAGAAACAGGTCGGCCACGCCGTGCTCGGCTGCCAGCAGCGCGGGGAACGCCGGGAAGGCGACACCGGTGCACAGGTCCAGCAGCACCGGATGGATCGGTTCCCCGCCGAGGTGCTCGCTGAGTTCGTCGCCGACGACGACATCGCCGATCGCCTCGCCTTCACCCACCCACAATGACTTCAGGGACGTCGACCAGGTTGGCCCCCAGGCCAATTCCATGTCGGCGAAGGTTTCGAACAGCTGTTGCGGCCGGGTGCGGCTCAGCTGCTCGGTCGCCGCTTCGACGGAATCCTCGGTATCCAGCGCCGACTCGTCGTCCACGCCGGTCACGACGGTCCCGTCGGCGTTCAGCGACCAGTCGACATCGCGCACCCCGTAGGGGCGGCTGTGCACCTTGAAGGTGAAGCCGCTGCCATCCTCGGTCGGGGTCAGCGTCAGCTGCACCTCACGAGAACTCTTCTCCGGCAAGATGATCGGCTCGTAGAAGAAGACATCCTGCACCCGCGCCGGCGGGCCGACGGCGGCAAGGGCCATCGCCGCGTACGTCGCGCCCGGGACGACGACCGTGCCGTAGATGACGTGATGAGCCAGCCACGGCTGCGATTTGACCGACAACCGGCTGGTGTAGACGGCGTCACCGGAGGCGAGGTCTTTTGCGCTGCCCAGGATCCCGGACGCCGCGACACCTTCGCCGCCGCCGATGATGCCGGAGGTCTTGGGCCAGAAGTGCCGGCGCTGAAACGGATAGGTCGGCAGTTCGAGCCGGCGGCGCGGCGAGTGATACAGCTTGGCGAAATCCGGACGATGCCCCGAAACATAGGCTGTGGCAAGCGCTTCGGCGATCTGGCGCCGCGCGTCGGTGCCCTTGCGCAGCGAGACGATCGCGCGGGGCGCGGTCGCGTGCTCGGGCCACACCTGCACCGCGGCCGCGGTCAGGATCGGCTGCGGACCCAGTTCCATCAACACCGTGCATCCCAGCTGCGCCACCGTGCGCACGCTTTCGGCAAACTGCACCGGCTGACGGGAGTGCCGCCGCCAGTACTGCGCGTTGAGCGGGGTTTCGGCGCTGAGTACCGCGCCGGTGCGGTTGCAGACCAGCGGTCGAGTCGGAACCGCGAACTGGAAACCCGCCGCATACGACTCGAACTCGTCCAGCGCGGGTTCCAGCAGCTCCGAATGGAAGGCGTGGCTGGTGTCCAGCCAGTTGCAGCGGATCCCGTCCTCGCTGAGGGCTTCGACGACCTGCTCCAAGTCCTCGCCCGGGCCCGACAGCACCGTGTTAGGGCCGTTGTAGGCGGCGACCGAAACCCGCGGCGACTTGTCGGCGACGGCCTCGACGTGTCCGGCATCGGCGAAGACTGCGACCATTCTGCCGCCGGCCGGCAGATTGCCGAACAACCGACCGCGTTCGGCCATCAGCCGGGCCCCGTCCTCGAGGCTGAACACCTCGGCCACGCAGGCGGCCGCGTACTGGCCCACGCTGTGCCCGAGAACCACGTCGGGCTCGATGCCCCACGACTGCCACAGCCGGGCCAGACCCATCTCGACGGCAAACAACGCCGGCTGCGCGAAAGACGTGTGCCGCAACGTTTCCGAACTGTCCCGGTCGGTGGCGAACATCACCTCCAACAGTGGCCGCGGCAGCAGGTCATCGACCGCGGCGGCGCACCGCTGCAGGACGTCGGCGAATACCGGTTCGGCAGCGAACAACTCGCGTGCCATGCCCGGGTACTGGCTGCCCTGCCCGGTGAACAACCACGCCGTGGTCGGCGGGTCGGCGCATTCGCCGCGCAGCACCCCCGGTCGCAGCCGATTCTCGGTCAACTCGACCAGCTGGTCGCGGGCGTTGCGCACCGGGTCCCCGCCCGGGTCCAGAACCAGCGCGGCCCGGTGTTCGAACTGTGAGCGGCCCACTCCGGCGGTGAAGCAGACGTCGGCGATGTCGACCTCAGGATGCGCGTCGAGCCATTCGCAGTACCGCTGCGCCAACGCCGTCAGCGCCTGCGGGGAGCGCGCCGACAGCGGCAACACCTTGACCTGTTCATCAGGGGTGTCCGCCTCCGGCGCCACCACCCCGTCGTCGTCGGTGGCGGCCAGGTCGTCGACAACCGGCGGCGCCTCCTCGATCAGTACGTGCGCGTTGGTGCCGGTGAAGCCGAACGAGCTCACCCCGGCCCGCCGCGGCCTGCCGTTGGTCTGCCACGGCATCGGCTCGTCCACCACCCGCACCGGTAGCGAACTCCACGGGATATGCGGCGACGGGTTCCCGAAATGCAGTAGGTGCGGCAGCATTTCGTGCTGCATCGACAGCACGACTTTGATCAGTCCGGCGACGCCCGCAGCGGACTCGAGGTGGCCGATGTTGGTCTTGACCGATCCGAGCAGCAGGGGCCGGTCCGGGGTGCGGCCGGTACCGTAGGCGGCCGCGGCGGCCTGCACCTCGATCGGGTCACCGAGCGCGGTGCCCGTCCCGTGCGCCTCGAGATAGTCGACGTCGCCGCCGCTCAAACCGGCGCGCGCCAGCGCCGAGGCGATAAGGCGTTGCTGCGCACCGCCGTTGGGCACTGTGAGACCACTGGAAGCGCCGTCCTGGTTGACCGCGCTGCCGCGGATCACCGCGCAGATCCGGTCCCCGGCACGCTCAGCGTCGCTGAGTCTCTTGAGCACCAGAATCCCGCAGCCTTCGCTGCGCACGTACCCGTCGGCCGCGGCGTCGAAGGTCTTGCAACGACCGTCGGGCGAGAGCATCCGGGCTCGGGAGGCGGCGACGATGGACGCGGGGCTCAGCAACACGTTGACCCCGCCGGCCAGCGCCAGATCGCAGTCACCGGAGTGCAGTGCCTGGCAGGCCTGGTGGACAGCCACCAGCGACGAACTGCAGGCAGTGTCCACCGCCACCGCAGGGCCCTCCAGCCCGAGCGCGAACGCCACCCGGCCCGCGATGGCGTTGAGTGCATTGCCGGTGATGAAGTGGGCTTCGATGCTGTCCACCGAGTCCCGCGACAGCAGATGCGAATACTCGTTGGCGGCCACCCCGACGAAGATGCCGCTGCGGCTGCCGCGCAACGCCGTCGGCGAATATCCGGCGCGCTCCAAACCCTCCCAGACGATCTCCAGCATCAACCGCTGCTGAGGATCGATCCACACGGCCTCGCGCGGGGAGATGCCGAAGAACTCCGGATCGAATTCCGCGATGCCTTCCAGGTACCCCCCGTTGCGGCTGTAGATCTTGCCCGGCGTCTCGGGATCCGGGTCGTAGAACTCGTCGATGTCGAACCGGTCCTCGGGGATCTCACGGATCGCGTCGACACCGCCGGACAACAGGTCCCAGTACGCTTCGGGATTGGGCGAACCCGGAAAGCGGCACGCCACCGCGACGATCGCGATCGGCTCGTCGGCGGCTCCGGACGTCAACGACGTCGGCTGGGTCGGCGCCGCGGCCGCCGAGGGCTGGGCACCCAGTCGCAGTACGTCGCCGAGCAGGTAGTCCGCCACGTCGACCAGGCGCGGATGATCCATCGCCAGCGTCGCCGGCAGATCCCTGCCGACGGCCTGCTCGACCCGCCGCCGCAGTTCGACGGCCATCAACGAGTCCATACCGAGGTCGAAGAAGCCGGCCTC
This sequence comes from Mycobacterium sp. NGS24, assembly GCF_059813065.1. NCBI lineage: Bacteria > Bacillati > Actinomycetota > Actinomycetes > Mycobacteriales > Mycobacteriaceae > Mycobacterium > Mycobacterium sp. NGS24. The sequence goes on from NZ_JCALDW010000027.1 coordinate 11,871, forward strand.
CTCGCGGATTTCGGACCCGTCGGTCCGGGTCACGTCCGCCACCACGTCGCGCAGGAACTCGACCAGAATCTTCTTGCGCTGCTGCACCGGAGCCGCGGTCAGCTGCTCGACCAATCGAGTGGGACCGGATGCCCCCGATGCCGCTGCCGCCGTTCCGGACTCGGGCACCTCGCGCTCGAGCTCCGCGAGGAAGGACCGCCGGCCACCCAGCTGGTACAGCGGCAGGAAGCGGGCCCAATCAACCCGTGCCACAACGCCGTTCGGGGTCTCCGATGCCGCCGCCATGACCTCGGCCATCCCGGCCAGCGCGTCAGCGGACGACAGAGCTTTGACGCCGCGCTGCTCGAGACGGGCGCGGGCGTCCTCGTCGGCCATGCCGGACGCTCCGGACAGCCCGGACATCCAGGGACCGAAGTTCACGCTCATGGCGGGCACGCCCTGTTCGCGCAACCGCCACACCAACCCGTCGAGGAAGGCGTTGGCGGCACTGTAGGCGGTCTGGCCGAAGCTGCCCCAGACCGCGGCGATCGAGGAGGTGCACAGGAAGAAGTCCAGTTTCTGGTCCTCGGGCAAATCCGCCACAGCCTCACTCAAATGCCAAGCGCCCCAGACTTTTCCAGCAAAGACACGGTCGACTTCGGTGTCCTCGAGAGTCTGCAGGGGTGTGTTGCCGATCTCGCCGGCGGCGTGCACGATGCCTGCCAGCGCGGGCAGCTCGGACTGCACGGTGGCCATCAGGCGGGCCACGTCGTGCGGGTCGGCGACGTCGGCCGCGACCACCCTGATCTGGCAGTCATGCTCGCCGCTGATGGCCTCGATGCGCTGCCGGGCACCGTCACCGGGCGCCCGCCGACCGGTCAACACCAGCTGCCGGGCACCGCGCGACGCCAGGTATCCGGCAATCTCCAGACCGACGGCACCCAGCCCACCGGTCACCAGATACGTTGCGTCAGAACGGAGTTGCAGCGGCGCGGCGACCGGCAGGCCGGGCCGACGGTGCAGCCGGGGAACGTAGACAGCCTGGTCGCGCAACGCGATCTGGTCTTCTCGGACCGCCGAGTTGGGTGAGGTCACGGCCAGCTGGTCGATCAGTCGGGACCACTCGTCGGTGCTGCCGTCGGGCAGGTCTGCCAGCCCGCCCCACACCTGCGGATGCTCCAGCGCGGCCGCGCGACCGAATCCCCATAGGCAGCTCTGCACCGGCGACACGACGTCGGCGTCGACGACCCGCTGCGCACCGCGGGTGACCAGCCAGATAGGGGTACGCAGTTCGGCGGCAACGGCGGCGCGGAACAGGTGTTTGGCTCCGCCGAGCACCCGGTGCTGCATCCGCAGCAGCGAACGCATCGACGGCGCAGTGGAGACACCGCCGCGTTCCAGGGCAGCCAGGCACAGGATGCGCAGCGAGGGTTCCTCGGCCACCGCGGCGCGCAACGCGGCTTCGAGTCGGTCGCGGTCCGCGTCGGAGGCCGGCAACCCGAGGATCCGGTACCGGTGACCCCGCGCGGTCAGCGCCTCGGTCAAGGACGCGGCGAGTTCGGCGTCGTCACCGATGAGCAGCCAGGCCGAGCCCTCACCGGCGCCCACCTTGGCCACCGCAGACTTCTGCCAGCGCATCTCGTAGCGCGCGTCGACGATCGACTGCACCGCCCGCTGGCGATTATGCTGCGCGGCAAACTTTTTCAAAATTTCCGCAGTCTGTTGGTTGCCGCTGTCACCGTCGAGCAGCGCGGCGAGTTCGTCGATCCGGCCGTCCTCGAGCAGGCGCACCGCCTCGGTCCGCGCAGCGGGGGCGGCGGTCTCGGCGACCGAGGCGCGGCTGTCCCGGTACCAGTACGGGCGGCGCTGGAACGGGTAAGTGGGCAGGTCGAGCTTGTGGGTGGCCCCATGCTGCAGCGCGCCGAAATCAGGCAGGTGCCCCGTGGTGTAGGCGCTGGCCAGGGCTTCGGTGATCTGGCGGTGGTCGGCACCGTTGCGGCGCAGCGACGCGATCGCGCGCGGCGCGGTGGCCGGGTCGGGCCAGACCCGCAGTGCCGCGGCGGTGAGCACCGGCTGCGGCCCGACCTCCAGCAGTGCCGCGCAGCCGAGGTCGGCCAAAGTGGCCACGCTCTTGGCGAATTCGATCGGCTGGCGCGCATGACGACGCCAGTAGCGCGCGTCCAGTTTCACCGTCCTGCCCAGCGCGGCACCGGTGCGGTTGCACACCAGCAGACGCTGCGGCGAGCGGTATTCGAAACGGCTTGCGTACGACTCGAATTCGTCGAGGGCCGGATCCAACAGCGCCGAGTGGAACGCGTGGCTGGTGTCCAGCCAGTCGCACCGCACTCCGTCGGCGGTCAGCGCGGCCACCGCCCGGTCCAGATCCTCGGCAGGTCCCGACAGCACGGTGTTGGCGCCGTTGTAGGCGGCCACCGAGAGTCGGGGGAATTCGTCGGTGAAGCTCTCCACCCGCTCGGCGGCGGCGAACACCGCAACCATCCGGCCACCCGCGGGCAGGTTCCCGAACAGACGGCCGCGTTCGGCGAGCAGCAACGCGCCGTCTTCGAGGCTGAAGACACCGGCGACGCAGGCCGCCGAGTACTGGCCCACGCTGTGCCCGAGCACGACGTCGGGCTGAAGTCCCCACGACTGCCAGAGCCGGGCCAGACCCATCTCCACCGCGAACAGGGCGGGCTGGGCATAGCTGGTCTGGCGCAAGGTGTCTGATCCGTCGGGCGCGAAGATGACGTCCAGCAGCGGCTGGTCCAGCACGGCGTCGACCACCGCCGCGCACCGGGTCATCGTCTCGGCAAACACCGGTTCGGTCTCGAACAACTCCCGGGCCATGCCGGCGAACTGGCTGCCCTGGCCGGGGAACAGCCAGGCCGTCTTCGGGACGTCGGCAGCGGACTCACCGCGCACCAGGCCGGGGGCCGGTCGGTCGTCGGCCAGCGCGCCCAACAGCTCACTCGCGGACTCCACCGAATTCACCACCAGCGCGGCGCGGTGCTCGAAGTGGGAACGACCCACACCGGCGGTGAAGCACAGATCGGTCAGAGCGGCCTCGGGATGCGCGGTCATCCACTCGCGATACCGCTGCGCGAGCTGCACCAGGGCGGCCGGGCTGCGGGCCGACAGCGGCAGCAGGCTGAACCGGCGGACCTCACTGTCGTCGATCACGGCGGGTGCGGGCACCCGAGCGGGTGCTTCTTCGAGGATGACGTGCGCGTTGGTCCCGGAGAACCCGAACGAACTGACCCCGGCGATGCGCGGCGCGCCGTTGCGTTCCCAGGCGGTGGCCTCCTGCACGACGCGCACCGCGAGCCGGTCCCACGGGATGTGCGGCGACGGTTTGCGGAAATTCAGGTGCTTGGGCAGCGCCTCGTGCTCCAGCGCCAGGATGACCTTGATCACACCTGCGATTCCGGCGGCCGCTTCCAGGTGCCCGATGTTGGTCTTCACCGACCCGATCAGCAGCGGGCGGCCCGGGTCGCGACCCTTGCCGAGCGCCGCACCGGCGGCCTGCACCTCGATCGGATCACCCAGCGAGGTCCCGGTCCCGTGCGCCTCCAGGTATCCGACGTCACTGGCTGCGACGCCGGCGCGGTGCAGGGCCTCGGTGATCACCCGCTGCTGGGCGACCCCGTTGGGAACCGTCAGACCACCCGAAGCGCCGTCCTGATTGATCGCGCTGCCGCGAATCACGGCCCGGATACGGTCGCCATCGCGGATCGCGTCGTCGAGCCGTTTGATGACGATGACGCCGCAACCCTCGCCCCGCACGTAGCCGTCTGCGGCCGCGTCGAACGTCTTGCAGCGTCCGTCCGGCGCAAGCATGTGCGCATGCGAGAACGTGATCATGGTCGCGGGGCTGAGCAGCACGTTGGCCCCGCCGGCCAGCGCCAGGTCACACTCGCCCAACCGCAGCGCCTGGCACGCCTGATGGATCGCCACCAGCGACGAGCTGCACGCGGTGTCTACCGTCACCGCCGGGCCCTGCAGCCCCAGGCGATAACTGATCCGGCCGGCTGCCGCAGCAGCCGCCGTGCCGATCGCCATGTAGGCCTCGATCTCGGCGTAGTCGAGTTCGTCGGACGCCATGCCCAGGTAGTCATGGGTGGACAGACCCATGAACACCCCGGTGTTGGAATTGGCCAGCGCCATCGGGGCGGTACCGGAATGCTCCACCGCCTGCCATGCCGTCTCCAGCAGCAGCCGATGCTGCGGGTCCATCAACCGCACCTCGCGGGTCGACACCCCGAAGAACGGCGCGTCGAACCCCGTCACGTCCTCGATGAATCCTGCGCGGCGCGCAACCATTTTTCCCGGCGCGTCCGGATCGGGGTCGAAGAACTCATCGACGTCCCACCGGTCCCGGGGCACGTCGGAGACCGCATCGCGGCCCTGCCGCAGCACGTCCCAGAACTCGTCTGCATCGGCAGCACCGGGGAACCGCGCCGCATAACCGACGATTGCAAACCCTGATGTCGGCCCCGTCGGTTCCGCCACGATTGCCATGCATTGCCCTCTCTGGTCGGCCGGCCCGGTTGCGCTGCAGCCGCACCCTTCCCGCGCCCAGTATGGCAAGCGAGCGGATCCGCCACGCCGCGACTAAGCAACGTCACAGGTTGCGACCCCGTTCCGGCCGTGCTCACCGGTGCCATCGGGGAACGGTTATGTTGATCTGGGTAACAGCGCGGCCGCACCGGGGTAGCGCAGACCCGGGAGGAAATATTGCGCATCGGGAAAATCACGATCGGCACCATCAATCAATGGAGCTTTCGGCCCGGGACGGTTATCTCCTGGCACCCGACCGATGCAGCGCGGGAAAAGGCACGGCAGGCTCCGGTCAGTTCGGTTCCGGTCAGCTACATGCAGGCCCAGCATCTGCGGAATTATCACGAGCGCACCTCCGCTGGACTCGACTTTTCCCGGCTCATCCTCGCCGGCTGCGAGGTTCCCGGTCACTGCGATATCGACATCATGGATCGTGCACTCAACGCCTACCTGCGCCGCCACGACACCTACCGCAGCTGGTTCGAATGCACCGACAGCGGTGATCTGGTCCGCCACACCCTCGCCGATCCGACGGACATCGAATTCGCTCCGGTCAATCACGGTCAAATGGATGCCGACGAGATTCGGCGGCATGTGATCTCCACACCGAATCCCCTGGAATGGGGTTGCTTCAGCTTCGGCATCGTGCAGAGTGACGACCAGTTCACCTTCTATGCCAGCATCGACCACGTCCACGGGGACGCGACGCTGATCGGCATCACCATGCTGGAATCTCACGCGATGTATCAGTCGCTGACCGCCGGCAACGGACCGCTCGCCTTGCCCGAGACCGGCAGCTACGACGACTTCTGCGTCCAGCAGCGTGACTTCACCGCGCAGTTGACCGAGGATTCGCCACAGGTGCGCGCCTGGATCGACTTCGCCGAGAACAACGGCGGCGGCTTTCCCGAATTCCCGCTTCCGCTGGGCAATCCGCTCAAGCCGTCCGACAGCGACATGGTCACCCTCCAACTGATGGACCCGGAGCAGACGGCCCAATTCGAATCCGCGTGCGACGGTGCCGGCGCCCGGTTCATCGGCGGCCTGTTCGCCTGCATGGCCCTGGTCGAACATGAGTTCACCGGTGCCCTGACCTACTACGGCCTGACCCCGCGCGATACCCGCCGCACGTCGGAGAATTTCATGACCCAGGGCTGGTTCACCGGCTTGGTCCCGATCACCATTCCGATCGCCGCGGCATCGTTCGGGGACGCGGCGTGGGCCGCGCAGAATTCCTTCGACTCGGGCCTGGACATGGCGAAGGTCCCGTTCTACCGGGTGCTGGAGTTGGCCCCTTGGCTCAACTGGCCCCGGCCGAATTTCCCGGTCTCGAATTTTCTGCACGGCGACGCGGCTCCGCTCAACGCCGTGTTGGCCGCCGCCGACATGGGTTATGCCGACAACATCGGGATCTACTCCGACGGCCGGTATTCCTATCAACTGACCATCTACATATTCCGGTACGGGCAGGGCACTTCGATGGCGGTGATGTTCCCCGACAACCCGGTCGCGCAGAAGTCCGTCGCCCGCTACCTGCAGGCGATGAAGTCGGTGTGCACCCGAGTTGCTGAGAGCGGTGATTGGGGCCGCGTTGCGTAGTGTGGGGTAGTTCGATGCATAGCGCTGTCCCGAAATGCCCGGTCTCCGATCCGGCGCGGTGCGACGTTTCGCGCGGAATGGCAAGTGGGACAACGAGTGTCGCTGGGGGGCGCACGCTGGGACCGGAGGTGGGGACGCAGTGCGACGGCTAGCCGATGTAGTGGTGCGCTGGCCCTGGCTGGTGATCGGGCTGTGGGTTGCGATCGCCGTCGCCCTGCCGCTGACGATGCCGTCGCTCAACGAGATGTCCCAGAAACATCCGCTGTCCATCCTGCCCAGCGACGCGCCGTCGGCCGTCACCGCCCGCAAGATGACCGAAGCGTTTCACGAGTCCAGCTCGGAGAATTTACTGCTGGTGGTCCTGACCAACGACCGCGGGCTGGGACCGGCCGACGAAGCCGTCTACCGCAAGCTGGTGGCGGATTTGCGCGGCGACGCCAGAGATGTCGTGATGGTGCAGGACTTCATCGGCACCCCGCCGCTGCGGCCGGTCTTGACCAGCAAAGACAACAAGTCGTGGGTGCTGCCGGTCGGACTGGCCGGCGAGCTGGGCACACCCCGGTCCTACGCCGCGTTCGGACGCGTCTCCAACGTCGTCAAACACAACGTCGCCGGAACGCCGCTGACCGCCAACCTGACCGGGCCGGCAGCCACCGTCGCCGATCTCACCGCCGCCGGCGACCACGACAGACTGCCGATCGAGATCGCCATCGGGGTCCTGGTGCTCGCCGTCCTGCTACTCGTCTACCGCAACCCGGTCACCATGTTGCTGCCGTTGACGGCGATCGGGATGTCGCTGCTCGTCGCGCAATGCCTGGTGGCCGGGTTCTCCCAGCTGACCGGGTTCGGCGTGTCGAACCAGTCCATCGTGTTTCTGAGCGCGATGATCGCCGGCGCCGGCACGGACTACGCCGTCTTCCTGATCAGCCGATATCACGACTATCTAAGGGACGGCGCCGATTTCGACGACGCGGTGCGCCGGGCCTTGATCTCCATCGGGAAAGTGATCGCCGCGTCCGCCGCCACGGTGGGCGTCACCTTCCTCGGCATCAGTTTCGCCCGGATGGGGGTGTTCTCGACGGTCGGTGCGTCCTCGGCGATCGGGATCGGCGTGGCGTTTCTGGCCGCGGTGACCTTGTTGCCGGCCATTCTGGTGATCGCCGGACCACGTGGCTGGGTCCGGCCCCGGCGCGATCTCACCGCCCGGTTCTGGCGGCGGTCGGGAATCCGCATCGTGCGCCGTCCGACCGCCCATCTGGTGGGCAGCGTCCTGGTGCTGATCGCGCTGGCGAGCTGCGCAGCCCTGGTGCGCTACAACTACGACGACCGCAAGGTGGTGCCGGCGTCGGCCCCGAGTTCGATCGGGTACGCCGCGCTGGAACGCCACTTCCCGGTGAACCAGTCCGTCCCCGAATACATCCTGATCCAGTCGCCGCACGACTTGCGCACCCCGAAGGCGCTCGCCGACTTGGAACAGATGGCGGACCGGGTCAGTCAGTTGCCCGACATCGCCAGGGTCAGCGGCATCACCCGGCCCACCGGCGTGGTGCCGCAGGAGTTCCGCGCCACCTACCAGGCGGGTGCCGTCGGTGCCCGACTCGGCGGCGCGTCCGACGTGATCAACGACCACAACGACGACCTGAGCAAGTTGGTCAGCGGCGCCAATACGCTGGCCGCCAACCTCGGCGACGTGCGCGGCCAGGTCAGCCAGATGGTGGCCAGCATGCAGGGTCTGACCGATGCGTTCGCCTCCATGAAAACGCAGTACGGCGGCGAGAAGCTGGTGCGGGAGGTAGTGACCGCGGCCAAGCTGGTCAACAGCATCAACGCCCTGGGCAACTCGATGGGAGTGAACTTCAGCGCCGTCCGGGACATGTTCGCCTGGATCGGGCCGGTATTGGCGGCACTGCAGAACAACCCGGTCTGCGACGCCGACCTCTCCTGCAGTGACACCCGCGTCCAGTTCCAACGACTGGTCGGGGCACGTGGGGACGGCAGCCTCGACCAGATCAACGAGCTGGCCGGACAGCTGCAGACGTTCCAGGACCGGCAGACCCTGAACGCTTCGGTGGACCGGCTGCGCGCCGTCCTCACCGGCTTCACCCGAGCGATGCACTCATTGGGACTGGACCAGCCCGGCGGCCTGCAGTCGGGCCTGACCAATCTGCAACAGGGCGCCGACCGGTTCGCCGGGGGTAGCCGCCAGCTGGCCGACGGCGTGGAACAACTGGTCGACCAGGTCCGACAGCTGGGTGACGGGCTCGGGGAGGCGTCGGCGTTCCTGTTGGCGATGAAGAACGAAGCAGCCGATCCGTCGATGGCGGGATTCAACATTCCGGCCCAGCTGCTGCATCTGGAGGAGTTCAAGAAGGCCGCCAAGATGTTCATCTCGCCCGACGGTCGCTCGGTGCGCTACCTGGTGCAGACCAAACTCAATCCGTTCGGCGCCGAGGCGATGGACCAGGTCAACGCGATCACCGACGCAGCGCGAAGCGCCCAGCCGAACACCGCTCTGGCGGACGCTTCGATATCGATGGCCGGATATCCCGTCACCTTGCGCGACACCCGCAACTACTACGAGCGCGACATCCGCTACATCATCGTGGTGACCATCCTCGTCGTGCTGCTGACCCTGATGGCGTTGCTGCGCGCGGTGGTCGCGCCGCTGTATCTGGTCGGTTCGGTGATCATCTCCTACCTGTCGGCGGTGGGCATCGGCGTTGTGGTGTTCCAATTTCTGCTCGGTCAGCACTTGCACTGGAGCGTTCCGCCGTTGGCGTTCGTGGTGCTGGTCGCGGTGGGGGCCGACTACAACATGCTGTTCGTCTCCCGGATGCGCGACGAGTCGCCGCACGGCATGCGCTACGGCGTGATCCGCACCTTGACCTCGACCGGCGGCGTGATCACCGCGGCCGGTCTGATCTTCGCCGCGTCGATGTTCGGTCTGCTGTTCTCCAGCATTGGCACGGTGATCCAGGCCGGATTCGTGATCGGTGTCGGGATCCTGCTGGACACCTTCCTGGTGCGCACCGTGACGGTGCCCGCCATCGCTACCCTGGTCGGAGCGGCGAGTTGGTGGCCGTCCCGGCTCAGGTCGCGGGAGTCACCGGGCGAGCGGGTCGACTAGGAGCGGGTGTATGCACAACTACGGGACTGAGCCGGACGGGCGGGGTATGCCGATGAAGAAGCTGCTCGCAGGGGTCACCGCGCTGGTAACCGTCTGCGCCACAGGATATTTCGGCGTCGGCCTGGCAAATGCCGACGAACCACCGGCCGACCCGCCGACCCCCGGTGGTAACGCCTACGCACTGGGTGGCGCCCACGTGCTGGGCATCCCGTATGACGAGTACATCCGTCGCGAAGGCGACGAATGGTTCCCGGGTCTGCGACGCCAGATCGTCAATTACCCGGCCGGTCAGGTACAGGGCCACGTATTGGGCCGGATCTTCCCGGGCATCGGCCAATTGGACGAGTCCTTTCCCGGCCTTGGTGCGGACGGTCCGAGTGTCGGCGAGTCGGTGGTGGTCGGTGAGGACAATCTCTACTCGGCGATCCGCGCCGGCGGCCCGGGCACCGCGATCGGACTGTCCGAGGGTTCACTTGTCCTCAACGCCGTGCAGGCCCGGCTCGCCAACGATCCGACTGCTCCCCCGCCGGACCAGTTGACGTTTGCCACTTTCGGCGACCCGGTCGCGCGGCACGCCTTCGGGCAGAGTTTCCTGACCGCGATGTTCCCGGTCGGGTCGGTGGTACCCGCGTTGGACTACACCATCCCGCCGCCGGTGGAAAGCCAATACGACACAAGCGTTTTCGTCTCCGCCTACGACTCGATCGCCGACTTCCCGGACCGGCCGGACAACTTGCTGGCCCTGGCCAACACGCTGGTGGGCCTGGCCACCGGGCACACCGCGGTCGCCTTCACCAACCCCAGCATGGTGCCGCCGCAGAACATCCGCACCACGGTCAACTCCCGGGGCGCCAAGACAACGACATACCTGATCCCCGAGCGGCATCTGCCGCTGATCCTGCCACTGGGCTACCTCGGGGTGCCGGACGAACTGCTCAGCCAGATGGACGCCGAACTGACCCCGATGGTCAACGCCGCGTATTCGCGCAACGACGATCCGCTGACCGCTCCGATCCAGGTGGACCCGGTGCGTGGGTTCGACCCCGCGGCCGTCACCGCCCCGGCCACCCAGGCCACCTTCGGTGGCGGCGCGGATCCGATGTCGCAGATACTCTCCGGGGCGCTGGCCGTGTTGGGTCAGGGCCACCACTGAGCAGGCGCGTGCAAAGGAGAACCCGATGACTGACCGTCCCCTGCGCGTGATCCAGTGGACGACCGGCAACATCGGGCGGCGTTCGTTGCACGCCATCATCGGCAGGCCCGACCTGGAACTGGTCGGGGTCTACGCGCACGGCGCCGACAAAGTCGGTGTCGATGCCGCCGATCTGTCGGGCTGGCCGAAACCCACCGGCATCCAGGCCACCAACGACATCGACGCGCTGCTCGCGCTCGGTGCCGACGCCTGTTGCTATAACCCGTTGTGGCCCAACATCGATGAGTTGGAGCGGCTACTGGAGTCGGGGGTGAACGTGTGCTCCAGCGCGGCGTGGATCACCGGTGGCAAACAGACACCGCAGGACCGCGAGCGCATTCTGCAGGCCTGCCAGCGCGGCAACTCGACGATCTTCGGTAGCGGCGCGCACCCGGGCATGACGAACATGGTCGCGATGGTGCTCAGCGGGTCCTGCGAGCGGGTGGACGAGATTCGCATCACCGAGTCGGTGGACTGTTCGACCTACGAGTCGGCCGGAACCCAGACCGCGATGGGCTTCTCGCAACTCCCCGACACGCCGGGATTGGCCGAGAGCGTGCGGCGGGAAAGCGAAGTGTTCGCCGAATCCGCCGCGATGATGGCCGACGCGATCGGCGCGCGGCTGGACCGGATGACCTTCGACGTCACGTTCACCGCCGCGACCGGCGACAGCGATCTGGGTTTCATGACCATCCCCGCCGGGACCGTCGCCGGCGTACACGGCTACCACCGTGGCTGGGAGGGCGAGCGCAACGTGGTCAGCGTCGGGTTCAACTGGACCATGGGCGACCACGTGGTTCCGCCCAAGCCTCTGGAGCACGGGCACGTCATTCAGGTGTTCGGGTTGCCCAACATGCGTACGGTGCTGCACTGTCTGCCGCCACGGGACTGGAAAGAACCCGGGTTCATGGGCCTGGGCATGATCTACACCGCGCTGCCGGTCACCAATGCGGTACCGGCGGTGGTGGCCGCCAGACCGGGCATCGTCACACTCGCCGATCTGCCACCCATCACCGGCCGGTTCGCACGCTAGGGTCACTGCCGGGTTGGTTGTCGCCGCCGCGCCCCGGCTGTGCCGTTGGACACGTCGCGGCCACCCCGAGGAACGCTCGCGTGCACTAAGGGTTAGCATACTTAGCCGAGCAAAGATTCTCCTCGGCAATGTCCGGCGGGCGGGAAGCAAGCTCTTCGATCAGATGTTGCATCGTGCGATCGGCGTGCGGAAGGCGGTGGCTGGGCGGTGGCGTTGAAGACTGGTTCGCTCGGAGGTACCGCTGCCCGCCTGCTCAAACGAGCGTGGATCCCGTTGGTCCTGGTGGTGGTGCTCGCCGTCGCGAGCCTGGCCGTGTCGCGGCTTCACAAGATATTCGGCTCCCAGGATCTCAATGCCAACGCCGGCGCCGGGATCGAGATCGTGCAGTTCAACCCCAAGGTCGTCACGTACGACATCTACGGCTCGCCCGGCGCTACCGCCAACATCAACTATTGGGACGCCGACGCCAACACCCACCAGGTCAATGCCGCGACGTTGCCGTGGTCGTTCACCATCTCGACGACGCTGCCCTCGGTGAGTGCCAACATCATGGCACAGTCCGACGGCAGCCAGATCGGCTGCCGTATCACCGTGGACGGAATCGTCAAGGAGCAGAAGAACTCCGACGGCGTCAACCCGCAGACTTTCTGCCTGGTGAAGTCCGCATGAGCAACCTCGAAGACACCCGGGGTGCGGCGACCGGCCCGATCAACGTGCAGGACCGCGCCGACACCACCGCGCCCGCTGCCCGCCCGCACCGCCCCGCCATCCCGCACGCCATCCGCCTCTTCGCGATCCCGATCATCCTGGCCTGGGTGTTCGTCACGGTGCTGGTGAACGTCGTCGTCCCGTCACTGGAAGTCGTCGGCGAGCAGCATTCCGCCCCGATGACCCCGCTGGACGCGCCGTCGATGAAAGCGATGATGCGCCTGGGCCACAACTTCAAGGAGTTCGACTCCAACAGCACCGTGATGATCGTGCTGGAGAGCCAGGGACCGCTGGGCGACGAGGCGCACCGCTACTACGACAACCTGATTCGTCAGCTTCGCGAGCAGCCCAAACACGTTCAGCACATCCAGGACTTCTGGGGCGACCGGCTGACCGCGGCCGGCGCCCAGAGCGCCGACGCCAAGGGCGCCTACGTGATGTTGAATCTGGGTGGCAATCAGGGCACCACCGAAGCCAACGAATCGGTGGAAGCGGTACGCAAGGTCATCGACAAAAACGCGGTGCCGGCCGGGCTGAAGGTCTACGTCACCGGCCCGGCTGCGCTCAGCGACGACATGCATGTGATAGGCAACGCCAGTCTGGCCAAGATCACCCTGTTCACGCTGGGCGCGATCGCCATCATGCTGCTACTGGTCTACCGATCCATCGTCACCACGCTGATCCAGTTGTTCATGACGTTCGTCGCACTGGCTTCTGCGCGCGGCGTCGTCGCGGTATTGGCCTACCACAACGCATTCGGGCTCACCACGTTCGCTGCGAACATCCTCACCATGCTCGCGATCGCCGCCGGTACCGACTACGGAATCTTCCTGGTCGGGCGATATCAGGAAGCGCTGCGCGCCGGTGAGGACCGGGAAACCGCCTACTACACGACATTTCGCGGCGTGGCCCCCGTGGTGCTGGGCTCGGGTTTGACGATCGCGGGCGCCACCTACTGCCTGAGTTTCGCGCGGCTCCCCTGGTTCAACACCATGGGTGCACCGGTGGCGATCGGGATGCTGGTGGTGGTGCTGGCCGGCGTCACATTGGGTCCCGCGGTGGTCTTCGTGGGCAGCAAGCTGCACCTGTTCGAGTCCAAGCGGGCAGCCAAGCAGGGACGCATGTGGCGACGGGTCGGCACCGCGGTGGTGCGTTGGCCCGCACCGGTTCTCGCGGTCAGCACCGCGGTCGTCCTGATCGGCATGGTTGCGTTGCCGAGCTTCAAGACCAGTTACAACGACCGTTTCTATCTGCCGACCGCCGCCCCGTCCAACCAGGGCCAGGAGGCCGCGAACCGGCACTTCTCCGAGGCGCGGATGAACCCGGACATGTTGATGGTCGAGGCCGACCACGACATGCGCAACCCGGCCGACATGCTGGTGCTGGACCGAGTCGCCAAGAACGTGATGCGCACCGTGGGCATCGCGATGGTGCAGGACATCACCAGACCGCTGGGCATCCCAATCCAGCACAGCTCCATACCTTTTCAGAACAGCATGCAGAGCCAGACCACGATGCAGAACATGGCCTTCCTGCAGGACCGAATGGCTGACATCACCAAGATGGCCGACCAGATGCAGTTCATGATCGAAACGATGCAGCGCATGTACAAGGTGACGCAGGATCTCTCCAGTGCCGCCGACGACAGCGCCAAGACCACGGCCGAAACCGCCGAGATCACCAACCGACTGCGCGACCACATCGCCGACTTCGACGACTTCTGGCGTCCGATCCGCAGTTACTTCTACTGGGAGAAGCACTGCTTCGACATCCCGATCTGTTGGTCGTTGCGGTCACTGTTCGAGTCGCTGGACGGATTCGACCAGCTCGCAGGACAATTCGACGAACTGACCAAGGACATTCAGCGGACCGCTGCGGCCACCCACCAGATGCTGGTGTTGATCCCGCCGATGATCACCACCATGAAGACGACGAAAGCGTTGACACTGACAATGCAGGCCACGTTCAAGGCCATGCTCGATCAGATGAAGTCGCTGAGCGACACCGCGATTGTGATGGGGCAGAGTTTCGACACTGCCAAAAACGACGACATGTTCTACCTGCCGCCGGAAGCGTTCGACAACCCGGACTTCCAGACCGGCCTCCGGATGTTCCTGTCGCCGGACGGAAAGTCGGCACGCTTCTTCATCACCCACCAGGGTGATCCGATGTCGCCCGAAGGCATTGCCCGGGTGGATGCGGAGCGCACGGCCGCGCAGGAAGGCCTCAAACAGTCCTCGCTGTCGAATGCGCTGGTATATCTCGGTGGTACCGCCGCCACCTTCAAGGACATGCATGACGGCGCCAAGTACGACCTGATGATCGCCGTGGTGTCGGCCCTGACGCTGATCTTCATGATCATGCTGCTGCTCACCCGCAGTGTGGTTGCGTCGATGGTCATCGTCGGAACCGCGGCCAGTTCCATCGCGGCGTCCTTCGGGTTGTCGGTGCTGATCTGGCAGGACCTGTTCGGCATCCGGATCCACTGGATCGTAATGGCGTTGTCGGTGATCATCCTGTTGGCCGTCGGGTCGGACTACAACCTGTTGCTGGTCTCCCGGTTCAAAGAGGAGATCCACGCCGGGCTGAAAACCGGGATCATCCGGTCGATGGCCGGCACCGGCGGAGTGGTGACGGCGGCCGGACTGGTGTTCGCGTTCACCATGGCTTCCATGCTGGGCAGTGACCTGCGAGTGCTCGGCCAGTTCGGGTCCACCGTCTGTATCGGTCTGCTGCTGGACACTCTGATCGTGCGCACCTTGCTGATGCCGTCGATCGCCACGCTGCTCGGGCGCTGGTTCTGGTGGCCGCAAGTGGTGCATCCGCGCGGCGACAACGCCCGACGCACCTTCGCCCGGACGTGACCTCGCAGCCGGTCAGGTTGTGCTGACCCGGTAGACCTCGATCTGTTCCGGAACGCCCTTGAGTTGTTGCGGCCCAAGGCTTTCTGATGCGCCGAAAACTATTCGGCCAGTTGGAGACACACCGCAATCGCTCCGTCGCCGACGTGCAGCGCAAGCACCGGACCCAACGGCGTGACGATCGCCGGTTCACACTTCGGTAGCCGTTCGGCCAGCGCCGCCGCCACGTCCTGCGCGCCCGCCGGGTTGGCGACATGGTGCACCGCGAGCGCAGCCGGGTGCTCCCCCACCAATTCACACACCTGATCGACCAGCGCCGTGAGAGCGCCCCGGGTAGTCCGGATCCGTTGTGCCAGAACCAGATTTCCATCGTCGATGTGCAACAGTGGCTTGAGCGACAGGGCGGTGCCCAACCACGCCTTGGCACCGCCGATCCGGCCGCTGCGGCGCAGATTGTCCAGCCGGTGCACCACCATATAGGCGTGCGTCCGCGACACCCCGGACGCTGCGGCAGCGGCGACGGCAGCCAGATCCTCGCCCGCCGCAGCGGCGCGCGCGGCGGCCAGCGCCAGGAATCCGGTGCCCATTGCCGTCGATTTGGAATCGATCACCCGTACCGCCGGTCCGAGGTCGGTGGCGACGAGTTCGGCGGCCCGGTAGGTTCCGGACAGTCCCGACGAAATATGCACTGCCACAACGCCGTCACCGCCGCTGTCGGCCAGCGCCTGTTCGTAGGCGCCCCCGAGCTCGGCAGGAGTCGCTGCCGCGGTGGTGGCGTTGCGCTTGTGGATGTCGGCGGGGATGTCGTCCACGCCGTCACGCAGGTCGGCGTCATCGAGCAGGATGTGCAGCGGGACCTCCCGGATACCCCACGTGTCGCGCAGATCGACCGGAATCCGCGACGAGCTGTCAGTGACCACGACGACGGTCACCGGCGCTGCTCCTTCCCATCGCTACGCTCTGCATCGTCACCGGCGCGGATCACGGTCGGCGGGATTTCTCGCTCGGCGCGCCAGTCTTCTGCACGGCTTCGGCCAGCGCCTTGAGCATCAGTTCGGCGACCGCCTGATGCGCTTCGAAGTTCCAGTGAATGCCGTCGGGATTTCCTCGCCCGCTCATGATCTCATCCGCGACAGCGGCTTTGAGGTCCACCAACGGAACATCATGCTGTTGGGCCCATTCGGTGATCGCTGCGACGGTTCCCGCGCGCCCGTGGTGCGCCTTGCCGTATGTCTCGGCGATGTGCACCGACGGCAGCGACGCCACAATCGGAATGCCAGGCCGGTTGAAATCGATTGCACCGCGGGTCTTTTCCAGGTAATAGGCGGTCAACCGGGGAGGAAGGGCGGGCCTGGCCACCGGCGAAAACCGTGGCTGGAGCCAGCCGTATCCGTCGCGGACCCAGCGCCGCAACCGGGGCGGGCGCACGTACCGGATCAACTCACGCAACGCGGTCGGCCACACCGACGGCAGTGAGTCCATCCCACTGGTGGCGAAGATCACCGCGCCGGCCCGGGGCAGCGCAGCCCAGGAGCGGGGGTCCTGAGTCGCTGCCCACCACACGTCACGACAGGTCCACCCGATGCGGCCGATCAAGTCGACATCCCAACCCAGTTCAGCGGCAACGATATTGGGCCAGATGCGCGGATCGTCTGCTGGCAGGCCACCGGTGGGCCCGTAGTAGGACAGCGAGTCGGCGAAGATCAACAGGGTCGGTTTACCGACCGGTCGGTATTCAGAGGACATCGTTGGACACCTGCGCCGAGGCGTTCCACACGTCCAACCGCCACCCGATCTCGTCGAAGCCGGCGCCACCCTCGGAATGCCCGGACAGTTGCACCCAACTGCAGTTGCCCATGCCACCCAGGATCGGCCAGTTGGCGACCGGCAACTTCAACAGCGCCGCCGACAGCGCGGCGATCAGGCCGCCGTGCGCGACCAGGACCACGGGGCGCTCCGGGGCACCCGCATCCCCCCACTCGGGCGCGCCGGCGACCAACTCCGCGACCAGCGGCACACTGCGGGCGGCGACGTCGACTCTGCTCTCCCCGCCGTGCGGTGCCCAGCGGGCGTCTTCGCGCCACGCCAGCCGGGCCCCCGGAACGTCGGCGTCAATCTGGCTGTGCGTCATACCCTGCCACTCGCCGAGGTGGGTCTCACGCAGTCGCGCGTCCACCCGCACCGGCAGTCCGGTCTGCTCCCCCAGGCTGGTCGCGGTGTCATAGGCGCGGCGCAAGTCCGACGACACGATCAGCAGCGGCTGCAATTTGCCCAGCACCTCTGCAGCCGCAACCGCCTGAGCGCGGCCCAGCTCACTCAGGTCCGTGTCGAGCTGACCCTGCATGCGGCTGCCCAGGTTGTAGTCGGTCTGCCCGTGTCGGAGCATCACCAACCGGCGCGCGGTCATGGCGCGTCCACCTCCGGGTCGGACAGGTCCACCGGAACCACGGGGCAGTCTGCCCATAGCCGGTCCAGCGCATAGAAGTTGCGGTCGTCCTGGTGCTGGATGTGCACGACGATGTCGCGGTAGTCCAGCAGGGTCCAGCGGCCTTCCCGCGCCCCCTCGCGGCGGGCCGGTTTGTGACCGGCCTGGCGCATCTTCTCTTCCACTTCGTCGACGATCGCATTGACCTGGCGCTCGTTGGACGCCGAAGCGATCACGAAGCAGTCGGTGATGACCAGCTGGCCGGAGACATCGATGACCAGCACGTCGTCGGCGAGCTTGGCGGCCGCAGCGTGGGCGGCCACCGTGGCCATGTCGATCGCTTCCTGATTTGCGCTCATGTGCTTTTACCGGCGGCCAGGCTGCGGGCGGCCGGGTCCTCGCTTTCCTCGGGTGCCCGGTAGAGATGCCGCTTGGAGACGTACTGCACGACGCCGTCGGGCATCAGGTACCACAGCGGCCGGCGCTGCGCGGCGCGCTCCCGGCAGTCGGTCGACGAGATGGCCAGCGCAGGAACGGTGATCAGCGTCAGCGCATCCTTCGGCAGATCGCTCAGCACGCCGGTGATGTGGTCCTGGCTCAGCTCGTAGCCCGGCCGGCTGACCCCGATGAACCGCGCCAGCTCGAACAGTTCCTCCCAGCGTTGCCAAGACAGGATCGAGGCCAGCGCGTCGGCTCCGGTGATGAAGTACAGCTCGGCATCGGGGTTCAGGGTGCGCAGTTCCCGCAGCGTGTCCTTGGTGTAGGTGGGACCGCCGCGGTCGATGTCGACGCGGCTCACCGAGAAGCGGGGGTTGGATGCGGTGGCGATCACCGTCATCAGATACCGGTCCTCAGCGGCGGACACGTTGCGGGATTTCTGCCACGGCTGGCCGCTGGGCACGAACACCACTTCGTCGAGCGCGAACGCATGGGCCACCTCGCTGGCAGCGACCAGGTGGCCGTAATGAATGGGATCGAACGTCCCACCCATCACTCCCAGCCTGCGCAGCCGCGTTTGCATGGTGTGCCAGCTTACTGGAGCAGCGGTCACGGTATTCTCTAGGCATGCGTGCAACCATTGACAAGGCAGGTCGATTGGTTATTCCTAAGCCATTGCGGGATCAGCTGGGCCTGCGACCGGGCGAGGTGGAGGTGTCGGCCGACGGTGCGGCCCTGCGAGTCGAACCCATCGCCGGGGAGTCGCTCGGGGAGCGGGACGGCCGTCTGGTGATTCCGGCGGGTGGGGCCGACATCGACGACGCCGTGGTGCGGACGCTGCGCGATGCCGGCCAGCGCTAGATCCGGCACGCTGCTGGTCGACACCAGCGTCGCGGTTGCGCTCGTCGTCGCCGACCATGCCCAGCACGAGCAGACCTTCCGCGCGCTGCGCGGGTGCGACCTGGGGTTGGCGGGACACGCCGCTTTCGAAACGTTCTCGGTGCTCACCAGGTTGCCGCCGCCGGCCCGCCGGACCGCGGCGACCGTCGCACGATTGCTCGCCCAGACATTCCCGGAAACCAGATATCTCGGTGCGCGCGCGGCCACCGCACTGCTTGACGATCTGGGAACGATCGGCATCGCCGGCGGCACCGTGTATGACGCCCTGGTCGGCGCCTCGGCCAATGAGCACCGCCTACCACTCGCCACCCGCGACCGGCGGGCACTGGAGGTTTACCGCGCATTGAATGTGCAGATCGAGTTGCTCAGCTGAACCGAGACGTCCTTTTGGTGCGATGGCGCCCCATCGGGAGCTTCGATCGTGTACAAGGAGTCTGTGGAAAATTCGCTGCCAACAACAGATCAGGCGCAGCAGTGGCGAGACGCCATGACCAAGCGGGTCTACACCCGATCGGTGGTCACCGGTGAGATATCGCTGCCGGCTATTCCGAGCATGCTCGAGGAATACGTGCAGATGTGCAGCCGGATCTTCAGCGGGGTCGGACGGGAATTCAACGAAGACGAGCTGGCCCATCTGCGCAAGGTCCTGGAAGGCCAACTGGCGGAGGCCTACTCGATATCGCAACGCTCCAACATCGTGATCTCCTACAACGCACCCGTCGGGCCGACGTTGCACTACCAGGTCAACGCTCGATGGTTCACCGTGGCCGAGGCTTACGAGAACTGGATCGCCACTCGCGAGCCACCGTTGTTCGGCACCCAGCCCGACGCCCGTGTCTGGGCGTTGGCCGGCGAAGCCACCGATCCCACCACACATCGGATACTCGAAATCGGTGCGGGCACCGGACGAAACGCGCTGCCACTGGCCCGGCGCGGGCATCCGGTCGATGTGGTGGAGCTGACGCCCAAGTTCGCCGAAATCATCCGCACGCAGGCGCGTCAGGAACAGCTCGACGTACGCATCATCGTGCGCAATGTTTTCGAGACCACCGATGACCTGCGGCGCGACTATCAACTGATCACGCTGTCCGAGGTGGTGTCCGATTTCCGGACCACGCAGCAGTTACGCGGCCTGCTCGAGCTCGCCGCCGAATGCCTGGCTCCCGGCGCGCAGTTGGTGTTCAACGCATTCCTGACCCGCAACGGTTTCGAACTCGACAGTGCCACACGTGAATTCGGGCAACAGGCGTACACCAGCATTTTCACCCGCCAGGAACTCGACGACGCAGTGGCCGGTCTGCCTCTCGAACTGATCTCCGACGAGTCGGTGTACGACTACGAGCAGGCCCACCTGCCGCCCGGTGGGTGGCCGCAAACCAGTTGGTATGCAGCGTGGGTCAGCGGATTGGACGTGTTTCCCGTCGAGCGCGAGAACAGCCCGATCGAGATGCGCTGGTTGGTGTTCCGCAAAACCAGCTGAACTCAGACGGGCAGCAACTGGTCGATCACGGCTGCCAGCTGCTTGGCCGACCGGCATTCGTGCATGGTGATCACGTCCTGGTAGCGCGGTACGGCCGAATCACCGCTGCCCCAGAGGTGTTTGGGCTCCGGGTTGAGCCAGTGCGCATGCCGGGCGGCGGTGACCATGTCGTCGAGCACGTCCACCGCCGGGTTGCGGTAGTTGGTGCGGCCGTCGCCGAGGATCAACAACGAACTGCGCGGCGACAGCACATTCGGGTTGCCCTGCATGAATGTGACGAATGCATTGCCGTAGTCGGAGTGCCCGTCGCGGGCATACACACCCGCCTCGCGGGTGATCCGCTGAATAGCCACCGCCAGATCGGCCTCCGGACCGAACATGTGCGTCACCTCGTCGGTGGTATCGATGAAGGCGAACACCCGGACGCGGGAAAACTGCTGTCGCAGCGCATGAACCAACAACAACGTGAAATGACTGAACCCGGCGACCGACCCGGACACGTCGCACAACACCACCAGTTCCGGGCGCGCTGGACGGGGCTTCTTGAGCACCACGTCGATCGGCACGCCGCCGGTGGACATCGACTTGCGCAGCGTCTTGCGCAGGTCGATCGATCCCGCGCGGGAGCGACGCCGCCGCACAGCCAGCCGGGTCGCCAGGGTGCGCGCGAGCGGCGCGACCACGCGGCGCATCTGGCGCAGCTGGTCACCCGACGCGCGCAGGAACTCGACGTTCTCGGAAAGCTGCGGAATGCCGTACATCTGCACATGCTCCCGGCCCAGTTGCTCGGCGGTCCGACGCTTGGTCTCCGCGTCGACCATCTTGCGCAACTGCGTGATGCGCTGCGCAGCAAGCGCTTTGGCGATCTGTTCCTGACTCGGGGTGGGCTCGTCGCCGTAGGGGGCGAGCAACCCGGCCAGCAGCTTGCCCTCCAACTCGTCCAGCGCCATCGCCTTGAGCGCCTGGTAGGAGGAAAACGACGGGCCGCGGCTGGAATTGTATTTGCCGTAGGCCTCCACGATGCGGGCGATCATCTGCACCAGCCGCTGGTCCATGTCGGCGAGTTCAGGGTGCTCGGTGAGCAGGTCCAGCAGCAACTGGCGCATTGCCTCGACATCGTCGGGCGGCAGCGCGTCCGGGTCTTCGGACCCGTCACCTTCAGTGACCACGGCGCGGGCGCCCAGCGCGGCGGGAAACCACAGATCGAACATGGCGTCGTAGGTCTCCCGATGCTCCGGTCGGCGCAACACCGCACACGCCAACCCTTCGCGCAGCACCTCACGGTCACCCAACCCCAGCGTGGCCATCACCCGTCCGGCGTCCACCGTCTCCGACGGGCCCACCGAAATCCCGCTGCCGCGAAGCGCTTCCACGAACCCGACCAAGTGTCCGGGCAACCCGTGTGGGGCGAGTGGCCGGCTGGGCCGGATGCGTCGGGTAGCCATCAGTTGAGCCTTAGTTCTCCGGCCGCGCGCTGCTGGTCGGACTGGTGTTTGAGTACCACCCCGAGGGTGGCGGCGACGACCGCGTCGTCGATGGTGTCCATCCCCAGCGCCAGCAGCGTGCGGCCCCAGTCGATGGTCTCGGCTATCGACGGCACCTTCTTGAGCTGCATCCCGCGCATCACCCCGATGATGCGCACCAGTTCCTCGGCGAGGTGTTGCGGCAGTTCGGGCACCCGGGACAGCAGGATCCGACGTTCCAGCTCCGGGGTCGGAAAGTCGATGTGCAGGAACAGACAACGACGTTTGAGGGCCTCGGACAGTTCGCGGGTGGCGTTGGAGGTCAGCACCACCAACGGTGTTCGCGTCGCGGTGATGGTGCCGAGTTCGGGGACGGTCACCGCGAAGTCTGAAAGCACCTCCAGCAGCAGACCTTCGATCTCGATGTCCGCCTTGTCGGTTTCGTCGATCAGCAACACCGTGGGTTCGGTGCGGCGGATCGCCGTCAGCAATGGCCGTTGCAGCAGGAACTCCTCGCTGAACACGTCGTCCTTGGTGGCCTGCCAGTCACCCGAGCCGGCCTGGATTCGCAGAATCTGCTTGGCGTGGTTCCACTCGTACAGCGCGCGGGCCTCGTCGACGCCCTCGTAGCACTGCAGACGGACCAGACCGGAGTCGGTCGCCTGCGCAATCGCCCGCGCCAGTTCGGTCTTGCCGACCCCGGCCGGGCCCTCCACCAACAACGGCTTGCCGAGCCGGTCGGCCAGGAAAACCGCAGTGGCAGTAGCGGTGTCGGGCAGGTAACCGGTCTCGGCCAGCCGGCGCGAGACGTCGGCGATGTCGGCGAACAGCGGCACGGGCCGCGCGGGCACGCTCATCTAGGACTCCTAGGGTTCAGGCCGGACGGGTGTGGCCGTCACCCCACACAATCCACTTGGTCGAGGTCAGCTCCGGCAACCCCATCGGGCCGCGGGCGTGCAGCTTCTGGGTGGAGATGCCGATCTCGGCGCCGAACCCGAACTGCTCACCGTCGGTGAACGCGGTCGACGCGTTCACCATCACCGCCGCGGCGTCCACCTGCTCGGTAAAACGTTGCGCGGCAGCAAGATCGGTGGTCACGATGGCTTCGGTGTGCCCGGTGCCGAACTCGTTGATGTGCGCGATGGCACCCTCGACACCGTCGACCACGGCCACCGCGATGTCCATCGCGAGATATTCCCGACGCAGGTCCTCCTCGCCGGCGTCGAGATGCACGGTGACGCCGGCGTCCTGCAGGACACTGAGCAGCCGCGGCATCGCCTGCCCGGCGATCGCGGCGTCGACCAGTAAGGTCTCCGCGGCGTTGCAGACACTGGGCCGGCGCGTCTTGGAGTTCAGCAGGATTCGCTCGGCGACGTCGAGGTCGGCGGCGTGGTGGACGTAGACGTGACAGTTGCCGACGCCGGTCTCGATGGTGGGAACCTGCGCGTCCCGCACCACCGCTTCGATGAGTCCGGCGCCGCCGCGCGGGATGGCCACGTCCACCAGGCCGCGCGCCTGGATGAGGTGCGTGACGGTGGCCCGGTCGGCCGAGGACAGCAGCTGGACAGCGTCGGCCGGCAGGCCCTGGCCGACCAACGCGCGACGCAGCACGGTGACCAGGGCCTCGTTGGATCGCGCGGCTGAGGAGCTGCCGCGCAGCAGGGCCGCGTTGCCGGACTTCAGGGTGAGACCGAACGCGTCGACCGTGACGTTGGGGCGGCCCTCGTAGATCATCCCGACCACGCCGAGCGGAACCCGCTGCTGGCGCAGCTGCAAACCATTGGGCAGGGTGGACCCGCGCAGCACCTCGCCGACCGGGTCGGGCAGTCCCGCGACCTGACGCAGACCGGCGGCAATGCCGTCGATCCGCTGCGGACTCAATGCCAGCCGGTCGAGCATCGCGGCCGGAGTGCCGGCTCGCCCGGCGACGTCCAGGTCCTCGGCATTGGCGGCGAGGATCGCCTCGACGTCGGCCAGGATCTCGTCCGCCGCAGCGTGCAACGCGCGGTCTTTGACCACCGTGGGCGTTGCGGCCAGAACGCGGGCAGCCACCCGGGCGCGTCGGGCGGCATCGTGCACCTCCAGGCGCAGATCGGGTGCCGGCACGCTGCGGGCGTGGGCTTGCACACTCATTAGCCCAGGGTATCGGGCTTAATGCCACTCAGTCGGGCTGGGTCAGCCGGACTTCTGCTTCGACCACCGTTACAGGGTGCTGAGGTCGGGCCCCTGGAGGGTCAGCTGACCCTCTCCCGCCGGGAGATGCGCCGCGCGGTACTTTGCCGTTCCTCGATGATTCGGCCCAGGTCCTGGAGCAGCATCGGCTTGTTCATCACGATCTTTTCCAGGTGTTCGCGGTCGATCTCCAGCGCGGTCACTTCGTCGAGCGCATACGCACCCGCCACGTTGGGTTGCCGAGTCAGCGCGGTGACACCGATGAAAGAACCTTCATCCAGAGTCGAGACCGGCACCATCACGCCGTCCTCGTCGGTCACGGTCAGTCGCACTCTGCCGGCGATGAGGAAGGTCATCGCAGTGGGCACCGCTCCCGGGTACTGCACGACCTCGTCCGCGCCGTACCGCACGATTCTGGCGTACGGGGCGAGGAACTGCTGGTCGGTCAGGGTGAGCCGCAGCTCGCTCGCCACCACGGTGCGCAGGGCTTCCATGACCCGGGCGGGCGTCGAGAAATCATCCTCGGCGCCGTCGAGGTGCAGTTGCTGCCGCCGCGCGGTGTACCAGATCCAGCGCAGGAAGGTCGACTGCGTGGCTCCTTCGTCGGCCGGTGAGGTGACCATGAGCGTGGTGCGGTATCCGCCGCCGCCCAGGGCGATCGAGGCCGGAACGGTACCGGCCTGGATGAGCGGCAGCCCGCTGGCGACCGTCGACAGCATGGCGCACACCTGGTCCGGCGGGTCCGTGGTGGCGAAGGTGGTGGTGATCGAGCACTTGTGCGGGCCCGCCGGGCGGCTGAGGTTGGTGAACGCCGTGCTGGCCAGCATCGAGTTCGGCATGATCCGCAGTCCGCTGCCGGTCTGAATGTGTACGGCCCGCCAGTTCACTTCGATGACGCGTCCCCGCGCCGTCTGGGTGTCCAACCAGTCGTTGATCCGGAACGGCTGTTCGAACAGCATGAACAAACCCGACACGATCTGGCCGACGGAGTTCTGCAGCATCAACCCGATGACCACCGACGTGATGCCCAGGGCGGTGAAAACGCCGCCGACGCGGACGCCCCAGATGTAGGACAGGATCACGGCCAGGCCGAGCCCGATCAGCGCGAAGCGAGCGACGTCGAGGAAGATCGCCGGAACCCGCTTGCGCCAACTCTCTTCGGGCGCACCTTCGAACACGGTTGCATTGAGCCCGGATAGCAACAGCACCAGGACCAGGAACCCGAACAGCGTGGTGAGTAAGCGAACCGGGGCGTCGCCGGCCGGAATCTGGGAAGTCTTGACCAGCAGCAGCAACAGCGCACCGAGCGGCAGCAGCCAGTTGCGCACCATGCTGACCTGCCGAGTGAGCCGACTCCGTCGGCGAACGAGCGAGTGTTGCAGTTCGGTGAGCAGGATCAACCCGAGCGGAAAGCCGATCGCCACCGCAAGTGCCCAGTAGAACCACGAAGAATGCAGCGGATTCGTCATTGTCGCTCGATCAGCCGGTAGATCGTCTGTTCGGTACCGCCAACCAGGATGGTGCCGGCCGGTGTGAACTTACGGGTGTCACGCATCGCCTCGTACACCTGTGCCGCCACATAGATGCCGGGTTGCGGTGCGCCGCTGTGCATCTGGTATGCGAGGCTCACCGCCGCGCCCCACATGTCGTAGACGAGTCCGGACTGGCCAACCAGTCCGCTGACGACGTTTCCCGTGTTGATGCCGACGCGCAGGCCCAGCACGTGCCGACTCTTGCTGTTGAAACGCTCGATGACCCGCCGCATTTCGAGCGCGAATTCGATGCTGCGGTGGATGCTGTCGAGCCGCGGTGTGATGACGCCGCAGCTGGCGAGATAACCGTTGTGAAAGGTTCGAATCCGTTCGACGCCGCGGGCTTCGGCCGCCGCATCGAACTGACGGAACAGATCGTCGACGACTTCGACCAGTTCCTGTCCGGTCAGGTCGTTGGAGATCTCGTCGACCCCGACGATGTCGGCGAAGATGATGGCAACGTCCTGATGCATTTGCGCGACGGTGGCCTCCCCCTCGCGATAGCGCTGGACGACGGACTCCGGCATCAATGCCAGCAGTAGCCGGTCGTTTTCTCGGCGTTGCTCGTTGAGAAGCTCTTCCTTGATCGCAAGATTGCGACTCATTTCATTGAAAGCATTGGTGAGATCTCCGATTTCGTCACGCGACGTGATCGGGATCGTGACCTCGTAGTCACCGGAACTGATTTTCTGGGTGCCCAGCTCCAACCGCCGCAACGGGCGAACAGCGGCCTGCGCAATGAGCATCGAAGCCACACTGATCACAAAGATCATCGCCGTGACCGCGACCGCCAGCGTCTTGCTGAACCGTCCCAACCGCGCGAAGGCGTCCGAATCATCCCGGGTTGCCAGGATCGCCCAGTGCAGGTCGGAGTTCGGAATGTCCAACGGCGCATAGGCTTCCAGCTCTTGGTTGCCGGTGTAGTCGGTGCCGCGCATGACGCCGGTCTCGCCGCGCAGCGCGGCCTGCACGCCGGCACTCTTGACCGGCTGCACCAGCGTGGTGCCGCCCAGTTTCATCGCCCGGTCCGGGATTTCGGACGACGTGCCGGTGGCGATCACCTGATGCCGGTACTCTTTGGGATCTTCCAGGAAAAGCCGCGAATCCGAACGCATCAGGCCATCGGGACCGGTCAGGTACGTCTCGGTCGCCGCACCCATCCCGGCGGCTTGCCAATGCTTGTCGGCGGTCATGATCTTGTTGATCTTGGCGATCGGCAACGGCAACGCCATCACGCCGTCGATCTTGCCGTCGATGCCGATGGGTGAGACCGCCCACGCGGTCGGAGCGCCCAGCGCGGGCTGGTAGGGCTGGAAGTCGGTGATCCAGACGTACTCGACATCGTTGGACCGCAACGCTTTCCGGTACGCATCACGCAGATTGGATTCCCGATAGGGCCCGGTCAGGATATTGGTGCCGAGGTCCGGCCCCTTGCGGACCGAGTACACGACATTGCCGTCCAGGTCGAACAACAGCGCATCCCGGTAGTCGAACCGGTTGACGATGTCACGCATGTAAAAGTCGTAGCGCGCGTTGGCCGCCGACCAGGCGCTGCCGTCGCCGGCATCCAGCACCGGCTCCGAGTTGGGGCGCACCGCGGCGGTGTAGTTGGCCTGCAGGTACTTCTGGGAGTTGGTATTCGGCAGGACTGCGTTGAGATCGATCTCCTCCCCGGTCACCTGCCTGACGGGCTTGATCATCTGGTTGTCGTAATAGCTCGTGATCGCCTGCTGCTGGGCGGGGTTGATCGTCGCGGTAGCCAGTTGACTGAACCCCGCGGTGAGCGCCAGCACAGCCTGGTTGACGCTGAATCCGCCGCTGTAGACGTCCAGAGAGTTGGCCACTTCCGAGAACAGCGCGTCGATCTGGCGCTTCTGGGATTCGCGCAACTCGATGAGCCGCTCGGACTCGACTTCCCGCAACGCACTGCGGCCGGAGAGAGCACCGATGAGGCCGATCACCGCCACCGACAGGATGCTCGAGAGTAGTAGGGCGACAAGTATTTTTGACTGGATACTTACCCGGGAGCGGATGCGAGACAGGAACCCGGTGGCGCGCTTCTTACCCGGAGCACTCTCAATCTCCGGTGCTGCCTCTGTTGGCTCAGCCGACGTCAAT
The DNA here is from genome assembly GCF_059813065.1 of Mycobacterium sp. NGS24. Taxonomy (NCBI): domain Bacteria; kingdom Bacillati; phylum Actinomycetota; class Actinomycetes; order Mycobacteriales; family Mycobacteriaceae; genus Mycobacterium; species Mycobacterium sp. NGS24. Next base: position 39,455 of record NZ_JCALDW010000027.1, read on the forward strand.
CGGCTTCCCTTCTGCCGCCGGTTCGTTACGGGTCTCCGATCTTGGTGCACACTAGTTCGCGGGCTGCCGCTAGCGGGACTCCGCGCAGAAGTGAGGCCTTGCTGTGTCCGCGCCTTCACCGAAAGGTGATGCGGAGTCGGCCTGTGATTTACCCGCGGTGCTCGTGTGGTGGTGACGTCAGGAGTGCGGGAAGCTCAGTCTTCGGGGATCTCTCGCTCGATCTCGTCGAGCCAGATCCGTGCCGACATGTCCGACGGCGCACGCCAATCCCCGCGCGGCGAGAGTGACCCGCCGTGAGACACCTTGGGGCCATTGGGCAATGCAGAGCGCTTGAATTGGCTGAACGAGTAGAACCGCTTCGCGAAAACCTCAAGCCAGTGCCTGATTTCGCTCAACGAATAGGAGGGGCGATTCTGCTGGGGAAATCCGGGCGGCCATTCGCCTTGGTCGGGATCGTGCCAGGCATGCCAGGCCAGGAAGGCGATCTTGGAAGGCTGGAATCCGTACCGCAGTACTTGGAAGAGCGAAAAGTCCTGCAGTGCATACGGTCCGACCTTCTCCTCGCTGCTCTGCAGGTCTTCCTCCTCGCCGGCAGGCACCAGTTCCGGGGTGATCTTGGTGTCGACGACCGACTGCAGCACATCGGACACCTCCTGCTCGAACTGCTCGGACGAGATGACCCACCGGATCAGGTGCTGAATGAGCGTCTTGGGTACGCCGCCGTTGACGTTGTAGTGCGACATCTGATCGCCGACGCCATACGTCGACCACCCCAGTGCCAGCTCCGAAAGGTCGCCGGTGCCAAGGACTATGCCGCCGCGCTGGTTGGCCAAGCGGAACAGATAATCGGTGCGCAGTCCCGCTTGCACGTTCTCGAAGGTGACGTCGTAGACCTTCTCGCCGCGGGCGAACGGGTGGCCGATCTCCTCGAACATGCGGTTGGCGGTTTCGCGGATGTCGATCTCCTCGAAGGTGATTCCCAACGCTTCACCGAGTTTGATCGCGTTGTTCTTGGTGTGATCGCCGGTGGCGAAGCCGGGCAAGGTGAATCCCAGGATGTCGCTGCGGGGACGCTCCTCCCGGTCCATCGCCTTGGCCGCGACGATCAGGGCGTGGGTGGAATCCAGACCTCCGGACACACCGATGACGAGCTTCGGATAATCCAGTGCGCGTAGCCGCTGCTCGAGGCCCGACACCTGGATGTTGTAGGCCTCATAGCAATCCTGTTCCAGCCGTTCACGATTGGCCGGGACGAAGGGAAACCGCTCGATGTTGCGCCGCAAGCCGATGTCGCCGTCGGGTGGGTCGAGCCGGAAGTCGATGCGACGGAACGAGTCGGCGGTCGCCCGGTGGTGGCGACGGTTGTCGTCGAAGGTGCCCATCCGTAGCCGCTCGGAGCGCAGCAACTCCAGGTCGACGTCGGCGACCGACCGGCGCGGCCCCTTGGGAAAGCGCTCCGAACACGCAAGCTCGGTGCCGTTCTCCCAGATCATCGTCTGACCGTCCCAAGCCAGGTCCGTTGTCGACTCGCCCTCCCCCGCCGCGGCATAGAGGTACGCGGCCAGGCACCGCGCCGATGCGGACCGCGCCAACAGGCAACGGTCCTCAGCACGCCCAATGGTGATCGGACTGCCGGAAAGATTGGCCAGCACCGTCGCGCCCGCCAGCGCCGCCTCAGCGCTGGGGGGGACCGGAACGAACATGTCCTCACAGACTTCGACGTGCAGCACGAGGCCTGGCACATCGGAGGCGGCGAACAGCAGATCGGCACCGAACGGGGCTTCGACGTCCCTGAATCGGATCGTGCCCCGCTCACTGTCCCCGGGCGCGATCTGCCGATGCTCGTAGAACTCCCGATAGGTCGGCAGATAGGACTTGGGCACCACCCCGAGCACCGCGCCGCGGTGAATGACGACAGCGGTGTTGTAGATGCGGTGCAGTCGCCGCAGCGGCGCGCCGACGACCAGCACGGGCAGTAGGTCCGCGGACGCCGCAATGATGTCGAGCAACGCTTCCTCGACTGCGTTCAGCAGGGCATCTTGCAGCAGGATGTCCTCGATCGAATATCCCGTCAGCGTCAGCTCCGGAAAGATCGCCAGCCCGACACCCTCCTCATGACTGGCGCGCGCCAACTCCAGTACTGACTTGGCGTTAGCTGCCGGGTCGGCAATTGTGGTCTGGTGCGTGCATGCGGCGACGCGCACGAACCCGTGCTGATATGCGGAATAGAAGCTCATCGCCCCTCATTGTCACGTGGCCCACTACTACGCCCGATGTTGCCCCCGCAGAGTTCGGGCAAACATCCGAACCGCGAAGGGCTGCTCGAGCCGTGGTCGCCGGCTCGGCGGGCCCCCGCAGCGTTCTATCCTCGAAGGGGTGGAATCCCCCGAACTGGTCGCGCTGCTGAGCGGTCGGCGCGTGGCGGTACTCACCGGCGCGGGGCTGTCCACCGATTCCGGCATCCCCGACTATCGGGGTCCGGACTCGCCGCCCAGCAATCCCATGACGATCCGCCAGTTCACCTCCGACCCCGCGTTCCGGCAGCGGTACTGGGCGCGCAACCACGTCGGCTGGCGACACATGGACGACACCCGGCCCAATGCCGGGCATCGGGCGCTGGCCGCGTTGGAGCAGGCGGGCGCGGTGACCGGGCTGATCACCCAGAACGTCGACCTGCTGCACACCAAGGCCGGCAGCCGGCACGTCATCAATCTGCACGGCACCTATGCGCAGGTGGCCTGTCTGGACTGCAGCTTCACCATGAGCCGCGAGGCGCTGGCGGACGAACTCGAAGCGCTCAACCCGGGCTTCACCGAACGTGCCGAAGCCGTCGGTGGGTTGGCGGTGGCTCCGGACGCCGACGCCGTCGTCGAAGAGACCGACTCGTTCCGCTACCTGAACTGTCCGCGGTGCGGCGGCATGCTCAAACCCGACATCGTGTATTTCGGTGAGAGCGTACCGAAAGACCGTGTCGCTCAATCCTATTCACTTGTCGATCAGGCTGATGCCCTATTGGTAGCAGGTTCGTCGCTGACGGTGTTCTCCGGGTACCGATTCGTGCGCCACGCCGCCGCCACCGGCACGCCGGTGGCGATCGTCAATCGGGGTCGCACCCGGGGTGACGACCTGGCTGACGTCAAGGTCGACGGGGGCTGTTCGGAGATGTTGAGCTTGTTAGTCACCGAACTGAGCGTCAACGCGCCCTTCTGACCTCGGCGACGAACTGGCGGCCCTGGTTGTCGATCACCTGCCAGGAGTAGGGACCGATGACTCGCGGATAACCCAGGTTGTGAACGGCCATCCGGGCGTCGTGCTCGTACCGGATGTTGTCGACGCGCAGTCCGTTCGATGTTGTCAATGCCCACATGGTCTTCTCCGAATCTCTGGCATGTGCGACCGGTCAGGGTGACCAACTCGCTGATGTGACGAGCTTCTCGGAAGCGACTGTGCGGATTCTCAACAGATTCTTGGCGACGACCAGACCGGCGACAGCGCCGTGGTCGGACGGGTCAGGAGCACAGCCCTACAAGCGTGCGCGACTGTACTCCTGTTGCGCCGAGCTGTCAGAAAGTGCAGGGCATGCGCCGGATGGCGTGAATGAAATTGCCGACGACGTAAGACGGTTCGCCGGCCTGAATTTCCGGCACCTGGCGCAGTAGTTCGCCGAACAGGGCACGCAGCTGTGCTCGCGCCACGTGCGCGCCGAGGCAGAAGTGCACGCCACCACCGCCGAAGCCCACGTGCGGATTGGGATTGCGGCCCAGGTCCAACCGTTCGGGATGGTCGAAGGCGTCGCGGTCCCAGTTTCCCGAGGCGTAGAACATGGCGACCTTCTCCCCGGCCCGGATGGTCTGACCACCGAGTTCGTAATCCTTTGCCGCAGTACGGCGAAAGGTCATCACCGGGGTGGCCCACCGGATGAACTCCTCGACCGCTGTGCCGATGCGGTTGTCGAAATCACTGGAAAGCCAGTCTTTTTGGTCGGGAAAGTCGGTGAGCGCCTTCAATGCGTGACTGGCGGTCTGGCGGGTGGTGTCGTTGCCGGCCACGGCGAGCAGGACGAAGAAGGCGGCCACCTCCGCGTCGGTCAGGCGATCACCGTCCACTTCGGCGGTCACCAGGCTGCTGAACAGATCGTCCCCTGGCTGTTCGCGGCGCTGCGCGGCCAGCGCTCCGGCCACCTGGTGCAGGTACAGCTGATTCTGGAACAGCAACTCGAGCGGGTTGCGACCGTCGAGGAATTCGGGATCAGCCCAGGAGACCACGGCGTCGGCCGCGCTTGCCACCTGGTGGCGCTCGGATTCCGGGATGCCCATCATGTCCGACAGGGTGCGGATTGGCAGTTCTTTGGCGCAGATGTCGACGAAATCGGCGCCGCTGCCGGCGGCCCGCAGTTCCTCGACGATGACCTTGGCGTTGTGCTTGATGGAATCTTCGATACGCCGGACCTGTCGGGGGGTGAACGCCGCGCTGGCCAGCTTGCGAAGTTTGGTGTGCCGCGGCGGGTCCATCGCCAGGAAGGACTGCGACGCCTCCAGCAACTCTTCGGGGATGTCGGCGAACATGACGCCCTTGCCGGACAGGAACACCTCATTGGTGCGACTGACCTCGACGATGTCCGCACGGCGGGTCACCGCCCAGTAGCCGGGATCGGCCGGATTGTCGATCAGGTCGCCTTCTACCGGCGGCTGCCAGCTGACCGGCCGCTCGGCTCGCAATGTAGCGAAAGATCGTTCCCGGTCGGCGGCCGTCGTCGACCAAAAAGCCTTGGAGGACAGGTCGATCGCATCATAAGGGCGGGTGGCGGGCTGCACAGATGTGCTCATGGATGCGTCCTTCCGTTGATTCGACGATATGCTTAGACACTTCGTCTAGTCAAGACGTCCATGGGTCGGTTATGCTCGTCGAATGCCGGCCGTGACACGCAAATCCCAGGGCAATCGCCAGCAGGAGCGTGAGCAGCGGCAAGAGCAGATGGAACGCCGGCTGTTGGAGGCCACCGAACGGCTGATGCGCGACGGCACCAGCTTCACCGAACTCAGCGTCGATCGCCTGGCCACCGAGGCCGGCATCTCGCGGGCCAGCTTCTACATCTACTTCGAAGACAAGGGCCACCTGTTGCGCCGCCTCGCCAATCAGGTACTCGACGACCTGACTACCAGTGGAGAGCGCTGGTGGGACGTGGCCTGGCGGCATAATCCCGATGACGCCCGGGTGGCAATGGCCAGCATCATCGCCAATTTCCGTCGTCACCAACCAGTTCTGGTGGCGCTCAACGAAGTCTCCGGTTACGACCCCACGACCGCGCAGGCCTACCGCGACCTGCTGAACAACGTCAGCGGGCGCTTGACGCGGGTCATCGAAGAAGGCCAGGCCGACGGGTCGATCCGTCCGCAGCTGCATGCGGTGACCACCGCCAGCGCATTGACCTGGATGGTCGAGCGGGCCTGCCACCAGAACCTGCCGGTCCAGCCGTCGGAGTACGACACCCAGCTGGCCGCGACCCTGACTGAAATAGTCTGGGGCTCACTGTATCTGCAGCCTGCGCAGTGACCTACTGAAGTTGTTGCACGACTACCAGATCGTCGGCGTGTACCGCCGGACGGCGTAAATCACCGGGTAGGTCCGAGGTGGAACGGCCGATCATGCCGGCCAGTTCACCCGCGTCGTACGCGACCACACCCCGGGCCACCACCACCCCTTCCGATCCGCACAATTCGACGACGTCGCCGCCGAAGAACTTGCCCGAAACCCCGGTGATGCCGGCAGGCAGCAACGAACGCCGTTGCGTCACAACGGCGCGCACCGCGCCGTCGTCCAGGACCAGTGACCCGGTGGACTCGGCGGCATACCGCACCCAGAATCGCCGCGCCTACATCCGTGCGGCGCGCGGCGCAAACACCGTGCCCACCGACGCGTCGGTGAGCGCCTGAGCGACTTCGGCTGCCGGAGCAAGCAACACCGGCAACCCGGCGTCGGCGGCCAGCAGCGCCGACGACATCTTCGATGCCATGCCGCCGGTGCCCAGATGACTGCTCTGCCCGGCGACCACTCCGGTCAGATCCTGCGGACCCCGCACCTCCGGAATGAACCTGGCAGTGGCGGACTTTCGCGGATCCGCATCGTAGAGCCCGTCGATGTCGGACAGCAGCACCAACGCGTCGGCACCCACCAGATGCGCCACCAGCGCCGAGAGCCGGTCGTTGTCGCCGAACCGGATCTCGTTGGTGGCCACCGTGTCGTTCTCGTTGACGATCGCGACCGCGTGCAGTGCCCGCAACCGGTCCAGGGTGCGCTGAGCGTTGTTGTGCTGCACCCGCATCGAGATATCGTGCGCGGTCAACAGCACCTGCCCCACGGTGCGGCCGTAGCGGGCAAAAGCGGCGCTCCAGGAATTCACCAGGGCCACCTGCCCGACGCTGGCCGCGGCCTGTTTGGTCGCCAAATCCTTGGGCCGACGCGATAATCCGAGCGGCTCGATGCCTGCGGCGATGGCACCCGAGGACACGATGACGACGTCGGTGCCCGCCTTCATGCGGGTCTCGATGGCGTCGGCGAGGACCGCCAACCGGCCGGCGTCGAACATGCCGGTCTCGGTGGTCAGTGCGGTGGTGCCGACCTTGACGACGACACTGCGCGCCGTTCGGATGGCCTCGCGGTGCTCGCTGATCACGACTCGTGCTCGCGGCGTTGGCGCCGAGCGGCCTTTCGCTCCGCGGCGCCGACGCGATCATTGCGCTCCAGCCGGACATCGGTGCCCCGACCGGTCAGCGGAACCTGCACTCCCGCGGGAGTCTGCGGTTCCCAGTCGAACGTCATCTCACCGATCGTCACCGCGCAGCCGGGCCGCGCGCCCAGTCGCAGCAGTTCATCCTCGACGCCGAGGCGGGCCAGGCGGTCGGCGAGATAGCCGACGGCCTCGTCGTTGTCGAAGTTCGTCTGACCGATCCAGCGCTCGGGACGCGCACCGGTCACCACAAAGCCACCCGCGCCGTCGGGTTCGACGGTGAAACCGCTCGCATCGACAGGAACCGGACGGATCACCGGCCGGCGCGGCACCGGCGCCGGCCGCGCCGCATTGTATTCCGAGACCATCTTCCACAGCCCGAAGATCAACGGCTGCAAGCCTTCCCGCGTCGCCGTGGAGACCAGGAACACCGGCCAGCCGCGTTCGGCGATCTCGTCGAGGACGAACTCGGCCCACTCACGCGCCTCGGGAACGTCGATCTTGTTCAGCACCACCGCACGCGGACGCTCGGCCAGGTCACCGAGCACCGCATCGCCCTGCAGAGTGGGCGTGTACGCGGCGAGTTCGGCTTCCAGCGCATCGATGTCGGAGATCGGGTCGCGACCGGGATCTGCCGTCGCACAGTCCACTACGTGCACCAGCACCGCGCAGCGCTCGATGTGCCGCAAGAAGTCCAGACCCAGGCCGCGGCCCTCCGAAGCGCCCGGAATCAAACCCGGCACGTCGGCGACGGTGAACGCATGCTCGCCGGCCGACACCACGCCCAGGTTGGGCACCAGCGTGGTGAACGGGTAGTCGGCGATCTTGGGTTTGGCCGCTGAGATCACCGATACCAGCGAAGACTTTCCGGCCGAGGGAAACCCGACCAACCCGACGTCGGCGACGGTCTTGAGCTCGAGGGTGAGATCCCGGGCCTGCCCGGGCTCACCGAGCAGTGCGAAGCCGGGCGCCTTGCGGGCACGCGAGGCCAGCGCGGCATTGCCCAGACCACCGCGGCCGCCGGCGGCGGCTTCGAACCGGGTGCCGATGCCCACCAGGTCGGCCAGCAGTCGGCCGTTCTCGTCCAACACCACGGTCCCGTCGGGAACCTTGACCTCCAGATCGGCACCCGCGGCGCCGTCGCGATTGTTGCCCGCCCCCTGCTTGCCGGACGGCGCGGTGACATGCGGTCGGAAATGGAAGTCCAGCAGGGTGTGCACCTGCGGGTCGACGACGAACACGATGCTGCCGCCGCGGCCGCCGTTGCCGCCGTCGGGCCCGCCCAGGGGCTTGAACTTCTCGCGGTGGACGGACGCGCAGCCGTTGCCGCCGGAACCCGCGCGTGCGTGAATGACCACCCGATCGACGAATCGAGCCATCGGGCTTCCCCTCAATAAGCCGGCGGGCGCGCCCGCGGCACTCGGGCCCGGACTAGTCCGAGCTGGGCCCGACGATGCTGACGGTCTTGCGGCCGCCCTTGACGCCGAACTGGACCGCCCCGGCCGCCTTTGCGAACAGGGTGTCGTCACCGCCGCGCCCGACGTTGACGCCGGGGTGGAACTTGGTGCCGCGCTGGCGGATCAGAATTTCGCCGGCCTTGACGACCTGACCGCCGAACCGCTTGACGCCCAACCGCTGAGCTGCGGAATCCCGGCCGTTGCGTGAGCTGGAAGCGCCCTTCTTGTGTGCCATGTCTGCCGCCCTTTTACTTGATTCCGGTGACCTTGAGGACCGTCAGCTGCTGACGGTGTCCCTGACGCTTGTGGTAGCCGGTCTTGTTCTTGAACTTGTGGATCCGGATCTTGGGGCCCTTGGTGTGCTCGAGCACCTCGCCGGTGACGGCGACCTTCGCGAGCGCATCGGCGTCGGTGGTGACGTCGGCGCCGTCCACGACCAGGGCGACCGGCAGCGACACGTTCGAGCCCGGCTCGGATTCGATCTTCTCGACCTTGACGACGTCGCCGACGGCAACCTTGTACTGCTTACCGCCGGTCTTGACGACTGCGTAGGTAGCCATCGGTCTCACTCCTGCCTGTTCTGCTGCCTGCGTTGGCTCGCGCGCGTGCCAGCGACTCTGCGCGGTGGGTGGTCTGGTGCGGGCTTGCGTGTCCCGCTGTCGTCGGCCAGCGTCCGCACGGCCTGACGACAACTGTCCTAGGGTACGTGACCAGCGGCTACAGGGTCAAACCGACCCCGGCCGTCAGTCCCCGTGGATGGGTGGCCCGGCCGGCCGGCCGGCCGCACGCCGCCGGCGCGGTGCGACCGACACCGGCGCGGACACCTGCTCGACGCCGGTGGCGACGCTGACCACGTCGTCCTCGTCGTCGTCGCTGTCCTCGTCTTCACCGTCCTCGTCGTCGTCGCTGTCCTCGTCGTCGTTGTCCTCGAGGTCTTCGTCGTCGAGTTCGTCGACATCTTCGTCGTCGAGGCCCTCGTCATCGTCATCGAGGTCCTCGTCGTCGTCAGCATCTTCCTCGTCGTCCGTGTCGTCATCGTCCGTGTCGTCATCGTCCGTGTCGTCGTCGTCCTCGTCGGTGTCTTCGATGTCCTCGAAGTCTTCGACGGCGGCATCAGCATCCGCAACCGCGCCCTCGGTGGTCTGCTCGGCCTCGACAGATGCGTCCTCGCCCGCGTCGTCGGCGTCATCGTCGTCGTCACGCGACGATGCGGCCATCGCCTTGAACATCGGGTGTTCTCCGGGCGCGTGCGTGGGGACCTTCGCCACCACTGCCTTCTCCACGGATTCTTCGGACCGGTTCTTCTTCGACCGCCGGTTGCGACGGCCGCTGGTCTCGGACTTGCGCCCGGTCGCCGGGGCCGAGTCGACCGGATCGGCGTGCAGCAGAATCCCACGGCCGGCGCAGTTGGGACACGATGACGAGAACGCCTCGATCAACCCGGTGCCCAACCGCTTGCGGGTGAGCTGGACCAGGCCCAGCGAGGTCACCTCCGACACCTGGTGGCGGGTGCGGTCGCGGGCCAGCGCCTCGGTCATCCGGCGCAGCACCAGGTCGCGGTTGGATTCGAGCACCATGTCGATGAAGTCGATGACCACGATGCCGCCGATGTCGCGCAGCCGCAGCTGTCGCACGATCTCCTCGGCCGCCTCCAGGTTGTTCTTGGTGACGGTCTGCTCCAGGTTTCCCCCGGAACCGGTGAACTTGCCGGTGTTGACGTCGATCACCGTCATCGCCTCGGTCCGGTCGATCACCAGCGTGCCGCCGGAAGGCAACCACACCTTGCGGTCCATGGCCTTGGCGAGTTGCTCGTCGATGCGGTGCACCGCGAACACATCCGGCCCGTTGCCGTCCGCCGGCTCGTACTTGTTGAGCTTCGAAACCAGCTCGGGAGCAACAGAATTCACGTACTCGTTGATGGTTGTCCAGGCCTCGTCGCCGGACACGATCAGGCTGGAGAAGTCTTCGTTGAACAGGTCCCGGATGACCTTGACCAGCACGTCGGGCTCTTCGTACAGAGCGACCGCGGCGCCGGCCGCCTTCTGCTTGGTCTCGGCGGCCTTGGCGTCGATCTCGTTCCAGCGCTCCTGCAACCGGGTGACGTCGCCGCGGATGTCCTCTTCTTTGACTCCCTCGGATGCGGTGCGGATGATGACCCCGGCGTCCGACGGCACCACCTCGCGCAGGATCTCCTTGAGCCGTTGACGTTCGGTGTCGGGCAGTTTGCGGCTGATACCGGTCGACGAAGCTCCCGGCACATAGACCAGGAAACGTCCGGCCAGCGACACCTGCGTGGTCAGCCGCGCGCCTTTGTGCCCCACCGGGTCCTTGCTGACCTGCACCACCACGTAGTCGCCGGGCTTGAGGGCCTGTTCGATGCGGCGGTCGGACCCGCCCAGACCGGCGGCCTCCCAATTGACCTCGCCCGCGTAGAGCACGCCGTTGCGGCCACGGCCGATGTCGACGAACGCCGCCTCCATCGACGGCAACACGTTCTGCACGATGCCCAGATAGATGTTGCCGACCAGCGATGCCGAAGCCGCAGAGGTCACGAAGTGTTCCACCACGATGCCGTCTTCGAGCACCGCGATCTGCGTGTAGCGGTCGCCGGGGTGCGGCGGCTCGGTACGGACGCGGTCACGCACCACCATCACCCGATCCACGGCCTCACGGCGGGCGAGGAATTCGGCTTCGGTCAGGACCGGCGGGCGCCGCCGGCCGGCGTCGCGCCCGTCCCGGCGGCGCTGACGCTTGGCTTCCAGACGGGTGGAACCGTCGATTCCCTTGATCTCGTTGGAACCGGAACCGCTGCCGTTGTCGCCGCCCTGCTTGCCGCCACCGCTGCGCGGTGCCCGCTCGTGCACGACGGTGTTGGGCGGATCGTCCGGCGAAGGACTGTCGTCGCCTTCCTCGGCGGCTCCGGACTTGCGTCGTCTCCGGCGCCGCCGGCGGCGGCTACCGCCGTCGGCCGAACCGTTCTCGTCGTCGCCGTTGTCGGAGTCATCGGACTCGTCGGCGTCGTCGGAGTCCTCGTCCTGGTCGGCACCGTCCGCCTCGCCAGCACGCTGGTCGCCGCTGGGGCCTGCGGAGTCCCCGTTCGGGCTGTCCTGGGGACCGTCGCCGCCCTGCTCGCCACGACCGCGACCACGGCCACGACGTCCCCGGCGACGCCGCTTGTTGGCCGGACGATCTCCCGCTCCCTCGTCGTCAGCATCGCCGGCGCCGTCACTGTCGTCGGAATCGTCGGCGGAGTCGTCGGTGGACTCGTCGTCATCCACTGCCTCGTCGACTCTGGCCTCGACCCGCACCGGCTGGGGGGCGACGAACAGCGGCATGTACGGCGGTCGCTCGACGACGGCTTCCGCGGTTTCCAGCATCAGCCGCGATTCCGGCTCGGCACCGGCATCGGGTGCCGCAGCGGTCGCGGGGGCGTCGGGGACGGTGTCGGGCTGGGCCGCCAGGAGATCCCGAACCCGTACCGCGTCGACCTGGTCCACGCTGGAATGCGCGCTGCGGATTCGTCCGTCCAGCGCGGCCAGGGCATCGAGGACCCGCCTGCTGGTGGTCCCCAGGGTGCGCGCGAGCGAATGGACTCTCAGGCGGTCCGGCAGTTCCTGTGTCGGCTCATTTGTCTGGTCTGAAGATGGGGCACCGTCTACCACGTTTCTCCTCAGGCCCCCGGGCGCGTCCTATCGACGCGGCCACGCGAGGGCTTCGCTATGGGTCCGGGTCACTTCTCCCGGACTTGTGATGGTCTCGCGCCGAGCGACCCAGATCGGACCCACTCGGCACCGTACTGAATGACGGCTTGACATGCTGCGCCGCATAGCGGACTGGCGATGGTCGCGCTTGCCCAAGTCTTCATTCGGGTGTCCGCCGCCAGTTCGACGCCGTTCACCCAAGAGTCAGTATCCCACACCCGGGAATGAAGTCCGTCACCCCGGAGACCGATGGCCGGCAAACCGGCCTGAGAAGCGGTTAGGAGCTGGGGAACCAGAGGCCGATCTCGCGTTGCGCCGATTCGGCCGAATCGGACCCGTGCACCAGGTTGAACTGCGTTTCCAGCCCGAAATCACCGCGAATGGTGCCGGGTGTGGCCTTGTCCACCGGGTCGGTGCCACCAGCGAGTTGCCGGAACGCCGTGATGGCGCGGGGCCCCTCGACGACCGCGGCCACCACCGGTCCCGACGTGATGAACTCCAGCAGCGACCCGAAGAACGGTTTGTCCTCGTGCTCGGCGTAGTGGCTGCGGGCCAGCTCGTCGTCGACGTTCCTGAGCTCCAGCGCCGCGATGGTGAGGCCTTTGCGCTCGATGCGGCTGAGTATTTCGCCGATCAACTGCCGTTGCACACCGTCGGGCTTGATCAGTACCAGGGTCCGTTCGCTCACGGTGCCCAAGAGTAGAGGCCCGCCGGTCCTGGCACTAATCCGGCGGCGGTTCGAGGGCCTGAGCCGCCTGCCGGCGTTGCACCTCGGCCCGCAGATAGGCGATCAACGCCCACACCCCGGTGAACAGCAGCCCGATGAAGCCGACGGCCGGATCCAGCAGGAAGCCGGCCACCAGCGCCAGCTGGAACCCCAGATTGACCCAGATCGCCCAGGGCTTGCGCTGCAGTCCGGACAGCACCACCAGCAGCACGGCCACCCCGATCAAATAGCTCAGTGACGCCGCGTGCAAGCCGCCACCGACCGCGCCCACCACCGGTATCGCCAGCAGCACCACGATCGCTTCCAGGATCAGGGTCCCGGCCATCACCCCGGCGAAGCTCTTCCACGGGTCGGGCCGCGGCGGCCCCTGTTCAGTCACTGCGGATCACGCCCGAACAGGGTTCGTGCCGCCCCGGCGGTGACCACCGACCCGGTGATGATGATCCCGGCTCCTGACGCGATCCCGTCCTCGGCACCGGCATCGTCGACCAGGGCGGTCGCGGCGTCGATGGCGTCGCGCATGTTCTCGGCCGTGACCACCCGGTCCGGACCGAACCGCTGCTGCGCCGCCAGCTCGAGCGCCTCGACGTCCAGCGCGCGTGGTGAGCCGTTATTCGTGACGACGACGGAATCGAGCACCGGTTCCAGGGCCGCCAGAATGCCGTCGGCGTCTTTGTCGGTCAGCACGCTGAGCACGCCGACCAGCGTGCGGAAGTCGAATTCGTCGGTCAGCGTCCGGGCCAGCGCGGCAGCCCCGGCGGGATTGTGCGCGGCGTCGATGAAAACCGTTGGGGCGCTGCGCATCCGTTCCAGCCGTCCCGGGCTGGCGACGGCGGCGAAGCCGGCCCGCACGGCGTCGATGTCGAGTTGGCGCTGGGCGCCGGCGCCGAAGAAGGCCTCGACCGCGGCCAGCGCCAGCGCCGCGTTGTGCGCTTGATGTTCGCCGTGCAGCGGCAGGTAGATATCGGAGTACACCCCGCCCAGGCCCTGCAGTTCCAGCACCTGGCCGCCGATGGCGACCTGACGTTGCAGCACCGCGAACTCCGAATCCTGTCGGGCCACTGCGGCATCGGCGCGCACCGACTGCGCCAGCAGCACCTCCATGGCTTCGGGCGTCTGCCGGCCGATGACCGCGACGGTGTCGGGCGCGCCGTCGGGCGCGCGGGTGATGATGCCCGCCTTCTCCCCCGCGATCCCGGCGATGTCGTCGCCGAGATAGTCGACGTGGTCGACGCTGATCGGGGTGATGACCGCCACCGGCGCGTTGATCACGTTGGTGGCGTCCCACCGGCCGCCCATGCCCACCTCGACGACGGCGACGTCGACGGGCGCGTCCGCGAACGCGGCGAACGCCATTGCGGTGAGCACCTCGAACTTGCTCATCGCCGGGCCCCCGGTTGCCTGCGACTGTTCGTCGACCATCTGCACGAACGGCTCGAGCTCCCGGTAGGTTTCGACGTAACGCGCCGGGGTGATCGGCGTGCCGTCGATCGAGATGCGCTCGACCGCGGACTGCAGATGCGGGCTGGTGGTGCGCCCGGTGCGCATCTGCAACGAGGTGAGCAGCGCATCGATCATGCGGGCGACTGAGGTCTTGCCGTTGGTGCCGGCGATGTGGATGGCGGGATAGCTCAGTTGCGGCGAACCGAGCAGATCCATCAGCGCGCTGATCCGGGTCAGGCTGGGTTCGATGCGGGTCTCCGGCCAGCGCTGGTCCAGCAGGTGTTCCACCTGTAACAACGACGCGATCTCGTCCGGGGTCGGCGCCGCGTCGGTGGCCTGATCGGACCAGTCGGATGCCTCGGAACTCACCGCAGCGCCGCCAATCGCGCGGTGATGCGGTCGGATTCCTCCTGCGCCAACTGCTGTCGGTCGCGAATCTTACCGACGACGGCTTCGGGCGCCTTGGCCCGGAAGTCTGCGTTGGCGAGCTTGGCGGCGGTGGACGCCAGTTCCTTTTGCGCCGCCGCCAAGTCCTTTTCGAGCCGACGCCGTTCGGCGGCGACGTCGATGGTGCCCGACGTATCCAGCTCGACGACCACCGTCCCCGCGCTCAGCCGCACCTCCAGCGACACCGAGGCCGCGAAGTCCGCACCCGGTGAGGTGAGCCAGGCCAGTGACGTCACGGCGGGCACCTGCTCGTTCAGATCGACGTCCTGGACACCGACCAACCGGGCCGGCACCTTCTGCCGATCGGCCAGACCCTGGTCGCTACGGAACCGGCGCACCTCGGTCACCAGTTTCTGCATGTCGGTGATCCGTTGTGCGGCAACGTTGTCCAGCTCGATGTCGGACGAACTCGGCCATTCGGCGATGACCAGCGACTCCTGACCGGTGAGCGCCTGCCACAGCGCCTCGGTGAGGAACGGAATCACCGGATGCAGTAGCCGCAGCAGGGCGTCCAGCCCAGCGGCCAACACCGCCGCAGTGTGCGGATTACCTTGCGCGAGTTGCGTTTTGGCCAGTTCGACGTACCAGTCGCAGAATTCGTCCCAGGCGAAATGGTACAACGACTCGCAGGCGCGGCTGAACTCGTAGCTGTCGAAGGCCGAATCCACCTCGGCCCGAACCTGTTCCAGCCTGCCCAGAATCCAGCGGTCGGCGTCGGTCAACTCGTCGAGGGCGGGGAAAGGTGCCCGGAAGGCTGCTGCCGCGCCGTTCATCAGCGCGTACCGGGTGGCGTTGAACAGCTTGGTGCCGAAGTTGCGCGACGCGCGGACGGCGTCCTCGCCGATCGCCAGGTCACCCCCGGGACTGGCCCCCCGCGCCAACGTGAACCGCAACGCATCCGCGCCGTATTTGTCGATCCAGTCCAGCGGGTCGATGACGTTGCCCTTGGACTTACTCATCTTGCGGCCGAATTCGTCGCGGATCAGACCGTGCAGGAACACGTCGGTGAACGGCACCTGGGGGCCGCGCTGACCGGCGAGGGTGATGGTGTCGTCGCCGCCGACGAACGTGCCGAACATCATCATCCGGGCCACCCAGAAGAACAGGATGTCGTAGCCGGTGACCAGAACGCTTGTCGGGTAGAACTTTTCCAGTGCGGCGGTCTGTTCCGGCCAACCCAGAGTGGAGAACGGCCACAGTGCCGAAGAGAACCACGTGTCCAGCACGTCGGGGTCCTGCTCCCACCCGTCGGGCGGTGTCTCGTCGGGACCGACGCACATCTGCTGGCCGTCGGGCCCGTACCAGATCGGGATGCGGTGACCCCACCACAGCTGGCGCGAGATGCACCAGTCGTGCATGTCGTCCACCCACGCGAACCACCGCGGTTCAAGACTGGCGGGGTGAATCACGGTGTGCCCGTCGCGAACCGCGTCGCCGGCCGCCTTGGCCAGCGACTCCACCCGGACCCACCACTGCAGCGACAACCGTGGCTCGATCGGCTCACCACTGCGCTCGGAGTGCCCGACACTGTGCAGATAGGGCCGTTTTTCGGCCACGACCCGGCCCTGCGCTGCCAGTGCCTCGCGCACCGCGACCCGGGCCTCGAAGCGGTCCATGCCGTCGAACTGCGTCCCGGTGCCGACGATGCGCCCCTTGGTATCCAGGATCGACGGCATCGGCAACTGATGCCGCAATCCGATCTCGAAGTCGTTCGGGTCGTGGGCGGGGGTGACTTTGACTGCGCCGGTACCGAATTCGGGATCCACATGCGCGTCGGCAACGACGATCATCTCGCGGTCGACGAACGGGTGCGGCAACTTGGTCCCGACCAACTGACGGTAGCGCTCGTCGTCGGGGTGTACCGCAATGGCGGTGTCACCCAGCATCGTCTCGACCCGGGTGGTGGCGACCACGATGTGGGGTTCGGCGTCGTCGAGGGAGCCGTAGCGGAACGACACCAACTCGCCCTCGACGTCCTGGTAGTTGACCTCGAGATCGGAGATGGCTGTCTCCAGCACCGGTGACCAGTTGACCAGTCGCTCGGCTTGATAAATCAGCCCGGCGTCGTAGAGCCGCTTGAAGATCGTCCGTACCGCCCGCGACAGACCTTCGTCCATGGTGAACCGGTCACGGCTCCAGTCCACGCCGTCGCCCAACCGGCGCATCTGGCCGCCGATCGCGCCGCCGGACTCCCGCTTCCAGTCCCACACCTTCTCGACGAACAGTTCACGGCCAAAGTCTTCCTTGGTCTTGCCGTCGACCGCGAGTTGTTTCTCCACCACGCTCTGGGTGGCGATGCCGGCGTGATCCATGCCCGGCTGCCACAGCACCTCGTAGCCCTGCATGCGCTTGCGACGGGTGAGCGCATCCATCATGGTGTGCTCCAACGCATGACCCATGTGCAGCGTGCCTGTCACGTTGGGCGGCGGCAGCACGATCGAGTACGGCGGCTTGTTGCTGTGCGGGTCCGCGGTGAAGTAGCCGGCATCCAGCCACTTCTGGTAGATGGCGCCCTCCATCGCGGCCGGATCCCACGACTTGGGCAGCTGGTCGTCGGCGGGGCGGGGGCTGGCGGTCACCGCACAATTCTAGGAACCGCCAGCCGCGCCGCCGGGTTGGGCCTCCGAGACCGGAGCCGATTACGGAATCGTGAGCACCTGACCGGGGTAGATCAAGTCGGGGT
This sequence comes from Mycobacterium sp. NGS24, assembly GCF_059813065.1. Taxonomy (NCBI): domain Bacteria; kingdom Bacillati; phylum Actinomycetota; class Actinomycetes; order Mycobacteriales; family Mycobacteriaceae; genus Mycobacterium; species Mycobacterium sp. NGS24. Next base: position 56,640 of record NZ_JCALDW010000027.1, read on the forward strand.
TGGGGATGCCGCTGGCGTCCGCAATCAGCTGGTACTTGCTGCCGTCGCCGTAGAAGCGCTCGGCAATGGCCCACAGCGTGTCGCCGGACTCGACGGTGTGGGTACGGGCAGCAGGCTCGGCCGGGGGCGGTTCGGCGGGTGCCTCTTCGTGGGATTCAGCGACGGCGTTCTGGGCCGGCTCGTCTGAACCCCACCAACCGCCCTTGGCGGACTCGGAACCGGACTTCTCTGCCTCGGCGACCGGCTCGGGGGGCGGGGGCGCGTCGGTCTCGGTTTTGGTCGACCACGCGGCTTTACCGTCACCGGCGTAGAGCACCAGGTTGCGGTCGTCCTGCAGGACCAGCCGGACCTGCTTCTTGCCCTTGGTGTCGCTGTGCCACACCGGCTTGTCCGACGTGTAGAGCACGAAGTTGCCATCGGTCTGCACCTCGGCGCGCACCACATTCTGACCGTTGGTCCCGGTGTCCCACAACGGCTTTCCCCGAGCGGCCAGCACCAGGTTGCCGTCGTCCTGCAGGGTCAGGGTGTAGGCGCCGTTGTTGGAGACCAGCGACTCCCCTCTGACCAGCTTCTGTCCTTCGGTGAGCGTGTCTGACATGACTTACCCTCTCCATCCCTGTCGTTTCCAAGTACGGTCGACACCTGCCGACCGTCCGTCCTGGTACCCCTGAACCCAGTCTTACCCATCTTGCTGCGCCCGAAACAGGTTTGCACTCAGCGCAATCCTGTTGTCGCACAAGCTATTTCTTGCCACCGAGGAGGCCGCCGAGGATGTCCCCGAGGCCACCGCCCTTATTGCCCAGCACACTGCCCAGGATGCCGCCGAGTGACTTGTCGTTGCCGCCGCCGAGGATGCTGCCCAGGATGTCGCCCAGCCCGCCACCGGACGTCCGTTGCTGCGACGCCGTGGTCGCGGCGGCGCCGTCCGATCCAAGTTGTTTGCCTATGTACGCCAACACAATTGGCAGCACGACCGGCAGTAGTTGCTTGAGCAGGTCCCTGTTGCCCGCGCCCCCGCCGGCTAGCGCCGCCGCCACCTGGTCGGTGTCCTTGCCGCCGAACAGGGTCGCCACGGCCTGGTGCCCGTCCTGCTCGTCGACCTGGTCGACACCGCCGCCGGCGTCAAGCAGGCCGCGGGCGGCGTGGCCACTGGCTGCCGATTCGATCTTGCTGGCGTGCTCGGGATCTTGGGAATTGTGCTGCAGACCGCTGAGCAATACCGGCACCAGCGTGTGTACCGCCTTTTCGACTTCGCCTTGGTCGGCATCGAGTTTGGTGGCGATGTCTGAGGTGGGAATCTGCGCATACAGGTCATCGAGTCCGGCCATCGCTGTCCACCTTCGTTGCTGGTATGAAAGACGCCCCGATTACGACACTAGACTCGCGCGATCTGGTTCGTCACCCCTGGACGCAGCCCAATTTCAACCCGCACGTCAAATTAACCGTTCGGTCTCCAGCGAGATACCCGCGCCCGGGAATCGGGCCAGCAGCGCATCACCCATGGCGGCCGCCGGGGTCAGCACGCCGTGCAGGTCAGGAAGCTTGTCGCGGTCCTGTGCCAGCGCGAGGCCGCATTCGCCCAGCATGACCGAGGTCGCCTTATACCCCGGGTCGCCCCGCTGTTCCATGCGCGCCACGTAGCGGGCGCCGGACGTCGTCGTGGTGTAGGTCTCGACTTTGTAGTAACCACGCTCGCGGGCCTGGGCACTGGGACCGGTGCCGGGTTTGGGCAGTACCCGTTCCATCAGGTTGGCGGGCAACAGACCGAGGAAGCGACTGCCCAAGCCGAACACCGCGTTGCTGGCACCGGTGATCAGAGCAGAGGCCACCGGGGAGATCGCGGAAGATCCGAGGTTCATGCTCTCGGCGTAGCGGAACTCGCGGCCGTACGCCCAGTCCAGCAGTGCGTTGCTCCGCCGCACGATCCGAGTGTTGTACGGGGCCATCACGAACCCCGCCGTCCACAAACCGTTGAGCTCCGGCGCGATCTGGCGACCACGCCGCAAGGGCAGATCGGGTTGCGGTCCGACATCGGGTTCTGCACCGCGGTCATCGCTGAGGGTGTAGGGATCCAGGAGCTGACGGCGCACCTCGGCATCTTTGGACGCAGCGCGCATCAGTTCGAGCATCGATGCGATGGTGCCGCCGGACAGTCCACCCCGGAAGGAACGCACCACGAGGTTGGTGTCGGTCAGATCTCCCGCGTCGTCCTGCTGAGCGGCGCGATGCAACGCAAATACGGTCAGATCGGATGGCACCGAGTCGAATCCGCACGCGTGCACGATCCGGGCACCGGTATCGGCGGCCTGCTTGTGGTAGACGTCGATGCTCTCCCGGACGAAGTTGGCCTCGCCGGTCAGGTCGGCGTAGTCGGTGCCGGCGGCGGCGCACGCGGCCACCAGCGGCAGCCCGTATCGGGTGTAGGGACCTACCGTGGTGATGACCACCCGCGTGCGGGCGGCCATTTCCTTCAGGCTCGACGGGTCGGTGGCATCCGCGGCTACTTCAGACCACTGCTCTGCCGACGCGCCGATGGACCGTCGTACCTCTGCCAGCCGCTCTTTCGACCTGCCGGCCAGGGCGATGCGCGCATCGCCACCGGCCCGGGCCAGGTATTCCGCAGTCAGCTTGCCGACGAAGCCGGTTGCGCCGTAAAGGATGATGTCGAATTCGCGTGGCGTATCAGTCACCCGCCCGACGCTACTCCCGGCGATGTGGGCAAGCTGGCGCGGTCTGCGTCACCGGCCCCGGTCACTGCTCGGCGGACTCGC
>NZ_JCALDW010000028.1:0-59402 GCF_059813065.1 Mycobacterium sp. NGS24
TAGTGATTTGGTGTTGCCGAATATCACGACGGCGCCGGTGTCGATTCCTGGGTTTACGATCGATCCGATCGGGCTTAGTGATTTGGTCTTGCCGAATATCACGACGGCGCCGGTGTCGATTCCTGGGTTTACGATCGATCCGATCGGGCTCAGTGATCTGGTGTTGCCGAACCTCACCACAGTGGGTTTCACCACCCCAGCGCTCGACATCCCACCGTTCGGTCTGGCGGAATTCACCCTGCCGCCGCTGGTCATCCCGAGCATCCACCTACCCGCACAGGTCCTGGCCACTTTCCCCGTCCCCGGCGGCCCCGGTTACCTCAACACAACGATCAACCCGTCATCCGGCTTCTTCAACACCGGGATCGGTGGCAACTCAGGATTCGGCAACAACGGTGCGGGACTGTCGGGTTGGTACAACTCAAACGGTCCCGGGCTGCTGGGCGGCTCCGGCTACCAGAACTTCGGCGGCCTGATTTCGGGCTTCAACAACGTCGGCAGCGGCGTTTCCGGTCTTGCCAACGCCGGCGTTCTGGACCTGGCTCTGACCAGTCTCGTCTCCGGCATCGGCAACCTCGGCAACAACCTGTCGGGCCTGTTCTTCAGGGGCACCACATAACCAGGCCCGACCCCCGAATTAGTCAGTTCTCTTTAAGAATCAACTTTTTCAACGCCGCGCGGTCGGTGGTCAACAGCTCCTCGATGCGGGGCTTGTTGACCTCGGCGACGATGATCTCACCGACTTCCTGATAGACCTCGCTGAAGATGCCGTGCGACTTCATCTTCTCGGTCTGGTACTGGTTGTCCTCGGTCGGCGTCACGTAGTACACCGCGTCGGCCTTGAACCGATGCACCAGCCACAGATGGATCAGAGTCATCAGCCGCTTCTGACGCAGCTTTTCAGCGAAGGTGTTCTGGTCACGCACCTGCAGGATGCTGCGGCCGTGGCGGTCTTTGATGGGGTCGACCACGACGTTGGCCAGCTGCTCGTCACCGTCGCCGTAGATGCCCAGTTCCAGCACATCCGAGCCGGCGCGACGGGGCCGCAACGTGACCCGAAGCTTCTCGCCCAGCTGATAGTGCTCGCTCCAGATCGCCAGCCATTCCTCCAGCAGCTTCTTGGGCACCTCGGTCTGCACCAGATGCTGGTGTTGAGTGGACCCTTTGCCCATCGCCTTCGTGGTCGCCGTACGGCCGGAGACCGCCGCCAGGCCTGCGTCGCTGCGCGGCCCGCCAACCAGGGTTTGCGGTGTGCGATAAGGCGATTCGACCAGCCGCATCTTGCGCTGCAGGCGGGCCAGCGCCAGCATCCCGTCCTGGGTGAGGTTGGTAGCGAACTCTTCGGCAGCGACACCGTCGATCTGGTGTCCGCCGTAGGTGATGAAGTTGAAGACAAAGCCCATCTTGCCCAGTTCCGCTGGGAACTCCCGCATTTCCTCGTCGGTCATGCCGGTGGTGTCCCAGTTGAACGAGGGCGAGAGGTTGTAGGCCAGCATCTGGTCAGGGAACTTGGCGTGAATCGCTTCGGCGAACTGCCGCGCATCGGCCAGATCGGCAGTCTTGGTCTCCATCCACAGAATGTCGGCGAACGGCGCGGCGGCCAGGGACTTGGCGATCGCATACGGAATCCCGCCGCGGATCTGGTAGTAGCCCTCAGGGGTTTTCGCGAGCTCGCAGTCCCACCCCGGGTCGACACCCAACTCGGCGGCTTTCTGCCGGGCCTCGTAGAGCGACGCGGTCGCAGCGAACTCCCGCCATTCCTGGGAGCTCATGCCGCGCGGCTCGTCGTCGCTCTCACCGAATTCCAGGACCTCGGCCACGGCTTCGCCGTAGGTCAGCACCCCGGCGTCGTCCTCCCAGGCAGCCACGAAGCGGGATTCGACTTCGTCGTAGACGTCGTCGATCGAAGTCTCGCCGTTCTCCCGCCACGTCTTGACCGCCTCGGAGATCAGGTCGGCGATCCCCTGGCGCTCCAGCCATGCGTTGGCTCCCGCGTACTCGCCGTCGCTCAAGGCGTACAACAGATGGCCGTTGAGCTCCTCGACGCCCGAATCGTAGAAGCGTTTCATCATCGCCAGGAAGCAGGCCTTATAGGACGGAACCTTCAGGTTGGTGGCCCCGAGCAGGAAAGGCTGGTCGCGTTCGTCGCCGCGGCTGTCGAGCAGGTTGGCTGCCTCGGCGTCCGTACGGGCGACGATGATGCCCGGCACCCGCATGATGTCGAGTTGAAAGCGAGCGGCGTTGAGTCGCTTGATCTGCTCGTCGGACGGCACCAGAACCTTACCGCCCTGATGGCCGCACTTCTTGGTGCCCGGACGCTGGTCCTCGATGTGATAGCCCGGGACGCCGACCTCCACAAAACGCCGAATAAGGTTGCGCACGTGCGGATCTCCGCCGTGGCCGGTGTCGGCATCGGCGATGATGAATGGCCGGTAATCGTAGAACGTGGCGGTCGCCCGCTGCCGTTCGGTCATGTTCAGGCGCAGGTACTCCTGATTGCGGTCTGCGGTGAGCAGGGCGCGCACCAGGACCGCGGCGTCGTCAGGCACCTGGCTGAGCGGGTAGCTGGCCAGGTCTGGGCCCGGATCCTCGGTCGTGGACCCTTTGGCCGAGGTGGCCCAGCCGCCCAGGTAGATCCCTTCGATGCCCATCCGCTTCATGCTCACGGCCTGGCCGGGCGAGTACGGGCCAAATGTGGTGATGCTCTTCTTCTGCTCGAAGAGCTCACGCAGGCGCGGGTAGAAGGCGGCGGCCGCCTCGCGCGCCACGGTGTAGTCGACGGGAATCGTGCCGCGTTGCTCTACGACCTGGCGGGCCGTGTACAGGCGCGTGATGCCCGCGAACCGCGGACTGTCGAGGTAGCGCTGCGTGTCGGCGACCTCCTGCTCGAACTTCGATTGGACTGCATTGTCCGTTTCGGCGATGGCCATGGCCTTCCGCTCCTTCTCAGCGCCAATTCCCCTTGTCGCTGAAAGTCTATGCCCCTGGATAGTGAGCTGGGTCACCGGTCGACCCAGCCGCACGAGCCCGCAGCCAACCCTGTTGGCGCCGGATGAACGCCGCGTCGACGACACGGCCGTGCCCCGGGACGTAGCGGGCATCGGGGCCGCCCAGCGCCAGTAGCCGATCGAGGGTCGCGGGCCAGGCGGCCACGTCGGAGTCGCCGTCGATCGCGGGCGTTCCGGCCTCTTCGACGAGGTCGCCGGTGAAAACCACTGGCGGACCACCATCGCGGTCAGCCGCAACCAGCACGACCAAGTCCGAATGAGTATGGCCTGGACCGAGATAGGCGATGGTGACCGCGCGATCCCCGAGGTCCACCACGGCGTCGTGGATCCCGCGCGCAGGTGGTCGCAGCGCGGTGATGGCACGGTCGATCTCGGCGGCATCGGCTCCGTGGCGCAGCGCATCACTGCGCAACTGGTCGGTACCTGCCAGCAGGTATTCGACAACTCCCGGCGCGCAGTGGATTTCGGCCCCGGCGAACAGCGAGGATCCCAACACATGGTCGAAGTGCTTGTGCGTCAACACAATATCGGTCACGTCGCAGTCGGCGATCTCCCGGATGTCCGCCGCGATGGCGGCGGCCTCTGGCAACGTCGTCCCGGTGTCGACCAACAAGGCCCCGCGCGCGCCGTACACCAGGCCGACCGTGACATCGCAGAACGGCAGCCGACAGCGATGCACCCTGGCGCTCAACTGCTCCCAGTCGTGGTTCATCAGTCCCGGGAGTGTATTACGGAGAGGTGTTCGAGCAGGCCATCTCGGCGTGATCCCGATGCGAGCTGAACCGCCATTCGTCCCGAGCAAGGAGAAACACGATGCGCGCAGTCGTAATCACCAGACACGGTGGTCCCTCGGTGCTGCAGGTCCAGCAACGCCCTGACCCGCCGCGCCCGGGCCCGGGTCAGCTGCGCATCGAGGTCCGGGCGGCCGGCGTCAACTTCGCCGATCATCTCGCCCGCGTCGGCTTGTATCCCGACGCGCCCAAGCTCCCCGCCGTCGTCGGCTACGAGGTCGCCGGCACGGTGGTGGCTGTCGGCGACGGCGTCGACGGCGGCCGTGTCGGTGAAAGGGTCTTGGCCGGAACGCGATTCGGTGGGTACGCCGAAATCGTCAATGTCGCCGAGTCCGACTCGGTGCCGCTGCCTGAGTCGGTGAGCTTCGAGCAGGGCGCCGCGGTCCCGGTCAATTACGCCACTGCGTGGGCGGGGTTGCACGGCTACGGGTCGTTGCAGGCCGGCGAGCGGGTGCTCATTCATGCCGCGGCCGGCGGCGTGGGCATCGCGGCCGTTCAGTTCGCCAAGGCGGCAGGCGCCGAGATACACGGCACCGCATCGCCCGGCAAGCACCAGAAGCTGACCGAATTGGGCGTCGATCGCGCGATCGACTACCGCCGCGACGGCTGGTGGAAGGATCTGCCGCCCTACGACCTCGTGCTCGATGCGCTGGGCGGCACGTCGCTGCGGCGGTCCTACGGGCTGCTGCGTCCGGGTGGACGGTTGGTCGGCTATGGGATTTCGAACCTGCAGGAGGGCGAGAAGCGCGCACTGCGCAAGGCGGCCCCGCACGCGCTGGCGATGCTGCGCGGGTTCAATCTGATGGATCAGCTGTCGGAGTCCAAGACTGTCATCGGCCTGAACATGCTGCGGTTGTGGGACGATCGCGGCACCCTCGAACCCTGGATCACGCCGCTGCGCCGGGCACTCGGCGACGGCGTCGTCGCGCCCATCGTGCACGCCGCGGTGCCGTTCTCCCAAGCACCCGAAGCGCATCGGATCCTGGCTGCCCGAGAGAACATCGGCAAGGTCGTGCTGGTGCCCTGAGCTGGTTTAGCCGCCGCGGCGGTGGCAATGTATCTGCGCATGGCTGTCACCGAGTCCCGCGAAGTTGTCATCGACGCGACACCCGACGAGATCATGGAGGTGTTGTTCGATCTGGAATCGCTGCCCGAATGGTCGTCGGCTCATCGCGAAGCTGAGGTTCTGGAGCGCGACGAGGACGGCCATCCGACCAAATCCCGGCAAGTCGTCAAAGTCGTTGGCGTGAGCGACGAACAGGTGCTGGACTACACCGTGCACGACGACGGCGTCAGTTGGAAGCTGGTGAGCGCCAAAGCGCAGAAGGGGCAGCACGCGCGATACACGCTGACGCCCGAAGGGAATTCGACGAGGGTGCATTTCGAGCTCACCGTGGATCTCGGCGTGCCGGTGCCGGGCTTCCTGGTCAAGAAGGGCGCCAAGGGGCTGATGGAAACGGCGACGGACGGCCTGCGTAAGCGGGTACTGCAAGTCAAAAAAGGCTGATGCGCCATTTTTGTTGTGACCGTGCAGATTTCAGTCAGCGGCGCCGATCAGCGCCGCGAGCTGGGCGCGGTTCACCTTGCCGGTGGCGTTGTAGGGGATATCGTCGACGATGGTCAGCCGCTCGGGCAGCTTGAAGTAGGCGAGCACCGGCGCGCAGTGCGCACGTAATTCGGCGAGGGTCACCGGCCCGCGGGGCACCACGGCGACACCCACGCGCTGGCCCAACTCTTCGTCGTCGACACCGGCCACTGCGACGTCGTGCACCGCCGGGTGCGAACGCAGGGCCTCCTCCACCTCGATCGGACCGAATTTCTCTCCGCCCCGGTTGATGGTGTCGCGCAGTCGCCCGCTCGGATAGAGGTAGCCGTCGGCATCCTGGTGGCCCAGGTCCCCGGTGCGCAGCCACCCGCCCGCGGTGTTGAGCGGACTGCGCACCCACAGCTCGCCGACCGCGCCGGGTTCGACGTCGGCACCGGTGTCGGGGTCGACCACCCGCACCTCGACCCCGGGCAGGGGTCGTCCCACCGAGCCCGCCCGGGCCGGATCGTGGTGGTCCCCGGGCAGCAGGTTGGCGTACGTGCCCAAGGTCTCGGTCTGGCCGAACACGTTGGTGAAAGCGACGTGCGGGAGGGCCGCAATCACTCTGCGCATCAACGAGATCGGGGCAGCCGCCGCGCCGTAGGTGATCGCAGTGAGCGAGGACAGATCGGTGTCGGCGAAGTCGGGGTGTTCCAGGATCCGGTGCATCATCGTGGGCACCAGGAACATCCCGGTCACGCGGTGCTCTGACACCAGCCGCAGCCATTCGCCGGCGTTGAAACGGCGCTGCACCACCAGCGTGTTGCCCGAGTAGAGACTGGCGATCAAACCCAGTGACCCGCCGACATGAAAGTAAGGTACGCACATCATCACCGCGACGGGCGGGACGTCCGGCGCGAACGGCGCGGACGTCCTGTCCAGCCGCGCGGTCAACTGCCGGCTGCCGATCGGGACAGTCTTGGGCAGGCCGGTGGTGCCGCTGGTGAACAAGACCATCGCGGTCTGCTCGTCGACAACTGATTCGACTGGCGGGCAACGTCTTTCGCCGGTGAAGTCCACATCGGTCAACACCGTCGGCACCGCGGCGTCACGCAGCCGTCCAGCGTAGGACTCCCCGGCCACCGCCACCTCGGCGCAGCCCGCGTTGTCGAGCAGCGCCCGCAGCTCCGGCGGCGTCAGCGCCGGGTTCATCAGCGCTGCCGCAGCTCCGATGCGCGCCGCGCCGAGCAGCGCCGCGATCGACAGCAGACTGGCGGTGTCGACGACGGCGACCCGGTCACCGGCCGTCACACCGCGGGCGGCCAGCCCGTCGGCGCACGCGTGCACGGCCCTGTCGAGCTCGGCGTAACTGAAGGAGCGACCGTCAATGATCAGTGCGGTCCGCTGCGGATCGTGCGCCGCGGCGGCATCGATGATGGTCCCGAGATTCATCAGCTCAGTACAGCGGCGACCAGGTGGAGGTCCGCAACAACCTGCTGGTCCACTGGTCGCGCAGGTCCAACGCGTCGTGCAACCAGGTGCCGGGAGTCCGGTACTCGGCCGGGATGTGTGTGCGAAGCAGGTCGAGCAACGCTTCGGGACGGCTGATCCGTTGCATCAGAATCACTTCCCGACGCAAATGGCTGCCCAGAGCGGGCTGAAACGACGCGTGCATCTGCAACATCGACGACGGTTGTTCGAGACTTCGGGCGTACACCTCGCCGCAGCGCAGAATGTACTCCTCGAACTTGTCCTCGTAGGGCCACATGGTGTCTTCCATGTAGAGGCTCATCTCGTGTTCGCGACCGTCAGCCGGCACATCGTCGAATGACACATGCTGCATCGGCGACCACGGCAACGCCACCAACAGCTTGGCGTCGACCCCGTGGCGCAATTCGTCGGTGTGGTGCATCCAATCCCGCAGGTCCCCCTGCTGCACCCGCTTCGTCAGGCGCTCCCAGGCGGCGCCGTCGCGAACCGCGGTCACGGTGATGACGGTGTAAGCCGGCCCGCTGCCCTGCGCCTGGTTGGTGTACCACAGCAGTCGGGCCTCGTCCCCGGCGGCGAGCGTAGGCAACCAGCCGTCCCGGAAAGCGGCCTCGAACTCGTCCTCGGCGCGGCCACGCACCGTATGAACCTCATGCATGAACAGCAACGCCAAAGACCTCCATCCCGGCGCAGGTTATTGAACGCCTGCCCACTACTCGTTGGCACGGACGTTATCCGGCACGATTCCCGCTGTCCAAACCGGGTCGACGCGCGCGTCAATATGGGCGGTCGATTCTTTTCGGGCCCGTCGCGGTAATTTCTGAGCACGCGGAAGGGAGCTGAATGGACATCGCTTCGGTCGACGAATTGCTCAGCACCACCCGTGCGGTCCGGAAGCGTCTCGATCTGGACCGGCCGGTGGGTCGTGAGGTGATCCTGGACTGCATACGCCTGGCGATGCAGGCGCCCACCGCCAGTAACGCCCAGGACTGGCGCTGGATCGTCATCACCGACCCCGAGAAACGCGCGGCGATCGCCGACATCTACCGCAGCATCGGTGCGGAGTACCTGGCCAACGCCGCGGCCACCGCGTCCGATCCACAGACGCAGCGTGTCTACCGCAGCGCGGCGGGCCTGACCGAGACGTTGGCCAGGGTCCCGGTGCACGTCATCCCCTGCCTGCTGCAGCCCATCGAGGAGAGCAACCGGCTGGTGGCCGCCTCGGCCTGGGCGTCGATCATCCCGGCCGGCTGGAGTTTCCTGTTGGCTTTGCGGTCCCGCGGACTGGGGTCGGTGTGGACGACGATGCACCTGGCGAAGGAACGCGAAGTCGCCGAGCTGCTCGGGATACCGCCCTCGGTCACCCAGGCCGCCCTGTTCCCGGTGGCCTACACCATCGGCAGCGACTTCCGCCCCGCGGCAAGACCATCGGCAGAATCGATCACCTGCTGGGACACCTGGGACGAAAGCTGATGCAGTCCTACACCGTGCGTTTCCACGTCGAGGCGCCCCGGCGAAGGTATGGCGGGTGCTGCACCCACCGGTGCCGCCCGACGCGCCGCGGCCACGGGTGCTGACGTGGCCGACCGGCAGCATGGAAATCCTGAACGAGGGCGACGCGGCGGGTGAGGGGCTGGTCCGCACCTGTATCTTCCCGGTGCCCGATATCTGCTCTCCGGCGGCGTGGGGCGGTCCTGGGAGACCGTGACCGAAGCCAGGATCAACCAGGTGTCGCGGTATGTGGCGGTCGGCAAGCCGTTGTGGTCGCGGGCCGAGGGCTACCACCAACTCGACGAACAGCCCGACGGCAGCACGGTGCTCACGTTCCACGAGACCTATCACGCATACAACCCGGTGCTGCGCTTTCTGCTGGAGCGCCCGGTGCACGCGCGGATTTCGCGCGACAACCTCGCGACCTACGTGCACGCGCTGGGTTACGCCGGAAAGGTGCGCCGCCTGGACTGAGCGCGGCAGCGTGTGGCTGAGCTAACGGGATCGGCTCGGCGCCGAGACTCGAAATGCGCAGTTCAGCCAGGTAGGGTGCTTTGTTATGGGTTCTAAGCAAACGGCGCGGGTTGCCGCAGCGGCGCTGGTCGTCGCGGGCTGGGCCGGCTCGCTGGGGGTCGCCGCAGCTGATCCGGATCCGGCGCCATCTCCGGTCCCATCCCCGTCCCCGTCGGGAGCGCCGGCGGCAGCGGGCGCACCACGGACGACCATCGACCACGACGGTGTCTACACCGTCGGCAAGGACATCGCACCCGGGGTGTACAGCTCTGCGGGACCTGTCGGCAACGGCACCTGCTACTGGAAGCGGATGGGCAATCCCGACGGTGCGTTGATCGACAACGCGATCACCAAGCGCCCGCAGGTGGTCCAGATCGAAGCGACTGACAAGGCGTTCAAGACCAGCGGCTGCCAGCCGTGGCAGCCGACGAGCGAGGCGCCGCCCCCGACACTGTCAGGGCCTCAACTGCAAGGCACCCTGGGCATCCTCAACGGGCTGCTCGCTCCCCACGCGCCGCCACCACCGCCGGCACCGTAAACCGAGCGCGCTCAGACCGCCGGGGCCAACGCGGCTTCGACCGTGGCGTACATCGGCAGCAGGCGGCGCAGGCCACAGGCGGCGATGGTGCGGGCCACGATCGGCTGATTGCTGACCACTCGCAGACTCACCCCGCGCCGGCGGCACCGCACCGACTCCTGAGCCAGTACGGCATAGGCGCACGAACCCAGGAAATCGAGCTCGCGGACGTCGATCACGAACGGGCCCGGCGCGATCGCGATGGCGGCGCTTCGGTTCACCAGACGCTGCCAGATGGTCTCGTTGCTGGCGTCGATATCGCCGCCGACGTGAACGACCACGGCTGATCCCGAACATTCGGTGACAGCGCGCAGACCGTGCTGCGGATCGCTGACTGGCGAACTCAGCCGCGTGCGGGAAGGAGCCGGCGATGATTTGATCGCGACAGTCTTCATCGTTCGCAATGTCCCGTCGTATTGGTCGTTGGGAATGCCCTCGTCTCGGAAGGCGGCACGGTCGAAAGACAGCGTAAGTGCTGGCCGGTTTCGGGGAGTGGTCTTCGGGATTACGGGCTTAATAAGCATATGTGCAACAGCGGCGACGAGCTAGGGGTGCACAGCAGACTCGCGGGATCGCGGCCGGTACTGCACGATGCACACGTGACCCGACAGCGGCTGACCAGCGACCAGCGCAACTCGTTCATCGCGGCATTCCTGGGCTGGACGATGGACGCGTTCGACTACTTCATCGTCGTGCTGGTGTACGCCGACATCGCGGAGACGTTCCACCGCAGCAAGACCGAGGTCGCCTTCGTCACCACCGCGACCTTGGCGATGCGTCCGTTGGGCGCCTTGCTGTTCGGGCTGTGGGCCGACCGAGTCGGACGGCGACTGCCGCTGATGGTCGACGTGATCTTCTATTCCCTGGTGGGATTCCTGTGCGCGTTCGCGCCCAATTTCACCGTGCTGGTGATCCTGCGTCTGCTGTACGGCATCGGCATGGGCGGCGAGTGGGGTCTGGGTGCGGCGCTGGCCATGGAGAAGGTTCCGGCCGAGCGGCGCGGCTTCTTTTCCGGTTTGCTGCAGGAGGGTTACTCGTTCGGCTACCTGCTGGCCACGGTGGCCTCGCTGGTGGTGATGAACTGGCTGGACTTGTCGTGGCGCTGGCTGTTCGCGCTGAGCATCATCCCGGCCCTGGTCAGCCTGATCATCCGGTACCGCGTCGAGGAATCCGAGGTATGGGAGGCCGCACAGGATCGGATGCGGTTGACCAAGACCAGAGTCCGCGACGTGCTGCGCGAGGCGAAGGTCATCCGCCGGTTCTGCTATCTGGTGTTGTTGATGACGGCCTTCAACTGGATGAGTCACGGCACCCAGGACGTCTACCCCACGTTCCTGAAGGCGACCGCAGATGAGGGCGCGGGACTGTCCAGCGCAACGACCCGCTGGATTGTGGTGGCCTACAACGTCGGTGCCATCATCGGCGGCCTGGTCTTCGGCACCTTGTCGCAGCGATTCGGCCGGCGCTACACCATCGTGTTCTGCGCCGTGCTGGCCCTGCCGATCGTGCCGCTGTTCGCCTACTCGCGCACCGCAGCCATGTTGTGCCTGGGTTCGTTCCTGATGCAGCTGTGCGTGCAGGGCGCCTGGGGCGTGATCCCGGCGCACCTGACCGAGATGTCGCCGGACGCCATTCGCGGGCTGTACCCGGGGGTGACCTATCAGCTCGGCAACCTGCTGGCCGCGTTCAACCTGCCCATCCAGGAACACCTGGCCGAAACGCATGGCTACCCGTTCGCGCTGGCGGTGACCATCGTGCCGGTGCTGACGATGGTGGTGTTGCTGACGTTGATCGGCAAAGACGCCACCGGAATTCGCTTCGGCACCGCCGAAAGCGCCTTCCTGCCCGGGGAGGGCTAACCGCCCAGGGTGCGTAGCAGCATGTGCATCGCGACCGTGGTCGAGCGCTCCCGGACGTCGGAGCGGTTGCCGGGCAGCCGCAGGGTACGGGTGACCTGCCGGCCGTCTGCCAGCGCCAGGGTGAAACAGACTGTGCCCACCGGTTTTTCCTCGGTTCCGCCACCGGGACCGGCAATCCCGGTGATGGCGACGGCGGTGTCGGCTTCGAAACGTTTCAGGGCGCCGGCCGCCATCGCCTGCGCGACCGGTTCAGAGACCGCGCCGTGCGTCTCGATCAGCTCGGGGTCCACGCCGAGCAGCTGCGCCTTGGCTTCGTTGGAGTAGGACACCACGCCGCCGGCCACGTAGTCCGAGGATCCGGGGCGTTCGGTCAGCCGGGCCGCCAGCAGGCCCGCGGTGCAGGATTCCGCGGTGGCGATCCGCCGGCCGGCGAGCAGCCCCGCGACCAGATCGTCGACCTGCGAGCCGTCCTCGGAGAACACCTGCTCGCCGTGGCGGTCGCGCAGCAACCGGGTCAGCTGTGTGTACACCTGCGCTGCGTCCGGTTCGTAGCGCGTCACGATCTCCAGCTCGCCGCGCCGCAGGCAGGTGGTGATCTCGAGGGCTTCGAAGCCGGGCACGGCGGTCTCGGCCTCGCGTAGCGTCTCGGCCAGCCCCGACTCAGGGAGTCCGAACATCCGTACCATTTCCTGCCGGTAGACGGTGCGGCCGGCGATCGCCGCCTGCACCCCCGGTGTCTGGACAGCCTTGTGCCACATGGGTTGTAGCTCGCGCGGCGGTCCGGGAAGGACCAGCACCGCGGGCTTGCCGGGCACCACGACCCCCGGAGCCGTGCCGACCGGGTCGAGCACCTGTGCTCCGACCGGGATCATCGCTTGCTTGCGGTTGGCCGTTCGCACCGACTCGAACTTGCCCGGCTCCAGCAGCGCCGCGAAGGCGGGATTGCGCGCCATCAACGATTTGAGGATCTCGGCGATCCTGTTCTCCAGCGCCTCGTCGAGGACCAGATCACGGCCGCAGAATCGAGCCACCACCTCGACGGTCATATCGTCAGCGGTCGGGCCCAGGCCACCGCTGGTGATGATGAGGTCCACGCCCTGCTCTGCCATGAAACGCAGCTGCGCCTCGATGTCGGACGGACGGTCGCCGCAGATGGTGATGTGCGCGAGCTCGACGCCCAGTTCCAGCAGCCGGTCGGCGATCCAGGGACCGTTGCGGTCCTGGACGCGTCCGGTCAGAACCTCGGTTCCGGTGACGACGATGCCCGCGCGTGAACTCACCGTGATGACCCTACGCATCCACCGGCGGCGCGTTCCTAGGTGCTGGGGCTGCCCGGTTGGCCGGGGATGCCCGGGTCGGACAAGCCGCGCTCGCCGGAACTGCCGGGTTGACCGGGCTGGCCGGGCTGGCCGGGCTGGCCCGGTTCTCCGTCGCGGCCCGGCGCCCCGCCGTCGCCGCCGCGCCCGCCTGCGCCGCCCGCACCGCCGCGACCGCCGTCACCGCCGCGACCGCCGTCACCGCCGCGGCCGCCTGCGCCCCCGCGACCCCCGTCGCCACCCCGGCCCCCTCTGCCGCCTTGGCCCCCGGTGCCGCCTGGGCCGCCGTCAGGTGCGTCTTCGGTCATGGGCTGCGCCTCCTCGGGGACACGGGAAATCGGTCCGCCCCACGCTACGCCGGACCGGCCCGACCCTCGGCGAGGTACCGTTCGACCGATTCGACTTTGTGTGTCATCGCGTCGGCGACGCCGGTCCGCCAGTCCGCTTTGATCACCGTGCTCACCCGGGGTGCGCGGGCGGCGACGGCCTCCACCGCGCGCTGTACCACGGCCATCACCTCCGCCCAGCTGTCCCCTTCGATCACGGTGAACATCGCATCGGTCTTATTGGGCAGACCCGAATCACGCACCACACGAACAGCTTCGGCGACGATCTCGCCGACACCCTCCCCCACACCCAGTGGAGTGACGGAAAACGCCACCAGCACAGACATGCCACGAGGGTACCCACGCGCGGGGACCGCACATGGCAGCATCGACGCCCATGCGGGTTCTGGTGCAACGGGTCTCGTCAGCTTCGGTGACAGTGGATGGTCGCGTGGTCGGCGCCATCGAACCTCCCGGGCAGGGCCTGCTGGCGCTGGTCGGCGTCACCCACACCGACGGGCCCGGTCACGTTCAGCGGCTCGCCGAAAAGCTGTGGACGTTGCGCATCCTGTCCGGAGAGAAGTCCGCGTCCGATGTCAACGCACCGATCCTGGTGGTCAGCCAGTTCACCCTCTACGCCGACACCGCCAAGGGCCGACGCCCATCGTGGCACGCCGCCGCGCCTGGTGCGGTCGCTGAGCCGCTGGTCACGAGTTTCGTGACGGCATTACGCCGACTGGGTGCTGAGGTCGAAACCGGCATATTCGGCGCCCACATGCAGGTCGAGTCGGTCAATGACGGACCGGTGACCGTCCTGTTGGAGCTGTGACGAGTACGTTCGACAGCTATGACGCCTGAATTCGGATCGCTGCGTTCCGACGACGACGAATGGGACATCGTCAGCGGTGTCGGCTACACGGCGTTGATTGTGACCACCTGGCGTGCGCTGCATGCGATGAGTGAGCAACCGTTAGCGCGTGACGATTACGCCAGATTCTTCATCGAGGCCTCAGAGGATCCCTACCTGACCGGACTGCTGACCGAACCGGGAAGCTCCGAACATGAGAGCGCGTTCCCGCGCCTCTACGGCGTGCAGACGCGGTTCTTCGACGACTTCTTCACCTCCGCCGGTGATTCCGGTCTGCGGCAGGCGGTGATTGTGGCCGCCGGGCTCGACTCGCGCGCGTACCGTCTCGAATGGCCATCTGGCACTACAGTTTTCGAAATAGACCTGCCCAAGGTGCTGGAGTTCAAGGCGCAGGTGCTCGAGGCGCACCACAAGCAGCCCGCGGCGCAACGGCGTGAGGTGGCAGCCGACCTGCGTGCCGACTGGCCCGCTGCGCTGGCAGCGGCCGGGTTCGACCCGCACAGCCCCAGCGCCTGGTCGGTGGAGGGGATCCTGCCGTACCTGACCAGCTCAGCCCACGGGACGCTGTTTGCCGGTATCACTGAGTTCAGTGCCCCGGGCAGTCGGCTGGCCATCGGCGCCCTGGGGTCCCGCCTCGACCACGACCAACTGGCCGCGCTCGAGGAGGAGCACCCGGGGGTCAACATGGCGGGCGATATCGACTTCTCGTCGCTGACCTACGAGAACCCGATGGACCCGGTGACGTGGCTGGGATCCCACGGGTGGCGTGTCGAGCCGGTCCGCAGCAATCCGGAGTTGCAGGTCGGCTACGGGCTGACGCCACCGGAAGTGGACGTCAAGATCGACAGCTTCATGCATTCGCAGTACATCATCGCGGTCAAGGACTAAGGCCGCAGCAGGATCTTCACGACCTCGCCGGACCGCGATCCGGCCGTCGCATACGCTGCGGCGGCCTCGTCCAGCGGCAACGAGGTGGTGAAAATCCCGTCGACATCCAGCCGACCTGACTGCAGCAGCGGAATCAGCTCGGGCCAGGTGCGCTGCACCGGCGCGGTGGTCCATCGCACCGTGATGCTGCGGATCAGGCTCATCAGCGCCGGGAACGGGAACGGCTGCAGATCGTGCACACCCACCACCGACACGGTGCCGCCCGGCCGCACAGCGGCAAGCGCATCGGTCAGTGAGGCATCGGTGGCCACCGCGTCGATCACCGCGTCGGCGCCGCGGCCACCCGTGGCGGCGAGGATGGCTTCCACCGCCGGTGCCGTGATGGCTGTCGCGCCCCAGTCTGCCGCGCGTTGCAGCCGGCCCGGTACCCGGTCGATCGCGAAAACCGTTGCCGCGCCGCGGGCGAACGCGCTGCGCAGTGCACACAGGCCGACCGCGCCCAGCCCGATCACCGCGACCGTGCCGCCGTACGGGATGTCGGCGCGTTGCGCTGCGGCCCAGCCGGTGGCCAGGTTGTCGGTGAGCAGCAGTGCCTGTTCGGTGGAAATCCCGTCGGGAATCTTGCGGACCTGAAAGTCGGCGGCGTGCACTGCGAGCAGATCGGTCTGCGCCCCCGGCAGCACACCCCCGCCGAAGATGTTCAGACCCGAGTGGCACATGACCGGATCGTTCGTGGCGCACCCCGGACAGGCTCCGCAACCGGCCACCGATGACACCAGCACCTGATCGCCCACCTTGACGCTGCGCACCTCGCGGCCCGCGTCGACCACGGTGCCGACGGCTTCGTGCCCCAGCGCGATGGGTTCCACCAGCGGGTAGTCGCCTTCGTAGAAGTGCAGGTCGGAGCCGCAGATCCCGGCGGCACTCACCTCGACGATCACCCCATCCGGCCCGGTCAGGGCGGGATCGGGCCGGGTGTCGACCCGGATGCTCGCGGGTCCGTCGACGACCACCGTACGCATCGCGCTCACTTTCCTTGCCGGAGAATAAATTTGGACCAATCAGGTTGCCGGACCGCGGCCCAGTATGCATTGAGACGCCACGGGCTGACGGTGTGGATCTCCCCGTCGGCGTTCTTGAAGTAGGAATGTTTGACGGCCGGGTGCGACCAGACCATCTTCTTGATCTCGACCTGCGTGCGTCGGTGCCAGTCGGCGGCCGCCTCGGCGGTGGGCTCCATGGCGACGATGCGCTCCTCGGCCATGCGTTGCAGGCACAGGTTGACGTAGCGCATCTGCAGTTCGGACTGGAAGATCAAGCTGCCGCCGTGCGCCAGATGCGTGCCCGGCCCGTAGATCAGGAACAGGTTCGGAAAGCCCGGGACCGTGACGCCCAGATAGGCGTAGGGTCGGCTCCCCCACAGTTCATGCAGGTCGATTCCGTTGCGGCCGTTGAACTTCACCGGCCACAACACATCGGTGTGCCGGAAGCCGGTGGCGTAGACGATGACGTCGACGTCGTGACTGACACCGTCCTCGGTCTCGATGCCGTGCGGCGTGATGCGCCGGATCGGGGTGCGCACGAGGTCGACGTTGACGCGCTGCAAGGTCTGCAGCCAGCTGCCGTTGTCCTGCAGTGTCCGCTTCCCGGTGGCCGGGTAATCGGGCAGCACCTTGGCCAGCAGATCGTCCCCCTCGGGAATCTGACTGGTGATCCACTGGCTGAACATCATCCGGGCCGCGGCGTTCATCTCGCTGACAGCGTGCTCCTGATCGGGGTAGGTCGGGTCGCCCTTGGCCGCATCGAGACCCTTGTCGGCACCGGGCCACATCAGCAGGAAGCGGTACCACCGCCCGTAACACGGCAGGTGTTGCATCGCCCAGCGAACGCCGTCCCCGACCTCGTCGTGATACATCGGATTCGGGAACATCCATTGCGCGGTGCGCTGAAACACAGTCAGGTGCTCGACGTCGCCGGCGATGGCGGGCGCGATCTGAAATCCGCTGGCGCCGGCGCCCACCAGCGCGACCCGCTTTCCGGTGAGGTCGACGGAGTGGTCCCAGGCTGCGGAATGAAAGGACGGTCCCTCAAACGTGTCTGCGCCGGCGAACTCGGGAATGAGCGGCCGATTCAATTGGCCGACAGCCGTGATGATGGCCCGGGCCCGCGTGGTGCCGGTCTCGCCGTCGGCCGAGCGCAGCGAAACGGTCCACAGGGCCTCGGCGTCGTCCCATTCGGCGGCGAGCACTTCGGTGTTCCACTGCACCTGCTGCATCAGGTCGTGCTTGTGCATCACGTCGACGAAATAGTCGCGCAACTCCGGCTGTTCGGCGAAATAGTGGGTCCAGTCGTTGTTGGGTTCGAAGCTGTAGCAATAGAAGTGGTTTGCCACGTCCACTCGTGCGCCGGGATAGCTGTTCTCCCACCATGTTCCGCCCGGCCCGGCGTTCTTTTCGACGATCGTGAACGGAATGTTGGCCTGCTTCAGTCGAATTCCGGCCAGGATGCCTGATTCGCCGCACCCGATCACCAGGACCGGGAAGTCGGCCATGCCGGCCGCAGGCAGCGCGACCGGCCGGCGCGGGTCCACGCCCTCGAGATCCATCTCTTCGAGCGCCAGCGGTAGGTAGTCGTCGGGGACCGGCTCGCAGGCCGCCCAGTCCATCATTTCCCGGATGAGCTCATAGCTCAGTGGCGCGGGCTCGGGACATCCGCGATCGCGGTACTCGGTGAGCACCGGTAGCGCCTCGGCGCGGGCCCGGGCCTTGTCCTCCTCGGACATGAACCCCTGGACCTCGTTGAGGAACAGTCCCAGCTGTTTGAAATCACGGATGAACCGGGGATCGCCGGTGATGTGCACCAGGGAGAGGAGCAACGTGGGGATGCTGACGTCCTCGAGCGCAGCCGCGATCTCGGCGGTGGGCGTGGTGAAAGGTAACCCGGCGTACCTGCTGCGCATCGAAGCGGATTCCTTCCGGTGGCGGTGGCAATTACGCTACTCTACGTGTCGTAATTGCGGCATTACGCTACCCCGGGGCGTCGCACCGGATCAAGGTGCTCGCGGGACTACGACTTGTGCGACACGTCCTCGATCAATCCGCCGTCGACCACAAACTCCGCAGCGGTCGCATACGACGATTCGTCGCTGGCCAGGAACAGCACGAACGACGACACGTCCTGGGCTTCCCCCGCCCGGCCCAACGGGATGTTGAGCGCGTCCTGGGGAAGCTTTGCGGTCATCTCGGTGCGGATGAAGCCGGGATGTATCGAGTTGACACGAATGTTGTTGGGCGCCAATTCCAATGCCGCAGATTTGGTCAGTCCGCGCACCGCCCATTTCGACGTCACGTACCCGTGCACCCAGGCCGCGCCGCGCAGGCCCTCGATTGAGGAGATGTTGATGATGGAGCCGCCGCCGGCGGCCACCATCGGGTCGACGACGGCCTGGATGCCCAGCAGCGTGCCGGTGACATTGACGTCGAGCACCCGCTGCCATTTGGCCAGGTCGAAGTCTTTCAGCGCGCCGTAGTTGATGATCCCGGCGTTGTTGACCAGGACATCGAGCTTGCCGAACCCGTCCACCGCCGCCGCGACCGCGGCCGACCAGTCCGCAGGCCGGGTGACATCGAGGTGCACGTAGCGCGCGGCGGCGCCCAGGTCGTCGGCCAGTGCGCGTCCCTCGTCGTCGAGGATGTCGCCGAGCACCACGTGGGCGCCTTCGGCCACCAGCAACCGCGCATGCGAGGCGCCCATGCCGCGGGCGGCGCCGCTGATCAGTGCAACCTTGCTGTCGACGCGTCCCATGCCGGCTCACGCTACCGTTTCACGCTGACGGGCATTAGTCGGTACGCGCCAGACCTGGCTGGCCAAGCGGCAGACCCGCGTACTAAACTAGAACACGTTGCAGTTTTTCCGCTCGGTCAAGCTTCCTAGGAGCAGGCATGCACACCCCCTTGTGCGATCAACTCGGTATCGAGTTCCCGATCTTCGCTTTCACCCACTGCCGCGATGTCGTCGTCGCCGTCAGCAAAGCCGGCGGTTTTGGTGTGCTGGGTGCCGTCGGCTTCACCCCCGAGCAGCTGGAGATCGAGCTGAACTGGATCGACGAGAACATCGGCGACCATCCCTACGGCGTCGACATCGTCATCCCCAACAAGTACGAGGGCATGGACTCGCACCTGTCGGCCGAGGAACTCACCAACTCGCTGCGGTCGATGGTGCCGCAGGAGCACCTGGACTTCGGCAAGAAGATCCTGGCCGACCATGGAGTCCCGGTCGAGGACAGCGACGGTGACAGCCTGCAGCTGCTGGGCTGGACCGAGGCGACCGCCACCCCGCAGGTAGAGGTGGCGCTCAAGCACCCCAAAGTGACGATGATCGCCAATGCGCTGGGCACTCCCCCCGCCGACATGATCAAGCACATCCACGACGCGGGTCGCCAGGTGGCCGCGCTCTGCGGCTCGCCGTCGCAGGCCCGCAAGCACGCCGACGCCGGCGTCGACATCATCATCGCCCAGGGCGGTGAGGCCGGCGGTCACTGCGGCGAAGTCGGCTCAATTGTGTTGTGGCCGCAGGTCGTCAAAGAAGTGGCTCCGGTGCCCGTGCTCGGTGCCGGCGGCATCGGCAGCGGCCAGCAGATCGCCGCCGCGCTGGCGTTGGGCTGCCAGGGCGCGTGGACCGGATCGCAGTGGCTGATGGTCGAGGAGTCGTCCAACACCCCGGTGCAGCAGGCCGCATACATCAAGGCGGGCAGCCGGGACACCGTCCGCAGCCGGTCCTTCACCGGCAAGCCGGCCCGGATGCTGCGCAACGACTGGACTGAGGCCTGGGAACAGCCGGACAACCCGAAGCCGCTGGGCATGCCGCTGCAGTACATGGTGTCCGGCATGGCGGTAAGGGCCACCAATCGCTACCCGAACGAGTCCGTCGACGTGGCGTTCAACCCGGTCGGGCAGGTCGTCGGGCAGTTCCAGAAGGTGGAGAAGACCTCGACGGTGATCGAGCGCTGGGTGCAGGAGTACCTCGAGGCGACCTCGCGGCTCGACGAGCTCAACGAGGCCGCCGCGGTCTGATCGCCGCTAGTCGAGGATTTCGTCGTCCTTGCCGGTGAAGACCTCTTTGACCCGGTCAACGGCGTCGGTGGCGATGTCGACGCTGCTCTGAACGATGCCGCTGGCGCCGCCGGCGATGTCGCCGCGGATGATGGCAGTGACGTTCTCGACGATGTCCGAAGACTTCTCGACGGCATTGATCGCGATGTCCCTGACTGCGTCGACGGCGTCTCTGGGATCGAAGGCCATGTGCGTCTCCTGTTCGTTGGCGGCGTTATCTGACTGTAGAGCCTGGCGCAGGCGGCCGACGACCGAGGAAAGTTCAGTAGTCGACGAGGGTGCGCCAGTATTCTTCCGGTATTTCCCTGCCGGACCGCAACACTCGCGCGAGCCCGGCGGCCATCGCGATGCCGAGCAGACCGAGCCATAAGCCGGCCAGCCCGATCAGCCACCACAGCACCGTGGTCAGCAACGGCCACGGCGACAATACGGCGAGTGCCGGTGCGAAGAAGAACCCGGCCCCGATGTACCACGCCGAACCGGCGCGGTCAGAGGCCAGGACGAACCGCAGCCACCGTGGGATCGGGGACTCGAGGGCGGTGCTGCCCGGCATGGACGTGCCTCACTCGCTGAGGTCCGGCGGGAAGAAGCCGGCTCCGGTGAACCACCCCTCTTGCCAGCCCTGGGCGCCCAGACACAACATCGGCAGACCGGCCGGCGATTGCGCCGCGACCTTGGGGTTCGGGCACGGGGAGCCGATCTGCTGGACGCCGCGCAACGGGTAGGAGATGACCCAGTACCCGGTAGTGGCGGCGGGGAATTGGTTGGGCGGCGGGAAGTGGCACGCCTCGGCCTGGCCGCTGGGGCCACGTCCGAAGATGAAGCGCTCGTAGTTGTCGCACGGGGCGCCCAGCGAGGCGTCGTAGTTCATCCCCGGGACGTCGCCCTCCCAGCGGCCGTTGTCGGCACCGGCTACTGGGGCCAGCGCTATCGCCGCACCCGTGACCGCAGTGGCGGTGAGCATTTCGCGAATCATGGTGTTCCCTTCTTGGCGCCGGCGCGGCGCTGCAGCGGCATTCATCAAGAGCATAACGATTGCCACAGCAGCCACAAGGCCGAATCCGATACCGGTGTGCGCGTGCATGACCAGCGGATTTCCCACCGCCGCGCCACGGCGGCGCCGGCATTTTCTTTTCGGTTTCCGCCGATGCTTCCCAATGGGGGTGTAGCAATGAAGTATTGGCACGAGACGACCACCAGGACTCTCAAGGAGTGGGCCTTGTCAACTACGCACCCAGCCGCCGAACCGCAGGCCCAGCCGAACCTGCCGCCGGGATTCGATTTCACCGACCCCGACATCCACGCCGAGCGGCTGCCCGTCGAGGAGCTGGCCGAGCTGCGTCGAACCGCGCCGATCTGGTGGAACGAGCAGCCTTACGGGGCGGGTGGATTCGATGACGGCGGCTTCTGGGTGGTCACCAAACACAAAGACGTCAAGGAGATTTCGCGACGCAGCGATATCTTCTCCAGCCTCGCCAAGACCGCCTTGCCGCGTTACAAGGACGGCACCGTCGGCGAGCAGATCGAGCGCGGCAAGTTCGTCCTGCTCAATCAGGACGCCCCGCACCACACCCGGCTACGCAAGATCATCTCCCGCGGGTTCACCCCCCGGGCCGTCGAGCGGTTGCGCGACGATCTCAACCAGCGCGCCCGCCGGATCGTCGAGGTCGCCGCTGCCGAGGGCTCCGGCGACTTCGTCGAGCAGGTGTCGTGCGAGCTGCCGCTGCAGGCGATCGCCGGCCTGCTCGGCGTGCCCCAGGAAGATCGGATGAAACTGTTCCACTGGTCCAACCAGATGGTCGGAGACCAGGATCCCGAATTCGAGAGCAACGACGCCCTCTCGGCGTCGGTGGAACTGATCATGTACGCCATGCAGATGGCGGCGGACCGGGCCGAGAACCCCGGTGAAGACATCGTCACCAAACTGATCGAAGCCGACGTCGACGGCCACAAGCTCTCCGACGACGAATTCGGTTTCTTCGTCATCCTGCTCGCGGTCGCCGGCAACGAGACCACCCGCAACTCGATCACGCAGGGCATGATGGCCTTCACCGACTTCCCGGATCAGTGGGAGCTCTACAAGCGGGACCGCCCGGCCACCACGGCCGACGAGATCGTCCGGTGGGCCACACCGGTCACCTCGTTCCAGCGGACGGCGCTCCAGGATTACGAATTGTCCGGCGTGCAGATCAAACAGGGACAGCGGGTGGTGATGGTCTACCGGTCCGCCAACTTCGACGAAGACGTGTTCGACGATCCGTTCACCTTCAACATCCTGCGCGATCCCAACCCGCACGTCGGATTCGGCGGCACCGGTGCGCATTACTGCATCGGGGCGAATCTGGCGCGGATGACCATCGACCTGATGTTCAACGCGATCGCCGACGCGATGCCCGACCTGGAGCCGATCGGCGCCCCGGAGCGGCTCCGTTCAGGCTGGCTCAACGGCATCAAACACTGGCAAGTGAACTATCACGGTGAGGCGGCCGCCAAATGCCCAGTCTCGCACTGAGATCCGGTAGCTGAGCGGGTGGCGACACACAGAGCGGTCCAGGTACGGTCCGAGGGCGCGCCGTTGGAGTTCGCCGACGTCGAAACCGTCGCACCCGAGCGCGGCGAGGTGCGGATCGCCGTGACTGCATGCGGCATCTGCGGCACCGACGCCCACTTCGTCAACGGCCAATTCCCCGACATGTCCTGGCCGTTCACCCCCGGACACGAGATAGCCGGGACCATCGCCGAACTCGGCGCGGGTGTCGAAGGATTCGCGGCCGGGGACCGCGTCGCGGTGGGCTGGTTCGGCGGCAACTGCAACCACTGCGATCAGTGCCGCAAAGGCGCTCTGATGCACTGCGCGAACGCGAAGGTGCCCAGCTGGCAGTACCCCGGTGGCTACGCCGAATCCGTGACCGTACCCGCCACCGCGTTGGCCCGGATCCCGGACGGGCTCACCGACGTGGAAGCCGCACCGATGGGGTGCGCGGGCGTCACCACCTACAACGCCCTGCGTCACACCAAGGCCATGCCCGGTGACCGGGTGGCGATTCTCGGTGTCGGCGGGCTCGGTCATCTCGGAGTGCAGTGGGCGCGGGCAATGGGTTTCGAGACCATCGCCATTGCCCGAGGTACTGCGAAGAAAGAGGACGCCCGGAGTCTGGGCGCCCACCACTACATCGACTCCACCAGCAGCAACGTCTCCGAAGCGCTGCGGGCCCTGGGTGGTGCCGCGGTTGTCCTTGCCACAGCGGGCAATTCGCAGGCCATGGCCGACACCGTCGGCGGGCTGCTCCCCCGGGGCGAACTGGTCACCATCGGGGTGACCCCCGAACCACTGCCGATCAGCCCGGTGCAGTTGATCATTCCCGGTCTGAGCGTGATCGGCCATCCGGCCGGAACCGCGAAAGATGTCGAGGAAACCATGCATTTCGCGGTGGTGTCCGGTGTGCGGGCGTGGATTGAGCAGCTGCCGCTGGCGCAGGCGGCCGACGGCTACGCGGCATTGGAGGAAGGCCGGGCGCACTATCGCACCGTGTTGACCGTGTGAGTCCAAGTAGAGTTCGGCCGTGGCTTCGCAGGAACATACGGCGTGGACGCTGGGTCCCGACAACGGCGAACTGACCGTGCACACCGGGGTGGCCGGGCGCGCGGCGCGGATGGGCCATCGGCTCACCATCGCGGTCACCCGGTGGCGGGCTGGGGTGAATTGGGTTGGTGGCCAACCGGATACCGCTGAACTGGTGGTCGAGGTGGATTCGCTCGAGGTGACCGGCGGCGTCGGGGGCCTCAAGGGCCTGTCCGGGCCGGAGCAGGTGATAGCGCGCACCAATGCGCTGAAATCGTTGTCCGCCAACCGGTTTCCAGAAATACGCTTCGCCGCCGACACGATCGAGCAGACCGACGGTGGGTACCGTCTCGCCGGAACACTGTTCGTCCGCGGCAAGTCCCGCGAGCACGTGGTCGAGCTACGCGTGGAAGATCTCGGCGATACGTACCGACTCGGTGCCGAATCCAGGGTGCGTCAGACCGACTACGGCATCAAGCCCTACGCGATGTTCCTGGGGTCGCTGCAGGTCGCCGACGAGGTGACGGTGTCATTCCATGCGGTTCGGCAAAAACCCGAGTGATCTACTCCGGCGGGCTTCCGGGCTCGGCGAACGTGCCGGGAAGGCTCTCGATGGCCCTGCTCAACCGGAATGGCCCGCCGTCGGGGCCCGGTGCCGCCGGGGCGGCGCTCGGCGGGGCGCCTGGCGCGGATTCGTCGGGCTGCTCGTCGGCCGCGAGACGCACCGGCTCCTGCTGCGGCGGCGGAGGCTGCACCGCGGGCGGGGACGGCGGCGCCACGGCTTCGGCGACAGGGGGTTTGGTCACGACGTGCTGTCCGGCGTCCTTGCCGGGCGCCAGCTGCAGACCGATAGCCAAGGACGCCGACGCGACGAACGTGACGGCGGCCGCGGCCAACGCGCCGGCCGCCCCGGCATATCGCCGTGACTGTCCGGCAGCGACCCTGTCCGGTTCGACGGCGTCATCCACCAGGGCGACCAACTCCGCGTCGGTGAACTCGGTGCTCTGAGCCGCCGCCAGCGCTGCGCCGCGCGCGACCGTCACCTGGGCCATGGTCTGCGCGAACACCGGCACCGGCAGGACCTGCTCCAACCGCCAGGAGAAATCGCTCACGTCGCCCTCGGAGCCGACGACCACCACTCCGGCCGGCCGCCACGTGCTGCGATCGAACATCCCGGTCAGCCAGGACGTCAAGCCGTCGAAGCCGCCGCGGACGTGCTTGACGGCTGTCTGGGTCTGGCCGTCGTGCGTGTCGACCATGACCACGGTCGCCCATTCCCGCTCGAGGAGGCACACCGCGGTCTTCTCGTATCCGATGACGGGCGCGATGGCCTGCGCCAGGGTCTCGACGGCATCGAGCAGCCGGACCGGCACCACGTTGTCGAAGCCGGCGTCGGCGAGCGCCTCCTGCAGCAGCGCGGCCTGCGCTGCGGCGTCGTCGCTCCACGTCACGCCGACCACCCGCAGTCGGTGATCGCCGGCGGTGGCCGTGTCGCGCGCCCGCATGACCTCGTCGGCCACTTGTTCGGCGGTGTTCACCGCACGCACCGTGCGGCCGTCCTGAACGCTGTCCTGCAAACGCAATTCGTGGTGACCCAGGATCGCGCCGTCGGCGCCGTGCCCTTCGGCCAGCACCCACCCGACGGTGGTCGGTGTAACTGACAGCCCAAGTACCGTATCCAAGTTTTCGCACCTCAATCGTGTCCGGGCTCGTCGCACCTCAGCAGTGCCACCCGCTTCAGGGGCAGGTGCGTGGCGCGTGAATGCCGTCAACGCCCGGAATAGCGTCGTAAGTCGGCTTGCTCCGAGCGAGCCTACGCGGTCTGCGGTGCGCCGGCTGACCCGGTATGGAAACCGCCCGCCGGCCGGTGAAAGACCCGGCTAGCTCGGCAAATCCGGCGACTGACGGTGCAGTAAATAGATAAAACGTTGCTCCCCGATAGAGAAATCCGCGTTCTGGCTCCGGCCATTTGGGTCGGTGTGGCGCTGGGCATGGCGTCCGTCCCTGCCCGACTCAGCCCTATTCCAAGTGCATAACGCCTGCGTAACGGCGCGGCGTGGGTCAGCGTCGCGCGTGTCGGGCGCGGGCTATAACGAATGCGGTCGATCGGCGCGGTGCACTGTAAACACAGTTGCTGTAACCCGCGCCGGTAACCGATATGGAACTGAAATGTGTTTGCGTCCGAATCGACATTCGGCCTATTCACGCGGTAAGTTCTGCCGGGAGCAAGAGATATAAGGACAAAAAGGGGCACAGGTATGACAGACGTGACCGGGAAGATACGGGCCTGGGGTCGTCGACTCTTGGTCGGTGCGGCTGCGGCCGCGACCCTGCCGGGCCTGATCGGACTCGCCGGTGGCGCGCCGAGCGCGGGAGCGTTCTCCCGGCCCGGACTGCCCGTCGAGTACCTACAGGTGCCGTCGGCGGCGATGGGTCGCAACATCAAGGTGCAGTTCCAGAGCGGGGGCGACAACTCGCCTGCGGTGTACCTGCTCGACGGCCTGCGCGCCCAGGACGACTACAACGGCTGGGACATCAACACCCCGGCGTTCGAGTGGTACTACCAGTCGGGCCTGTCGGTGGTCATGCCGGTCGGCGGCCAGTCGAGCTTCTACAGCGACTGGTACAACCCCGCGTGCGGCAAGGCCGGTTGCAGCACCTACAAGTGGGAAACCTTCCTCACCAGCGAACTGCCCGCGTACCTGGCGAGCACCAAGTCGGTCAAGCCGACCGGCAGTGCCGCCGTCGGTATCTCGATGGCCGGCTCCTCGGCGATGATTCTCGCGGTCAACCACCCCGGGCAGTTCATCTATGCCGGTTCGCTGTCGGCCCTGTTGGACCCGTCCCAGGGCATGGGCCCCTCGCTGATCGGACTGGCCATGGGTGACGCCGGCGGTTACAAGGCTTCGGACATGTGGGGCCCGTCCAGTGACCCCGCGTGGGCGCGCAACGACCCGTCGTTGCACATCCCGGAGCTGGTCGCCAACAACACCCGGCTGTGGGTGTACTGCGGTAACGGCAAGCCGTCGGAACTGGGTGGTGCCAACATGCCGGCCGAGTTCCTGGAGAACTTCGTCCGCAGCAGCAACCTCAAGTTCCAGGACGCCTACACCGCCGCCGGCGGGCACAACGCGGTGTTCAACTTCCAGGCTGACGGCACACACAGCTGGGAGTACTGGGGCGCCCAACTGAACGCAATGAAGGGTGACCTGCAGGGCGCGCTCGGCGCTCGGCAAGGCTAGACCCACCGCACTACCGCTACTGCGCTTGACGGCCCCGGTCGTCAAGCGCAGTAGTGCGTTGTGGGTCTTTCAACCGGCCGGGCCGAACTCGCCGGTGACGTCGACCCAGCCGGTGGGATCGGCATGATGATCGGTCACGTTGCGGCATTCGCCGTACACGCGCAGGATGCCCAGATCCGGATTGTCGTCATGGCGGTAGATGCTCGCGGTGAGCTCGTCCTTGGTGAGCGTGCTGGCCAGCGCGTGGTTGCCGGGCGGTAGCCCCGGGGACCAGCCGCCGGCCAGCAGTTTGGCTACGACTTCCGGCAGGTAGGTGTCGGCGGCGGCGTCAGCCGGGATCGCGAAGGTCAGGTACACCGCTCCCCGATAGGGCGGGTTCTCGCGGTCCTTGCAGGACATCAACAGGTAGCCGGCCGTCGTCGTGCGCAGACCGGCGACCGTGACCACGTTCTGCGCGGCCCGGACGGCCTGAGCCCGGCTCTGCTGGTCGGTAGCCGCAGGTCCGGGGTGGTGCAAGGCGTCGGCGGGTACGGAGTGCAGTTGGTCCAGCGCCACGAAGGCGCCGCCCAGCACCAGCGAGGCGGACAGCGTCGCGGCGAGCACGAGCCTGGCCAGTCGCGTGCGCAACCAGTTGTCACTCATCTCGCCATTGTCGACGACGCCGGGTCGCTCGTGTTTGGCTGGATGGCATGCGCGGTAGGTGCGGCCCGGCAGTCCTGGCTTTGATCGCGGTGCTGGCCGCGCCGCCGGCGCAGGCCGATCACGCCGACTCGCTGGGCGCGCTGCTGGACGCCGCCGCCGAACGGCTGCAGGTTGCCGATCCGGTGGCTGCCTACAAGTGGGCCACGCACGGCGCAATCGAGGATCCCGACCGGGTCGAGCGCGAAATCGCCACGCTGCGCGAGGAAGCCGCCGCACAGAACGTCGACCCCGATTTTGTCGCGCGCATCTTCGGCGACCAGATCAGCGCCACCGAGGCCGTCGAGTACACCCGGTTCGCCGAATGGAAACTCGACCCCACCGGTGTGCCGCCGGCCCCGCCGGACCTGGCGGCGTCCAGGGCCGCGATCGACGCGCTGAACACTAAGATTTTGTCTCACATATCGCTTAACTGGAGTTTGCTGAACACTGCGGATTGCGGGCGCCTGGTGCAGCGTGCGCGGGCCGAGACGAGCCGCCGACGAAGTTTCGACGACCTGTACCAACGTGCGCTTACCACCGCAACCAGGTCGTACTGTCCGGCTTCCCGCGGGGCTTGAAGCATCCGCAGAATCGCCGTTTGCGCCAATCTCGAAGGGATGGATAAACGGTCTCATAATTTTCTCTAGTGGGTAACGCTACGGCTACGGTCCGCGAAATCCCGCACATGACGACCATCACAAAGCCCCTCATCAAGTCGGCCGTGGCCGGCGGTTTCCTGGCAGCTTCGATGTCGCTCTCCTCCGGTGTCGCCAACGCCGAGACCATGAACTGGGAAGCCGTCGCAGAATGCGAATCCGGCGGCAACTGGGCCGCCAACACCGGCAACGGCGCCTACGGCGGCTTGCAGTTCAAGCAAGCCACTTGGGAGGAGTACGGCGGTGTCGGGAACCCGGCAAAGGCCTCCAAACAGCAACAAATCGCCGTTGCGAACAAGGTTCTGGCCGGTCAGGGGCCAGGTGCGTGGCCAAAGTGCTCCCGTGCCGGGGGGCTGACGCCGACGTCTGGCGGTGCGACTCAACCGGGCCCACAGTGGCAGCAGACCATCAGCGCGATCATCGGGATGTTCACCCCCAAACAATGATTATCGGCGGTTCATCTCGTTTCGTTACACGGGACGTGCTTGGATCATGTTATGGAGGGTTCAGCAACGGTTCATATGGCCGCCCCGGCGGATAAAATCTGGGAATTAATCGCCGATATTCGCAATACCGGGCGGTTCTCTCCGGAGACTTTTGAAGCGGAATGGCTCGGCGATGCGACCGGTCCCGAGCTTGGTGCGCGGTTTCGCGGCCACGTGCGCCGCAACGAGATCGGGCCGGTCTACTGGACCACGTGCCAGGTGACGGCGTGCCGGCCCGGCCGTGAGTTCGGGTTTGCTGTGCTGGCCGGTGACCGGGCGATCAACAACTGGCACTACCGGTTGGAGCCGGCCGGGGACGGCACCGACGTGACTGAGTCGTTCCGGATGGCGCAGTCGCCGTTGACGAAGCTCTACCTGGTGTTCGGCGGGTTTCTGCGCAGACGTCGCAACATCCGGGACATGACGAAGACGCTGCACCGGATCAAAGAGGTGGCCGAGGCGGCATGAAGACCATTTTCATCACCGGTGCAGGCAGCGGCATGGGCCGCGAAGGCGTACGACTCTTCCATGGCAAAGGTTGGCGCGTAGGTGCGGTGGACCGCAACGACGACGGACTGGCCGCGCTGAACCTGGAGTTGGGTTCGCGCCTGTGGACCCGGACCGTCGACGTGACGGACAAGGCGGCACTGGATGCGGCACTGGCCGACTTCTGCGCCGGAAACCCCGGCGGCGGTCTCGACATGATGTGGAACAACGCCGGCATCGGCGAGGGCGGTTGGTTCGAAGACGTGCCCTACGAAGCCGCCATGCGCGTCGTAGACGTGAATTTCAAAGCGGTGCTGACCGGCGCGTACGGATCGCTGCCCTACCTGAAGAAGGCGCCGAACAGCTTGATGTTCTCCACCTCGTCGTCGTCGGGCACCTACGGCATGCCGCGCATCGCCGTGTACTCGGCGACCAAGCACGCGGTCAAGGGGCTCACCGAGGCGCTGAGCGTGGAGTGGCACCGCCACGGGGTGCGGGTGGCCGACGTGCTGCCGGGGCTGATCGACACCGCGATCCTTACCACGACACCGCAGCACGCCGGCGCCGACGAAGGCTCTGGCGACGCCCCGGCCAGGGTGACGCAGGAGGAGTTGCGCGCGGCCGCGCCGAAGCGGGGCATGTTCCGGCTGATGCCCGCCGCCAGCGTGGCCGAGGCGGCGTGGCAGGCCTACCACAACCCCAGGCGGCTGCACTGGTATGTGCCGGCCAGCATCGGCTGGATCGACCGGCTCAAGGGGGTCAGTCCCGAGCTGGTCCGAACTCTGGTCAGAAAAGCACTGCCCCGGCTGGACCTGAAACGGCAATAATGACTCCGGCGCAACGCGCAGGTCTGATACGGAGGTGGCTGGTGCAGAACCGGATGGTTGCGGTTGCCGGAATCGCAGTGGCCGTCGCCGGCGCCGTCGCCGGCTGCGGTGAGGCCATGACCGTGCCCCGCAAAGCCGCGCACCTGACGCTCGACGGCCACTCGATCACCACCCGGCCGCCGTCCTGCAGCCAGATCGAGGGCTACCGCACCATCGACATCCGCGAACACGACGGATCGGTGCAGGCGGTGGTGTTGATGAGCGGGGATCGGGTGTTGCCGCAGTTCGTCAAGATCCGCGACATCGGCGGCTTCACCGGCAGCTATTACGAAGGGGGCGTCGGCGACGCCCACGTCGACCTGGTCAAGAACACCTACACGATCACCGGCAGTGCCTCCGGCATCAACACCACCAACCCCAACAAAGTCGTGACCACCGATTTCAAGCTGACCGCTGAATGCTGACCGGCGCCTACGCTCGCGGGCGATGGTGAAAGACAGACTGCACTGGTTGGCCATGCACGGCGTCGTCCGCGGACTCGCGAGCTTCGCCGTCCGGCGGGGTGATCTCGGAGCGCGATTGATCGCCGACCCAGCGGTGGCCGCCGACCCGGCGCCCTACTACGACGAGATCCGCCAACACGGCCCACTGGTGCGCAACCGCGCGAACCACCTGACCGTGGACCACCGGCTGGCGCACGACATTCTGCGGTCGGACGACTTCCACGTCGTCTCCTTCGGGGACAGCCTGCCGGGGCCGTTGGGTCGGCTGGAACGGCGAACCCGCGACAATCTGCTGCACCCGATCCGTCCCCCGTCGCTGCTGGCCGTCGAGCCGCCGGATCACACCCGGTACCGCAAGACCGTCTCGGCGGTGTTCACCGCGCGCGCCGTTACCGGTCTGCTGGACCGGGTCGAGCAGGCTGCGACGAGCCTGCTGGACCAGCTCGGCGACCAGCCCGTGGTCGACGTCGTCGCACGGTATTGCTCGCAGCTTCCGATCACCGTGATCAGCGACATCCTGGGGGTGCCGGAGTACGACCGGCGCCGGATCCTCGAATTCGGCGAGTTGGTCGCCCCCAGTCTGGATGTCGGCGTGACCTGGCAGCAGTACCGGCGGATTCAGCGAGGGTTGGCCGGATTCCAAGCGTGGCTGGTCCAGCATCTACGGCAGCTGCGCAGTGCCCCGGGCGACGACCTGATGAGCCAACTGATCCGCATCACCGAAAGTGGCGACGCCGAGCGCCACCTTGACGAGACCGAACTGCAGGCGGTCGCCGGACTGGTCCTGGTCGCCGGTTTCGAGACCACGGTGAACCTGCTGGGCAACGGGATCCGCTTGCTGCTGGACCATCCGGACCAATTGCGCACGCTGCAGCAGCAGCCCCAGTTGTGGCCGAACGCCGTCGAGGAGATTTTGCGGCTGGACTCTCCGGTGCAGCTCACCGCGCGAGTGGCCCGCACCGACGTCGAGCTGGCCGGCCGGCGCATCGAGCGGGGCGAGGTGGTGGTGGTCTACCTCGCCGCCGCAAACCGCGACCCGTCAGTGTTCGCCGATCCGCACGCCTTCGACGTCCAACGCCCCAATGCGGGAAAGCATCTCGCGTTTTCCACCGGACGGCACTTCTGTCTGGGCGCCGCGCTGGCACGGGCCGAAGGCGAGGTCGGGTTGCGCACATTCTTCGAACGCTTCCCCGATGCGACGGCCGCGGGCGCTGGGGTCCGGCGTGATACCCGGGTGCTGCACGGCTGGTCGACGCTGCCGGTCAGACCTCGATGCGCGCACCCATGACCACGGTGCGGTTCAGGGGCAGACCGAAGTATTGCGCGGCATCGGCGGTGGTGTAGGAGGTCGCGATGAACAGTCGTTTGCGCCACGACGCCATCGTCGGTGCCGATCCTTTGACCAGTTCGAGTTTGGACAAGAAGTACGAGGCGGCCTCGATGTCGATCGCACCCTCGGTCTGCTCGGGGTCCAGCAGACGCAGCACGGCAGGGACATTCGGCGTCTCCATGTAGCCGAAGTTGGCGGTCAGGTGGACGATGCCGTCACCGGTATGCACCAGGTGGTCGACTTCGGTCCGCTCGGCGTCGGGAATCCGCGGTACCGGCAGCGTCTGAATCGCCATGATCACCACGTGCTCGTGCAGCACCCGGTTGTGTTCGACGTTGGCCCGCATCGCCAGCGGCGCGGTCTCTTTGCCGCGATCGAGGAAGATGGCCGTGCCGGGAACGCGCGCGCACGGCGGTTGGCGCTCGGCCAGCTCATCGATGAATTCCTGCAGCGGTCCCTCCGCTTCCTGCCTTGCGCGCGTGACGATGTCGCGTCCGCGCTGCCAGGTGGTCATCACCGTGAAGGCGACCAGCGCGATCAGCAGCGGCAGCCAGGCGCCGTGCACCAGTTTGGTCAGGTTGGCCGCCAGGAACATCAGGTCGACCAGGAGCAGCACGCCGCCGCCGGTCAGCACCAGCCACAGCGGGGTGCGCCACGTGGTGCGCGCGTAATAGAGGAACAGGGTGGTGGTGATGGTGATCGTGCCGGTGACGGCCATGCCGAAGGCGAACGCGAGCGCCGCCGAACTGCGGAAAGCGAACACCAGGGTGAGCACCGATACCAGCAACAGACCGTTGATCCACGGCACGTAGATCTGACCGATGGTCGACTCCGAGGTGTGCGCGATCCGCAGTCGCGGTAAATAGCCGAGCTGCGCGGCCTGGGACGCTACCGAAAACGCGCCCGTGATCACGGCCTGCGACGCGATCACCGTCGCGGCGGTGGCCAGCAGCACCAGCGGCAGCCGCGCCCAGCCGGGGGTGAGCAGGAAGAACGGCGCACTGACGGCACCGGTGTCCGCCAGGATCAGCGCCCCCTGACCGAAATAGCTGAGCACGCAGCCGGGCAGCACCAGCAGCAGCCACCCCGAGGCGATCGCCCGTCGTCCGAAGTGACCCATGTCGGCGTACAGCGCCTCCGCGCCGGTGATGGACAGCACCACTGCGGCGAGCGAAAAGAACGCGAAGTGGAAGTGCCCGACCATGAACTTCGCTGCGTAGAACGGCGAGAGCGCCTTGAGGATCTCCGGGTGATCGGCGATGGCGACCACGCCGAAGCCGCCGATCGTGGTGAACCACGCGATCATCACCGGACCGAACAGCCGCCCGACGGCTGCCGTGCCGTGCCGTTGCACCGCGAACAGCACCACGATGATCACCGCGGTGATCGGCACGACCCAGGTGTCGAAGTGCGGCTGGATCACCTTGACACCCTCGACGGCCGACAGCACCGAGATCGCCGGGGTGATCATGCTGTCGCCGAAGAACAACGCGGCCCCGAAGATCCCCAGCGCGCCCAGCGCGACGACCGTGCGCCTTCTCGCCCCGCTGCTGCCCTGGTGCCGCTTCCCGACCAGGGTGATGAGCGCCATGATGCCGCCCTCGCCGTGGTTGTCGGCCCGCATCACCAGGCTGACGTAGGTGAACGTCACGACGGTCATCACCGACCAGAAGATCAGCGAGACCACGCCGTACACATTGTCGGTGCTGATCGGCACCGGGTGCGGATCGCCGGGGTTGAAGACGGTTTGAATGGTGTAGATCGGGCTGGTGCCGATGTCACCGAAAACCACACCGAGCGCGCCGACGACGGCGGCTGGGCGTAGGCGGGCGCCGTGGGTAGGTGCCTGGGATACGGATTCGGTCTGCACGGCAGATGGGCCCCCGGGGTGGGTGGTAGCGATGCGGCGGATCGATCCTACGGCGCGGACCGTGCAGCGAGGTTGACACTCCGCGGCAGCCCGAGTTAATTGACCTGCATGACAGATGTTGCACCGAACTCCCCGGCCGATGTCGTGACCGGGATGTGGCAGGCGCTTTCGCGGCGGGACTGGGATGCGGTCAAGACCTTCCTGGCCGAGGACTGTCTCTATGTCGACATGCCGGTACCCGCGGTGTCGGCCCGCGGCCCGGCCGACATCGTGACTCGGCTCAAGATCGGGCTGGCGGACCTGGCGGCGTACGAGAACCACGACGGCGTGCTGGTGTCCAACGGTTCCGATGTGATCTACGAGCACTCCGAGACCTGGACGTTCCAGAGCGGTGAGCAGGGCACCCTGAGATTCGCCACCGTGCACAAGGTGCAGGACGGCAAAATCACTGTCTGGAAAGACTATTGGGACATGAACAGTCTGGTCGCGTTCGCGCCGCCCAATCACTTCGAGAAGCTCGCCGGCGGCGACACATCCTGGATTTTCGACGCCAGCGCCCTGGTCTAGCCCGCCGAAAAGCCGCTGGCGAGCCGGTAGATGCGCGCGGCGTTGAGGTGACTGATCAGGTCGACCACCCGGATGGCCTCCGCCTCGCCCCAGTCCCCGGCCTGCACGAATTCATCCAGCACTCGGTGAATGCCGTTGCGCCACAACGCAGCACCGAGGAAATGCAGTTCGGCGGGACCGAACCCGTCCGATGAGTACAGGATCTTGCGGAACGGCGCCAGCTCCAGCAGTCGGGCGATGAACGCGGGCGCCCGGGCGCCCAGCTGGTTGATGCTCAAGCCGCCGTCGACGTAGACGTTGTTGAACGCCTGGGCCAGGTAGCCGGCTTCGCGTTCGTAGGGATAGCAGTGCAGCAACACGATCGGCGTCGTCGTCCCCGAATCCCGCAGGAAGTCCAACAGGTACAGCGGATTGGACTTGTGCAGGTCGCAGTCTCGGTCACCGAGCCCGACGTGCAACTGCAGCGGCTTGCCCAGCCGCAGCGCTTGGTGCAGGCCGAAACGCAGCAGCACCGGATCGCTCACCCGGGTGCCGCCGACGTCGCGCCAGCGCCGAGCCGCCTCGGCTACCTGCGCGGCCGGTGGATCGCTCAGGTCGCGGTCGAATCCGCCCCGGTAGGCCAGGATGGACTTGGTGCCCACCGCGCCGGCAACACGCTGGTGCAGGATCTCCTCGAACGCCGCCGCATAGTCGCCGGCGGCCTGCGCTGCCTGTTCGGCGACCTGCTCCAGGCGCACCACCTCGTAGGCGCGCCGCCCCGACCATTGGCTCAGTTGGGAGACGTCCGTCACGTCGCTGCCGCCGAAACCGGTGTCCACCAGCCAGCTGCGCACGCCCGCCGCGGGCAGGAACAGCCGGGCCAGTTCGTCTTCGCGGAGTTGGCTGCGGCTGCGCCAGTATTGCTCGGCGTCAACGTGTCTGGGCAGGCCGAGGATGGGGGCGCAATGGTTACGCACGGCGAAGCCCAGCTGGGTGTCGAAGCCGGAGTCGAAGTCGGCCAACGGTTCGGTGTTGGCTTCGTTGAGGGCGTTCTCGAACCGCCGCCGGTCCCCGGTGGTCAGCCAGCAGCCGTGCACATGCTGATCGATCAGTGCGACCTCGCTGATGTGGTGCGCCAGTGCGGAATCCGACGGTGTGGTCACAGGCTCCACGCCATCCGGAACCTGTCGGCCAGCGTCGCCGGGTCCAGGCCGCCGTATCGGTGGTGCTCCATTCGGCGGACCGCGACCACCGCATCGATCACCGGATCGCCCAGAATTCGCCGCAGCAGGGCCGAATCATCAAGGGCGGTAATTGCTTCGGGCTGCGTGTCCGGCAGCAGCAGGATGCCGGCCGCCGTCCGGTCGGATTCGGACAACGCCGCCGGGTCCACCGTGGTTTCCGGCGGCAACGGCGCACCGGTGTCCAGGCCGTCGAGCGCGAGCCCGAGGATCGCGGCACAGGCCAGATACGGGTTGGCCGACGGGTCGACGATCTTCACTTCCACGTTGCCGCCATCGGGGTCGGCGGGGCTGGATTGGATGAATCGCACTGCAGCTTCCCGGTTCTCGATGCCCCAACAGACATAGGCACCGGCCCAGTTGCCGCGGCGCAGGCGCTGCCCGGACACGATCGATCCGCACAGAATGCCCTGCGCCTGCGGCAGCCCACGCAACACCCCGGCCACCGCGGCCTGCCCGGGCGCCGTCATGCCGCCGGTGCCGTCGGAGAACAGCGGACCTTCCGAGGTGCGCAACGAGAAGTGTTGGTGGGCGCCCGATCCCACACTGCCCGCGAACGGTACCGGCGAAAGGCTGACCCGCAGCCCGTGCCGGCGCGCGGCACGGCTGACGACGATGCGCAACAACACCAGTTGGTCGGCGGCGGTCACCGGCGACTGCGGCGCCAATGAGATCTCGAACTGGTTGGCGCCGTATTCCGGGTGGAATTGCTCGATGACGACGCCGGCCAGGTTGGCCGCAGCGGTGACGTCGCGCACGAAAGCCTCGTGCTCGAGGACCCCGGCCAGGCCGTACTGGGCCCACAGCGTGGCCGGCAGCCGACCGCCGTCGCTGTCGACCAGCAGGAACTCGAGTTCATGACCCACCGTCGCCTCGACGCCGGCTGCGCTGAGTGCGGCCTCGATGCGTTGCAGCGTGCCGCGCGCGCACTGCGCTACGGGGGTGCCGTCCTGTTCGAAGAAGCCGGCCGGGGCCCACGCCAAACCGTCGCCGAGGATGCGCAGAGCGGACAGGTCGATGCGCAGTCGCTGGTCCCCGACCACGCCGACGGCGTCGGTGAACGCAATGCCGGTCTGGTCGATGGCGAAGGCGTGCCAGGACGGCCCGGCGCCCAGGCCCGGATCGGCGAATGTGTTGGTACGCCTGATCGGAACGGTCTTGGCATGGGTGAGCCCGGCGGGGTTGACCACCGTGCCGATGACCGTGTCCACGCCCTCTGCCTCGAGTTGGGCGATCGCCGCGGCGGCCAGCGGGGTGGCCTCGGAAGGTGGCGGAGACGTGATCAGGCCCTGCTGGGCAGGGTCAGCCGGCACGCCTGACCGATGTCCAGGGTCCGCAGCACCCGTCCCATGCCTACCCACAGCGCGCACGAGATGGCCAGATCGGCCAGCAACTCCGCACTGAAGTGGTCCTCGGCCCGGTTCCAGAAATCTTCGTCGTCGCGCAGCGCGGTGTGATCGGTGGAGAAGCGGTGCGCGAACTCGGCCGCCAACCGCTCCTGCGCGCTGTAGCCGGGCCAGGTGCGCCACTCGGCGGCATGGTCGTAGAGCGCTTCGTCCACACCCGCTGCGGGGCCGTCGGCGTCGCGGGTGTTGGCGCACACCGTGCACTCGTTGTTGGCGGCGATCACCGCGCGCGCGATTTCGCGGGTGCGCAGCGGCAGCCTGTTGGCGGTGTAGACCGCGTGGCTGAAGTTGGCCATTGCGCCGCCGAGTTCCGGGGATTTCTGAATCCAGCCGGCCACGTCGTCGTCAGCGAAAGTTCCGATTCGGCTCATGGCGAGATGGTACGCCGGGCGGACCGGCTGCTCACGTTGCGGCCCGCGGCATCGCCACCGTGGGTGCGTCGGCATGCCAATCACGCTGTGCGATAACGCGATAGGCGATGCGACTCAACGCGGCTTCCACCTCGCGGCGGTCGGGGCGGCCGGCGAATCCGGCCGATCGGGACAGTTTGTCGACGATCCAGGCCAGCAGCAGTGAGTAGACGTAATCGACCTGCTGTACGCCGGCCGGAGTCAGGCTGAGCCGGTCGCCGTCGCGCACCACGTAACCGCCGGCGGCCAGCCGCGCGAAGGTGGGTTCGAGGACTTCGAACGGAATGTTCAGCGTCTCGCCCATGTCGGTGAGCCGGGCCGCGCCGAAGAACTGTTGGTAACGGTTGATGCGCAACACCGCCCACAACCCGGCGACGTCGAGGCGGCAGTCGGGCCGCATCGCGATACTGCGCAGCCGCATGCCCGATTCGCCGCGCAGCACGCGGGCCACTGCGTTCTCCAACAGCTGTTCGGGTGTCTCGGAGGTGGGCATGGCGAAGCCGTCGCCGAGATCGGCCGCGCTGGTGTGGATGTCACGCAACGGGACTTCGCGCAGGAACAGCGCCAGCACGAAACCCGCCGCGGCCACCGGCGCCGCGCAGAGGAACACCTGAGACAGCGACTCCGCGTAGGCATGCACGATCGGCGCCATCACCGCAGCAGACTGGCGATGCAGGGCCGCCGGTGAACTGACCTCGTCCGGCGAGATCCCGCCGGCCGCGGTGGCCGGCCCCAGTCGGGCGTTGAGGAAGTTGACGAACAGCGAGCCGAAGATGGCTGCCCCGAACGAGCTTCCGATGGTGCGGAAGAAGCTCACCCCCGAGGTGGCCACGCCGAGGTCCTCGAAGTTCGAGGTGTTCTGCACCACCAGCACCAGCACCTGCATGGACAGGCCGATGCCGGCGCCCAGGATCAGCAGGTACACCGACTGCAGCACCGCCGGGGTGGCACCGTCCATCGTCGACATCAGCAGGAACGCGATCGTCATCAGCGCGGTGCCGACGACCGGGAAGATCTTGTACCGACCGGTGCGGCCCACCAGCGTTCCGCTGCCGGTGGAGGTGATCAGCATGCCGACCACCATCGGCAGGGTGCGCAGCCCCGACGTGGTCGCCGAGACGCCGTTGACGTACTGCATGAACGTCGGCAGGAACGTCATCGCACCCAGCATCGCGAACCCGACGACGAAGGACAGCGCGCAGCAGACGCTGAAGACGGGGCTGGCGAACAGCCGCAACGGCAGAATCGGTTGGGGTGCGCGGCTTTCCACCCACGCGAAAACACCCAGGGCCAGCACCGCGCCGACGAACAGCCCGATCACCGGCGCCGATCTCCACGGGTAGACGGTGCCGCCCCAGCTGGTGGCCAGGGTCAGCGCGGCCGCGCCCACACCGATGAACACGATCCCGGCGTAGTCGACGACGGGCCGCGTCGCGGCGGCCAGCGCCGGGATGGCCGCAGCCGCCACGCAGATCACCACCACCGACACCGGCAGGTTGATCCAGAACGCCCAGCGCCAGCTCAGATAGTCGGTGAAGTAGCCGCCCAGCAGCGGGCCGACGACTGTGGTCACCCCGAAAACGGCCCCCAAGATGCCCTGGTACCGGCCCCGGTCGCGCAGTGGGACCACTTCCCCGATCAGGGCGCTGGCGGTGACGGTGATAGCGCCGCCCCCGATGCCCTGCAGCGCCCGTGCGCCGACCAGCATGGTCATCGAGTGCGCCAGTCCGCACAGCACCGACCCGGCCACGAAGAACAGCACCGCGACGACGAAGACCCGCTTGCGGCCGAACAGGTCACCGAGCTTGCCTACCAGCGCGGTGACGATGGTCGAGGCGAGCAGGTAACTGGTGACCACCCACGACTGCCGGCCGGCGTCCCCGAGGTCGGCGACGATGGTCGGCAGCGCCGTCGCGACGATGGTCTGATCCAGGGCGGCAAGCAGCATGCCGAGCAGAACCGCCAGGAAGATGAAGTTGCGCCGCCGCGCGGTGAGCAGCGGGCCGCTGGGGGCGAAATCGGTCGACGGGTCCGTGACCGCTGCGCGCGGGGTTGTCATGACCACCTTCCGGTCCCGGTCTGTGACCGCCGATCACCCCGCGGCGTGTCGAGCCGGCGTCAGCTGGGCGGACGGGAGACGCACTGGGCGGAGTACAGCTCCTCGCCGAGCTTGTCCATCAGCTCCAGCTGAGTCTCCAGGTAATCGACGTGCGATTCCTCGTCAGCCACGATTCCTTCCAGCAGGGCCGCACTGGTGCTGTCCTGCTTCTCGCGGCACATGATGATGCCCGGTTTGAGCCGGTTCAACACCTCGTACTCGATGGCGAGGTCGGCTTCGAACTGCTCGCGCAGCGTCTGGCCGATCCGCAACGAGAAAATGCGCTGATAGTTCGGCAGGCCGTCCAGCAGCAGAATGCGGTCGGTGATCGCCTCGGCGTGCCGCATTTCGTCGAACGATTCCGCGCGGGTGTGCTTAGCCAGCTCGGTGAAGCCCCAGTTGTCCTGCATCTTGGAATGCAGGAAGTACTGGTTGATGGCGGTGAGTTCGCTGGTCAACTGTTCGTTGAGCAGCCGCAGAACGTCGGGATCGCCTTGCATGCTCACTCCTCAGGGGTGAAGTCGGTCATGTCGGCCGCAGGCGGCTGGGCTGGAGCGCGCCATACGGGGTCAGCAGCAGCTTTGCGTGCCGACCTCGAATCTAGTGCAATAACCGCAAGTCAGGACACCCTTCGTCGCTCCCGCGGCGTGGCGGCCAAGCCGAAAATCGGCGAGCTTAACCTAAGTTAGGTTAGACTTCACTAACCACCTTAGGTTAGACTGTGCTAATTATGCGGCTCAATTCTCCGGCGCTGTCTGCGGCAACCTTGCGGGTTTGCTGATGTACGTCTGCCTGTGCGTCGGAGCCACCAATCAGACCATTTGTGACGTCGTCGCGCGGGGTGCGTCGACGTCGAAGGAAATCGCCGCAGCATGTGGGGCGGGCGGGGATTGTGGCCGCTGCCGGCGGACCCTGCGGGCGATCCTGGCCGCGGCCACCACGCTCGATCCGGCCGCGGCCGTCGGTTAGCTCCGCTTCCGGTCGCTGAAATCGGCCAGCGCCGCGGCGTTCGCCTGCTGCCCCATCAACTCTGCGAAATGCGCGTTCTCCCGCGCCGTCGCCGCAGCGATCTCGGCGCGTAGCGGTTCGACCATGGTGTGCTTGACCGCCATCAGGCTGGAGATCGGCCGGGCGGCAAGCACCTCAGCGTGCCGCCGGGCCTCGGCCAGCAGGTCGTCGGGCGCGCAGACCCGCCAGACCAGCCCCATCCGCAACGCCTCCGCGGCATCGACCCACTCCGACGACATCAACAACCAGGCCGCGTTCTGCCGGCCGACGAGTTGCGGCAGCAGGTAGGACGAGGCCGCCTCGGGCGCCACGCCCAGGCTGGTGAACGGGCACTTGAGCCGGGCTGTGGACGCCATGAAGGCCAGGTCGGCATAGCCCAGGATGGTGGTGCCGATGCCCAACCCGACGCCGTTCACCGCGCAGATCAGCGGTTTGGGAAACGCGGTGAGCGCCTCGATCAGGCCGCGGAAACCGTAGGTGCCCTCCTGGAACTCCGGATCGGTGATGCGCGCCTGCATCTCGGCCAGGTCGGTGCCGGCGCTGAAGCCGCGACCCGCGCCGGTCAGCAGGACCACTGCCACCTCGGGATCCTCGGCGGCGTCGATCAGCGCCTGGGCGGTGGCGTCGTAAAGCGCTTCGTTGAACGCGTTGAGTGCTTCGGGCCGGTTCAACGTGAGAGTGCGGACGCGGTTCTGATC
The DNA here is from genome assembly GCF_059813065.1 of Mycobacterium sp. NGS24. Taxonomy (NCBI): domain Bacteria; kingdom Bacillati; phylum Actinomycetota; class Actinomycetes; order Mycobacteriales; family Mycobacteriaceae; genus Mycobacterium; species Mycobacterium sp. NGS24. Next base: position 40,811 of record NZ_JCALDW010000028.1, read on the forward strand.
ATCGATGAGCAGCACGGCGCCACCCTAACCGTTGCCGTAGACGCGGGTCGGTCCGATCAGCACCACCGCGCGCCGCTCCCGTGCCATGGTCGCGTCGTATTCTGCCCAGTTGTCGTGGGTACCGCCCGCCGCGGCGAACACGTCGCGCAACAACGACGCCAGCAGCTGCTCGGTCAGCCACGGCTGCGGGTCGTCGGGGCCGGCCAGTTCAGCGCGGCCTTCGACCGTGGCCCACCGCCAGCCGTCGCGGAAGGTGACGGCCAGCTGCGGACGGACCCGCAGGTTGGCCAGTTTGACCTTGCCGTAGGTGGTGAAGCCCAGCACCGGCTCGCCGCCGGTGGGATGTGGCAGCAGGCCCACGTTGACCAGCGAGGCCTGCACGGTGCCGTCGGCGCGGCCGGTTGAGATCACTGCCAGCCCGCGTTCGACCGTGGCCAGCGCCACCGCCTCCTCGAGTGTCGTCATGCGTGCTCGTCCTTCCGGAATGGCGACTTCATCACGTAGCGGCTGGTGGGCACGGTGTCGATGTTCTGGTTGGCGCCGAATGCGGCTGTGCTGGCGACCATTCGGCCTAACCGATGCTGCAGATCCGCGTCGTCGGCAGCACCGAAGAACGCCTTGAGGTCGGAGACGGCCTCGGCCGGGAACAACTCCTCGACGATGGCGGCGATGTCCGGCGCGTCCGGGGTGATTGCGCGGACCACCCAGTTCTGGGTGTAGCCGAAGGTCGACTGGGTCTCGATGGCGACCGGGGTGTGGTCGAGTTGCCAGCGGTCCAGCCACGTGGCCACCTCCAGTTCGGCGGGCCGGCGCAGCAGTGCGATGTTGGCCAAACCTGTTGTCCGAGCGCCGGGTTGGTGAACGGGGCCGGGCAGCGGAACCGACTCGGTGACCAGGTAGGCCGCCAGCCGGTCGCATTCGCCGCCCAGCACCCGCAGGGCCGCGGTCACCTGCTCGCCGTAGCACTGCTGGGTCCAGAGGCTCACCACCGCGGCGACCGGCGGATCCAGCGTGGTGAGCGTCATCAGCGAGTCGCGCACTGCGCTGTCGCGCACATTGATCGACAACCCCGGCACACCGAGCCGCAACAGTTGGTCGGCGACCGGCCCGCGCTGCCGCGCGCACCACTGGTCGTCGGCTTCGGCGCGCATCAGGACAACGATGACCTTCTCCATAACGGACGAACCTACAAGCGCGGGTCCACCAGCCGTACCTGGTGTTCGCTGTCGACCAATGCGCCGATGACTGCGGCCAGCCGCCGGTAGGACTGTTCGCCGCCGCGGGTGGCACGAAACACCAGGCCGATGCGCCGACCAGGGCGCGGCGGCGCGAAGTGGGCCAGGCCGAGCCGGTTGCGGGCGGCTTCGACCGGTGCGGCGGTCTGCGGGATCAGCGTCACCCCCAGTCCCCCGGTCACACACTGCACCGCCGTCGCCAGCGACGCCGCACGGGTGTCGGCGAACTCGGTCTGTGCTCCCGCCTGCCGGCAGGCCTCGAGGGTCTGGTCCCGCAGGCAGTGGCCCTCGTCCAGCAGCAGCAGCGGCAGCTCGGCGAGGGTGGCCGCGGGCACCCGCCGCTTGCCGGCCAGGCGGTGCCCGGGCGGCAGCGCCAGGACGAAATCCTCGTCGTAGATCGGGATCTCGATGAGGCCGGCGGCTTCGGCGGGCAGTGCGATCAGCGCGGCGTCCAGCGTGGCATCGCGGAGCAACGTCAGCAACCGGTCGGTCTGGTCCTCAACCACCTGCAGGGTCAAGTCCGGCAGTTCGCGGGGCAGGCCCGCGAAGATGGTCGGCAGCACGTAGGGCGCGACGGTGGGGATCAGGCCCAGGCGAAGGCGGCCCCGCAGCAGATCCGACGTGCCTGCGGCTGCATTGCCGAACGCGTCTGCCGCATCGACCACGGCCTGCGCGTACGGCAACAGTGTGGTGCCCTCTGCGGTCAGGAAAACGCGTCGGGTGGAACGCTCCACCAGGCGGACGTTCAACCCGGCCTCCAGCGCCGCCAAGGCCTGCGACAAGGTGGACTGACTCACCCCGAGAAGCGTTGCCGCACTGCTGAAATGCTGCTTTCCGGCCACCGCGGTGAAGGCCCGTAACCCGGCCAGGGTGGGCTGGAAACTCTTATCGGTCATGCCTATCAATGTAGTGCGACATATCACCTTTACTTCACACAGAACTCCAGGCACCATGAGGGAGACGGATAATCTTGATTGAGTCCAAAAAGGAGTGCACGCATGTCCCTGTTGACCATCGGCGACCAATTCCCCAGCTACCAGCTGACCGCGTTGGTCGGCGGCGATCTGTCCGAGGTCGACGCCAAGCAGCCCGGCGACTACTTCACCACCGTGTCCAGCGACGACTACCCGGGCAAGTGGCGGGTCGTCTTCTTCTGGCCCAAGGACTTCACCTTCGTATGCCCGACGGAGATCGCGGCATTCGGCAAGTTGAACGACGAGTTCGCCGATCGCGACACGCAGGTACTCGGCGTCTCGGTGGACAGCGAGTTCGTGCACTTCCAGTGGCGAGCTCAGCACGAGGACCTGAAGAAACTGCCGTTCCCGATGCTCTCGGACATCAAGCGCGAGCTCGTCGAAGCCACCGGCGCGCTCAATGCCGACGGCGTCGCGGACCGGGTGACGTTCATCGTGGACCCCAACAACGAGATCCAATTCGTCTCGGTCACCGCCGGATCGGTCGGCCGCAACGTCGACGAGGTGCTGCGGGTGCTTGACGCGCTGCAGTCCGACGAACTGTGTGCCTGCAACTGGCGCAAGGGCGACCCGACGCTGGACGCCGGCGAACTGCTCAAGGCCTCGGCATGAGCATCGAAAACCTCAAAACCGCCCTGCCGGAGTACGCGAAGGATCTCAAGCTCAACCTGGGTTCCATCGCGCGCAGCACCGTCCTGGACGGCGAGCGACTCTGGGGTACTTTGCTGGCCAGCGCGGCGGCAACGCGAAACGCCCAGGTGCTGGCCGAGATCGGCGCCGAAGCGCGCGAACAGCTCTCCGCCGAGGCCTACCAGGCCGCGCTGGGCGCCGCGTCGATCATGGGCATGAACAATGTGTTCTACCGGGGGCGCGGATTCCTCGACGGCCAGTACGACGACCTGCGGCCCGGCCTGCGGATGAACATCATCGGCAATCCCGGGGTGGCCAAGGCGAACTTCGAACTGTGGTCGTTCGCGGTGTCCTCGATCAACGGGTGTCCGCACTGCGTGGTCGCTCATGAGCACACCTTGCGCGAGACCGGGGTGGGCCGCGAGGAAATCCTGGAGGCGTTGAAGGTGGCCGCGATCGTGGCCGGCGTGGCGCAGGCACTCGACACGGCAGCCACCCTGGCCGCCGTCGGGTGACCGTAGTGTCGTAGGCATGCCCTCCTGGACCGAGCACGTGATCTGGTGGCAGGTCTACCCGCTGGGCTTCGTCGGAGCGTTTCCCGCTGACCAGCCGCCGGACCCGGCCGAGCACCGGCTGCGGCGGCTGGTCGACTGGTTCGATCACGCCATTGAACTCGGCGCCTCCGGGGTCGCGTTGGGTCCGGTATTCGCTTCGCGCACACACGGTTACGACACCACCGACCATTACCGCATCGACCCCCGGCTCGGTGACGACGCCGACTTCGACCACCTCGTCGCCGAGGCTCACCGCCGCGGTCTGCGGGTGCTGCTCGACGGCGTGTTCAACCACGTCGGCGCCGACTTCGTCGGCCCCGCCGGCTGGTTGAGCGGCGGCACGTTCGAAGGCCACTCCGAGCTCGTCGCGTTCGACCACAGCAATCCCGAGGTTGCCGATTACGTGGTCGAGGTGCTGGCGCACTGGCTGCAACGCGGTGCCGACGGCTGGCGGTTGGACGCGGCTTACGCCGTACCGCAAGACTTCTGGGCACGTGTGTTGCCCAGGGTGCGGGACCGCCACCCGGACGCATGGTTCGTCGGCGAGCTCATTCACGGTGACTATGCGGCGGTGGTCGAGGCGGCCCGGTTCGATTCGGCCACCCAGTACGAGCTGTGGAAAGCGATCTGGAGCAGCCTGAACGACGGTAACTTCTTCGAACTGGACCATGCGCTGCAGCGGCACAACGTGTTTGGAGAGACTTTCGCGCCGTTGACGTTCGTCGGCAACCACGACGTGACCCGGATAGCCAGCCGGCTCGAGCGTCCCGAACACCTGGCGCAGGCGCTGGCGATCCTGTTGATGATCGGCGGGGTGCCCAGCATCTACGCCGGCGACGAGTTGGGCTTGCGCGGCGTCAAAGAGGAGCGCCGTGGCGGCGATGACGCCGTGCGCCCAGAATTCCCCGCTCCCCCAATGACATTGGCTGAACCGGACGTTCGGATCTGGGAGTTGCACCGATATCTGATCGGGCTGCGCAGGCGCCACCCTTGGCTGCATTCCGCGACGACCACCGCGGTGCAGCTGGCCAACCGGCATTACGTGTTCCAGACCCGCCGCGGCGATGACGCCCTGCTGGTCGCACTCAACATCGACGACGAACCACTCGAGCTCGCGCTGCCGGACCTGGGTGCCGCACAGGCGCAGGTGATCGCGGGCTCCACGGCACCCGAGGACCACGTCACCCAGCAGTTGGTGGTCGAGGCCCACGGCTGGCGGATCCTGCGGCCGTTCTAACCCAGCCGGACCACCGTCTGCTCGTCCTCGTCGCCGCCGTAATACTTCTCGAGCAGCGAGCGGAAGTCTTCGTTGTCGTCAGTGGCACGGGCGAACAACGTCATCGACGATTTGAGCTTGAGATCGTCGGGCCGGCCGAAGATCTGCACGGCCGACCGGTCCGGCACCTGGTTGACCAGTCGCACACATTCGCGCAGCCGGGGACCCAGCAATTCGTGTGCCAGGTAGGCCCGGGCCTCGGCCAGCGAGACGATGCCGTAGTGCTGGGCCATCGGACTGCTGCCCAGCCCGCGCAACTGCGGGAACACGAACCACATCCAGTGACTGCGTTTGCGACCCGCACGCAACTCGTCGACGACCTTGTCGTACACGCCGGCCTGCGCGTCCACGAACCGCTGTAGATCGAACGCCATGACTTCACCCTGATTGAATGACCTGATGGCGGTCAAGCGGCAAGTCCCCAAGATCCGCGACCTGGCGCCCCTGGTGCAATTCAAGCGGCCCCAGTTCGACCGCACCAAGCGGCGTCTGGACGCCGCCCTGACCATCGAGGATCTGCGGCGCATCGCCCAACGAAGAACCCCGAAGGCGGCGTTCGACTACACCGACGGTGCGGCCGAGGAGGAAGTGTCGCTGCGCCGGGCTCGGCAGGCGTTCCGTGACATCGAGTTTCACCCCACGATCCTGCGCGACGTCAGCAACGTGACCGCTGGCTGGAACGTGCTGGGCGGACCCACGGCACTCCCGTTCGGGATCGCGCCGACCGGATTCACCCGGCTGATGCACACCGAGGGGGAAGTCGCCGGAGCGCGCGCGGCGGCCGCGGCCGGCATCCCGTTCGCCATGTCGACCCTGGCCACCTGTTCGATCGAAGACGTCGTTGCCGCTGTTCCACAGGGCCGCAAATGGTTTCAGCTGTACATGTGGAAGGACCGGGAACGTTCGGTTGCCCTGGTCCGGCGGGCCGCCGACGCGGGTTTCGACACCATGCTGGTCACCGTGGACGTTCCGGTCGCCGGGGCGCGGCTGCGCGATGTCCGCAACGGCATGTCGATCCCGCCCGCGCTGACGTTGCGCACCGTGCTCGACGCGGTGCCGCATCCGCATTGGTGGTTCGACCTGCTCACCACCGAGCCGTTGTCATTCGCCTCCCTGGATCGTTGGCCGGGCACCGTGGGCGACTATCTGAACTCCATGTTCGATCCCAGCGTGACGTTCGACGATCTGGACTGGATCACGTCGACCTGGCCGGGAAAACTCGTCGTCAAGGGGATCCAGACCCTCGAAGACGCGCGCGCGGTGGTCGACCGCGGGGTGGACGGCATCGTGTTGTCCAATCATGGTGGCCGCCAACTCGATCGGGCCCCGGTGCCGTTCCAGCTGTTGCCGACGGTGGCGCGCGAGTTGGGCCGGGACACCGAGATCCTGCTGGACACCGGGATCATGTCCGGCGCCGACATCGTCGCCGCGGTCGCACTCGGGGCGCGCTGCACCCTGATCGGTCGGGCGTACCTGTACGGGTTGATGGCCGGCGGTGAGGCCGGTGTGCGGCGCGCCATCGAGATCCTGGAAAGCGGTGTGCTGCGGACCATGGCGCTGCTGGGCGCCACCTGCCTCGAGGAGCTTTCCCCCACGCATGTGACGCAGCTCTACCGCTAGCGCGCGCGGCCGGGGGAACAAACACCGGCCGGTCAAGGTTGAGCCGAACAGACTTAACCTTTGGAGGAATGGATGTCTGAATCCAAGTCAATCCCGGTGCTGTTCGTGACCGACCCGATCGTGCTGCCCGGGATGGTGGTGCCGATTGCGTTGGACGACGCCGCACGCACCGCTGTCGACGCCGCCCAGGCCGGCGACGCGCGTGAGCTGCTGATCGCGCCGCGGCTGGCCGACCGCTACCCGTCCCACGGCGTGGTCGCGAAGATCCTGCAGGTCGGCCGCGTTCCCGGGGGCGGCACTGCGGCCGTGGTGCGCGGTGAACGCCGCGCGCACATCGGCGCCGGAACCACCGGTTCGGGTGCCGCGCTGTGGGTCGAGGTGAGCGAGGTGCCCGATGCGGAGGTGACCGACGAGGTCAGGGAACTGGCCGCGGAATACAAGAAGCTGCTGCTGGCCATGCTGCAGCGACGCGACGCCTGGCAGATCGTCGACTACGTGAACAGCCTCACCGACCCGTCGGCGCTGGCCGACACTTCCGGCTACGCGTCCTACCTGTCCGACGTGCAGAAACGCCAGTTGCTGGAAACCGTGGACGTGGCCGAACGACTGCGCGTGCTGATCGACTGGACCAGCGAACACCTGGCCGAAGTCGAGGTCAACGACAAGATCGCCGAGGACGTGCGCGACGGCATGGAGAAGACGCAGAAGGAGTTCCTGCTGCGTCAGCAACTGGCCGCCATCCGCAAGGAACTGGGCGAGGGTGAACCGGACGGATCCGAGGACTACCGGGCCCGCGTCGAGGCCGCCGACCTGCCCGAGAAGGTGCGGGAAGCCGCTCTGCGCGAGGTCGGCAAGCTGGAGCGGTCCAGCGACCAGAGCCCGGAAAGCGGCTGGATCCGCACCTGGCTGGACACCGTGCTGGAGCTGCCGTGGAACGACCGCACCGAGGACTGCACCGACCTGGCGGCTGCCCGGGAGATCCTGGATGCCGACCACCACGGGCTGGACGACGTCAAGGACCGCATCGTCGAATATCTGGCGGTGCGCACCCGCCGTGCCCAGCGCGGACTGCAGGTAGTGGGCGGCCGCGGCTCCGGTGCGGTGATGGTGCTGGCCGGTCCCCCCGGGGTCGGCAAGACGTCGCTGGGCGAGAGCGTCGCGCGGGCGCTGGGCCGCAGGTTCGTGCGCGTCGCCCTGGGCGGAGTGCGCGACGAGGCCGAGATCCGCGGGCACCGGCGCACCTATGTGGGTGCGCTGCCGGGCCGCATCGTGCGGGCCATCGGTGAGGCGGGATCGATGAATCCCGTTGTGCTGCTTGACGAAATCGACAAGGTGGGCTCCGACTACCGCGGCGACCCGAGTGCGGCGCTGCTGGAGGTGCTGGACCCCGCGCAGAACCACACCTTCCGCGACCACTACCTGGATTTGGATCTGGACCTGTCCGACGTGGTCTTCCTGGCGACCGCCAACGTGATCGAGAACATCCCGTCGGCGCTGCTGGACCGGATGGAGCTGGTGCAGATCGACGGCTACACCGAGGACGATAAGGTCGCGATCGCCCGCGACTACCTGCTGCCCCGGCAGCGGGACCGGGCGGCACTGACCGAGGACGAGGTCGTGGTCACCGACGCTGCACTGCGCAAGATCGCCGCCGACTACACCCGCGAACCGGGCGTGCGGCAGTTCGAACGGCTGCTGGCCAAGGCGCTGCGCAAGGTCACCACCAAGCTGGCCGAGGATTCGTCGGCGATCACCGTCGACGAGCCCGATCTGGTTGGCTACCTGGGCCGTCCGCGGTTCACGCCGGAGTCGGCCGAACGCACCGCGGTGCCCGGCGTGGCGACCGGCCTGGCGGTCACCGGGCTGGGCGGCGATGTGCTCTACATCGAAGCCGGGGCCACCGACGGTGAACCCGGATTGCAGTTGACGGGTCAGCTGGGTGAAGTGATGAAGGAATCGGCGCAGATCGCGTTGTCCTACGTGCGTTCGCACGCAGCAGAACTCGGTGTCGACCCCGCGGTGCTCGACGGCCGCATCCACGTACACGTGCCGGCCGGTGCGGTGCCCAAGGACGGCCCGTCCGCCGGGGTCACCATGGTGACGGCGCTGGTGTCGATGGCCACCGGGCGGCAGGTCCGCTCCGACGTCGGCATGACCGGCGAGGTCACGCTGAACGGCCGGGTGTTGCCCATCGGCGGTGTCAAGCAGAAGCTGCTGGCCGCCCAACGTGCCGGTTTGTCAACCGTTTTCATCCCGGTGCGCAACGAGCCGGACCTGGATGACGTGCCGGCCGAAGTGCTCGAGACGCTGACTGTGCTGCCGATGACCGACGTGGCCGACATCGTCGCCGCGGCGCTGGAACCGGCGCGGACGGAGGCGGCAGCGGCCTAGTGCCGCTAGTGTGCACGGATGGCTGCGTTGCTTCGCAAGATGTTCAGGATCGGCAAACTGCCCGCTGACCTGCGGGCAGAGGTCGAAACCGAGAACATCATCCACCTGGCCGAGTTCGTCCCGGTCACCCTGCGGTTCACCGGATCGGTGCCCGGCAAGGTGTCCAAGGGCAACGTCCGTAGCTACGCCGGTGCGGTGGCGATCACTTCCCAGCGGGTGCTGGGCACGCTGTCTACGGTGCCTAAGCTGGCTGGGCGCGCCATCGACCTCCGCTGGGACGCCCCCACCGGAGGTCCGGTGCAGGCCGAGATCTGCGCAGCCGGACTGCTGCTCGACGTCGACGTCAGCCACGTCGATCCTGCGTTCTCCGGCAGGTTGTCGCTCAACTACAAGACCGCGATTCCCGAAGCGGTGCTGACCACCATTCCGCGCCGGTCGCTGTCGTTCAGCGTCCCCCGGGAATGGGTGCTGCGGGTGATCGGCGTCCCCGTTCCGCGACCGGTGTGACCCCGTGGCCTACGACACGCACCTCGCGGACCGGGTCCGCGAACTGGTGGCCACAGAGCCCGCAGTCGACGAAAAACAGATGTTCGGCGGACTGGCGTTCCTGGTCGGCGGGAACATGTCCGTCTGCGTCAGCGGGCAGGGTGGTCTGATGGTGCGGGTGCCTCGGGAGGACACCGACACGTTGCTGGCGCGAGACCACGTCAGCCCGATGGTGATGGCGGGCCGGGAAACGCGCGGTTGGGTGCTGGTGTCACCCGATGGCGTGAAAACCAAACGCCAACTACAGAATTGGGTTGTCCGCGGGGTGAAATACGCTCGCAGCCTGCCGCGCAGGTAACCGGGTCGGTTTGCCCGGTGTCGGTGCGGGTACGCCCCGCCCATGGACGACCCCGCGCCACAGGTACGACGGCTGCTCAGGGTCGCCGGGATCACCTTTGCGGCGGAGGCGGGCGTCCGGCTCCGGGACCAGCCCATGCCGTTGTTCCAGTTGCTGGTGCTGTGCATGCTGGCCAGCAAACCCATCGACGCCGCGATCGCGATGCGGGCCGGTCGCGAATTGTTTGACGCCGGTTTGCGCACCCCGAAGGCCGTGCTGGCAGCCGACCGCAGGACGATGATCAGGGCCTTCGGTCGCGCCCGCTACGTCCGGTACGACGAGAGTTCGGCCACCAGGCTCACCGCCATCGCCGAGCGGGTGCGCGACGAATTCGGCGGCGATCTGCGTGACCTGGCTGTCCGCAGCGCCGAGAACCCGGTCGAAGCTGCACGAATGCTGAAGCAGTTCAAAGGAATCGGCGACACCGGTGCCGACATCTTCTTGCGCGAGGTGCAGGACGTGTGGACCTGGGTACGACCGCATTTCGATGCCCGGGCCCTGGCTGCGGCAGAGGCGTTGAACCTGCCCACCGATCCGGTGAAACTTTCCGCGCTGGCGCCGCGCAGCAACGCCAACCTGGCGGCGGCGCTGGTGCGGGTGTCGCTGGACGACGACGTGCGCCACCAGGCGGCCGGTTGACGGTACGGATCGGCACCTCCGGGTGGTCCTATGACCACTGGACCGACGTGCTCTACCCACCCCGGTTACCGGCCGCGCGTCGATTGGCTCGGTATACCGAGGTCTTCGACACCGTCGAGTTGAACGCCAGTTTCTACCGCTGGCCCAAGGATTCGACGTTCGCCGGGTGGCGTGAGAGGTTGCCCGACGGCTTCACCATGACGGTCAAAGCCCATCGTGGACTGACCCACTACCGGCGGCTCGCCTCGCCGGAACCGTGGATCGAACGCTTCGAACGCTGCTGGCAGCTACTGGGTGATCGGCGTGGGGTGCTGCTGGTCCAACTCCATCCCGAGCAGCAGCGTGACGATGCTCGACTGGACTCATTCCTGCACCTGGTGCCCACACCGGTCCGGGTGGCCGTCGAATTGCGTCACCCCTCCTGGGCCGCCCCCGAGGTGTATGCGCTGCTGGAACGGCACCACGCCGCCTACGTGGTCATGAGCGGCGCCGGGCTGGCAAGTGTCCGGCGCGCCACCACCGACTTCGTCTATATCCGCTTGCACGGGCCCGAACCGGCCTCGATGTACACCGGTTCCTACACCGCGGCCGATCTGCGCGACTGGGCCGGCCGCATTCGCGCCTGGGACGGCGAAGGCCGCGATGTGTGGGTGTATTTCAACAACGACCTCGGTGGTCACGCCGTCCGAAACGCGTTGTCCTTGCGCGAGTTACTGAGCTGATCCGTCGATGACATCGGGCGGGTGTTGCGACTGCAGACGTTCACGCTCGGCGCGGCGGCGCTTGACCCGCAGTCGCGCGTCGGCGGGCAGCGTGACCAGTTCGTCGCAGAGCAAGTAGTGCGCGTCGTCGACGGTGTCGATCACATCTGCCGCCACTCGCCGAGATGCCAACTCGTGCACTGCCATGCGGAACTCATGGGTGAACCGCATGGTGGTGTCGTGGGCAAGTTCCCGCGAAGTGCGGGCGCTGTCGGCCACCCGCTGGGACACCGATGCGGGCGGGTCGACGGCCGCAGCGGTGGCGTCGGCGGCCGCAGCCGCCGCAGTCAGCAACAGTCCCGGGTCGTCGCCGAACGTCGGGCAGGCCAGTTCGGCTTCGCCGGGGCCCCGGTGCTCCAGGTGGGCGACCAGGCTATCAAGGGCGGCGGCCGCTGTCGGCGACAACGCCCGGATGCTGCCGACGTTGCCCTGACGGGCCAGCGCGCACAACGGCGGGTCGGCCCGCAACAGCGCCGCCAGTGCGGCGGTCTCGGCCGCCACGCGGCCACTCTCGACGATCATCCCGATGCCGGACACGCGCGAAGCTGCCCGGGTGTGCTCGAGCGTGGCCGCGGTGACGCCGGAGTCGATGACCCACAGTCCGGTCAGGATCCAGCCCTGGTGAATGCGGTCGCGCAGCAGCCGCAACCGGACTTCCAGGGCGGCGTCACTCAGCGCAGCCAGTTCCGCCGGTCCGGCGTGCTCGGTCGCTGCGGCGGCGACGTAGGCCTGGGTGTCGGCCCGCAGGTGGCGCAGCAGGGCGACCGAGCGCGCGGTCGCCACCGCCTTGCCGACGGGCCCGGCTGAGGGCGGGTCTGCGCCCGGCAGCAGATCGGCGGCCCGGTCACCGAGGGCACGCTGGGCGATGGCGCGCTCGTCCCAGCCGGGCAGCTGAGTGGCGGCGACGATGTTGGCCGATACCCCGATGTAGGGGCGGTGGCCGAACACCGCTATCGCCCGGTTGGACCACTCCTCGGCGAACTCCTCGCCCAGTGCCAGCGCCCGGCCCATGGCCTGCGCGGCGCCGCGTAGGCCGGCTAGCTGCACGTCCAGCGTGAGCGGGGTGAGCGGTCCGGGCAGTGCCTCGGCCAGGTCGGTCGCGCTGAAGATCGGAAACCGAGGATCGATGCGGTCGTCGAACTCCCCTTCCAGCCCGTCGGGCATTACCGCGCGGCTGTCCTGGGCCGGACGCGGCCGCGGCGGCGTCTCGACCGGCAGCGCCAGTGAGGGCGAGGCGCACACGGCGCCGTCGGGGTCGAGTCTGCGACCGGTCAGGCCCCGGCCGGTGTCCAGCACCGCGTCGTTAGCCCGCCAGCCGTATTCGAAATCCCAATCCTCCTGCACCGTGGCGATATTCAGCTCGGGAAGCAGGTCGTCCCAACCCGGCACCCCGTGCAGCCGCAGCCGCGGGTTGACGGATCTGATCGCCCGCCACGCGGTGATCACGTTGGTGGTGTCCGGAGTGGCCAGATCGACCACCCCGGTGCGGTCGGTGCCGACCGCCAGCACCAGGAATCGGACCAGGTCGTCGAGGTGCAGCACCCGCATCGGACGGGCCGAAACCTTGCTGCGCATCAGGGTGGCCACTGTCCGGCACACCATCCAGTCCAATTGGCGGCCAACCGGTGGGGCGATGCGGACGACGAGGCTCGGTGCCCAGCCGGTGGATACCAGCTGCTCAGCCGGGCGGTACAGCTCAGACCGCCCGGCGGCCTGTGACACCAACAGCAACCGCGCCCCCGCCTGGGCCGCGGCATGCGCCACATGTGCGACGCCGGTGAGGCCGGCGGCGCCCGGCGCGCTGGGGTCGACCGGGGCGAGATGGATCACGACGTCGGCTTCAGCTGCCAACTCCGCCAGCACCGGGTGACGCAGCGGCGCGCGAACGAATTCGACGTCAGGCTCCAGGGCGGGGTGTGCGCGGGTGGCGATGCCGCTGACGGTATGTCCGGCGGCCAGGAGCTGGCGTGCGACCAACCGCCCTACTGTGCCGACTGCGTCGGTAAGCAGTACGTGCACGTGGCGTCACCTCCCCCAGCGTGTATCTAACGACAATAAGCACGTCAACCATGGTTGCGCAGAATTGAGTCACTAACGTGACCGCGGTGGGTCAACGCAGCGTCGCCGTGCCGTCGGCAGCGACGATGACCTTGGCTCCCGCAATGTCGTCGCGCACGGTCGCCGCGGCGGTGTCCGGATCGGTGATGACCGCCAGCACCCGCGCCTGGTCGGGCGTGCGTACCGCCAGAAAGGCCCGCTCGGGTCGTCCGTCCCGATCGAACGGCGTGGTCCACGCTTCCAGGGTGCCGGCACCCTCCCACTCGACCGGCCCCACCGTGGTGGGCTCCCGGTCCACCGCCGGTTGCACGTCCTCGTAGCGAAACTCCGTCGGTGGTTCGGTGCCGTAGACGCCGAAGCTGTGCTTGGTCAGGTAGCCGCCGTTGGCGGTGATCAGTCCGCGTCGACCGGGGTTCGCTGTCAGCAGCTCGGCCATGGTCGCAATCGAATGAGTGACGTAATTGCTCCATGGTCCGCCGGCGAACGTCAGACCGCCGGTGACCGTGAGCGGCCGGGCGGGATCGTCGGTGGCCAGCCCCAACTCGTTCGCCGCGACCTGTACCGCGGACGGGAAGCACGAGTACAGATCGACGTAATCGAGGTCGTCGATGCCCAGCCCGGCCAGCTCCAGCGCGCTGGCACCGCCGATCCGGATCGCCGGCGAACGGTGCAGTTCACCGCGCTCAGCGATGGCCGATGTGTCGTGCGCGTCGGTACCGGACTGCGGGTACACCCACCGCTCGGGCGGGACCCGTAGGCGTTGCGCCTGTTCGACGGAGGTCAGGATCAGCGCGGCGCCCTGGTCGACCATGTTGTTGGAGTTCATCAACTTGGTGTACGGCCAGCTGATCATCCGGTTCGCGGGGCTGGGTTCGCGGATTTCCTCAGCGGTCACCGGCCGCTGGATCCAGGCGTGGGGATTGTCGACCGCGACCGCATTGAAGCGCGCCCACAGTTCACTGACCCGTCTGCTGTGCTCCTCGACCGATTCGCCGTTGGCGATGCGCAGCGACTGCTCGAACAGTGGATACACGTAGGCGGGCCGGTCCAGCTTGATCCGGATTTCGGCGTCGCCGGCCATCGGGACGTCGTCGCCGGCGATCTCGGGCATCGGCACGGAGTTGTCCTGCTCGGTCCACACCAGCCGGCGGCCCTGCTTCTTCAGCGCGTTGCGGGTGCGCCAGGTCTCCGCCGCGGAGATCAGCACCACCCCGGCCCGGCCCTGCTGAATGTCCAGGCACGCCCGGTTGACCAGCGACTGTGGGGTGTTGCCGCCGACGCTGCTGTAACCGGCCGCGAAGTCGGCCAGGCCGAGCCGCTCGCCGAGCAGCCGGCCCGGGTTGCGGTAGTGCGCCGACAGCATGTGCACTACCCGAATGGCGTCGACAGCGTCGATGACGTGCTGGTCAGCGGCGTTGTGGACCGCCTTGACCATCAGGTCCAGCGGCTCGATGGACGGCTTGTCGGGGTCGACGTCGTCGCGGTGGTTGACCTGGCCGTAGCCGATCAGCACCGGTGTCCTGGGATCCACGGGCATGAATCGAACCTATCGTGAGGCCTGCGCCCGCCGCTTCCGATGTCGGGCAGGCAGCCGATCGATCGCTACACGGGGACGCGACGGTACCGCACTTCGGCCACCGGCCGGTCCCCGTAACTCTCGGTGCGAGATGCCCCGTCCGGCTGCCAGCCGTCGCGCGCATAGAAGCGGCGCGCGCGGACGTTGTCCCGCAGGACCCACAGCGCCGCGCCCTCGACTCCCAGCCCCCGCAGCCGGTCTCGCCCCGCGCCGATCAGCAACCGGCCGATACCGGTGCCGAGGCAGTCCGGGTCGACGTAGATCGCCATCAGCTCACCGAAGTTCGGCAGGTCCTCCTCCCGGCACAGGCCGATGGTGACCAGACCGCAGATGGCGTCGTGCTGCACGGCGACCAACGTGACCGGCACGCCGATTCCGGGCCGGCCGAAGTCGTATCGGCGGGCCCGTGCCTCCGGTGTGAGGCTGTCGAGATAGTCCTGCGCAATCAGACCCCGGTAAGCGGATTGCCAGGCCCGCACGTGCACCCGTGCCACGGCCTCGGCGTCCGCTGCAACGGCGGTGCGTACCTCCGTCATCGGTGCCATTATCCAGCGGTTTACCGTGTACGCATGGCAGACACGGCATCGATCGGTGTGAAGGTACAGGGCAAAGTCATAGTTATCACCGGCGGTGCTCGGGGAATCGGCTTGGCCACCGCCACCGCGCTGCACAAGCTGGGCGCCAAGGTCGCCATCGGCGACATCGATGAGACCACGGTCAAGGAGTCCGGGGCCGACCTCGGTCTGGAGGTGTACGGCAAGCTCGACGTCACCGACCAGAACTCGTTCTCGGATTTCCTCGACCAGGTCGAGCGCCAACTCGGGCCGATCGACGTGCTGATCAACAACGCAGGCATCATGCCGGTGGGCCGGATCATCGACGAGCCCGACGCCGTCACCCGTCGCATCCTCGACATCAACGTCTACGGGGTGATACTCGGCAGCAAGCTGGCCGCTCAGCGGATGGTGCCGCGTGGGCACGGCCACGTCATCAACATCGCTTCGCTGGCCGGTGAGATGCACATCGTCGGGCTGGCCACCTACGTCGCCAGCAAGCACGCGGTGCTGGCGTTCACCGACTCGGCGCGGCTCGAGTACCGCGCCGCCGGGGTGCACTTCTCCGCAGTGCTGCCGACATTCGTCAACACCGAACTCACCGCCGGCACTTCCGGCGCCAAGGGCTTCCGCAACGCCGAGCCGGCCGAGATCGCCGACGCGGTGGTGGCGTTGGTGGCCAAGCCCAGACCGCGGGTGCGGATCACCAAAATGGCCGGCGCGATGGTGGTGTCGCAGAAGTTCTGGCCACGCCGCGTGGCCGAGGGCCTTAACCGTCTGATCGGCGGTGATCACGTCTTCACCGACGACGTGGACGTGGAAAAGCGCAAGGCGTACGAGGCCCGCGCGCGCGGCGAAGACTGAGACGCCCTTAGACGCCGTTCATCCGCGCCGGGAAGAATCGGCCGGATGAGTCCAGAAACCGCAACGAAGACCGAGCCCGCGCCCCTGACCGACGACGACCTGGCCCTCATCGACGCGTACTGGCGAGCCGCCAATTATCTGTCCGTCGGCCAGATCTATCTGCTGGACAACCCCCTGCTGGAAGAACCGCTGTCCGCGGAACACGTCAAACCACGACTGCTCGGCCACTGGGGCACCACACCGGGGCTCAACCTGCTCTACGTCCACCTCAACCGCATCATCCGGGACCGCGACGCCAACGTCATCTACATCACCGGCCCGGGCCACGGCGGTCCCGGGTTGGTCGCCAACACCTATCTCGAAGGCACCTACAGCGAGGTGTACACCGGGATTGAGGAGGACACCGAAGGTCTGCGCAAACTGTTCCGGCAGTTCTCTTTTCCCGGCGGCATTCCCAGCCACGTCGCGGCACAGACGCCGGGGTCGATCCACGAAGGTGGCGAACTCGGCTACGCGCTGGTGCACGCCTTCGGGGCGGCGTTCGACAACCCCGACCTGGTGGTGGCCTGCGTGATCGGCGACGGCGAGGCCGAGACCGGTCCATTGGCCGCCGGTTGGCACTCCAACAAGTTCCTCAACCCCGTCGTCGACGGTGCGGTGTTGCCGATCCTGCACCTCAACGGCTACAAGATCGCCAACCCGACGGTGCTGGCGCGCATCCCGGAATCCGAGCTCGAGGCGCTGATGCGCGGCTACGGGTACCGGCCGATCACCGTCGCGGGTGACGATCCGGCCGACGTGCATCAGCAACTGGCCGCCGCGTTGGACGATGCCTTCGACTCGATTCGCGCGATCCAGACCGCCGCCCGCAACGGTGAGCAGACCGACCGTCCGGTGTGGCCGATGATCGTGCTGCGCACCCCCAAAGGTTGGACCGGCCCCAAAGAGGTCGACGGGCAGCACGTGGAGGGCACCTGGCGGTCCCATCAGGTCCCGCTGTCCGGCACGCGCGACAACCCCGAGCACCGCAAACAGCTCGAGCAGTGGCTGCGCAGTTACCGGCCCGACGAACTGTTCGACACCGACGGTGCGCTACGGGCTGATCTCAAAGCGATTGCACCACAAGGCGATCGACGGATGAGTGCGAATCCGCACGCCAACGGCGGGCTGCTGCTGCACGATCTGGACCTGCCCGACTTCCGGGACTACGCGGTGGACGTCGAGCGTCCGGCCACCGAGACCCACGAGGCAACCCGAGTGCTCGGCAACTTCCTGCGTGACGTGATCACCCGTAACCTCGACCGCTTTCGGATGATGGGTCCCGACGAGACCGCGTCCAACCGGCTGAGTCCGGTGTTCGAGGCGACCGACAAGGTGTGGCTCTCGGCGACCGGTCCCTACGACGGTCCAGCCGATCATCTGGCTCCCGACGGCCGCGTCATGGAAGTGCTTTCCGAGCACCTGTGCCAGGGGTGGCTGGAGGGCTACCTGCTGACCGGCCGGCACGGGCTGTTCAACTGCTACGAAGCGTTTGTGCACATCGTCGACTCGATGTTCAACCAGCACGCGAAATGGTTGTCCACCAGCCGTGAACTGCCCTGGCGGCGGCCGATCGCCTCGCTGAACTACCTGCTGAGTTCGCACGTGTGGCGCCAGGATCACAACGGCGCCTCCCACCAGGATCCGGGTTTCATCGACCTGGTCGCCAACAAACGCGCCGAGGTGGTGCGGGTCTACCTGCCGCCGGACGGCAACACGTTGTTGTCGGTGGCCGATCACTGCTTGCGCAGTCGTGACTACATCAACGTCATCGTCGCCGGGAAGCAGCCCGCCTTGTCCTATCTGTCGATGGAGGAGGCGATCCTGCACTGCACCCGCGGCGTTGGGATCTGGCAGTGGGCCAGCAGCACGACCGGTGAGCCCGACGTGGTGCTGGCGTGTGCCGGGGACATCCCGACGTTGGAGACGTTGGCCGCCGCCGACATCCTGCGCCGCGAGTTGCCCGAGTTGGCGGTGCGAGTGGTGAACGTCGTGGATCTGATGCGGCTACAGCCGGCCTCTGAGCACCCACATGGCATGTCGGACAAGGAGTTCGACGCATTGTTCACGACGGACAAGCCGGTCATCTTCGCCTATCACGGATATCCGTGGCTGATCCACCGGCTGACATATCGGCGCACCAACCACGCCGGGTTGCACGTGCGCGGATTCAAGGAGCGCGGCACCACCACCACCCCGTTCGACATGGTGATGCTGAACGACCTGGATCGTTTCCACCTGGTACTCGACGTGATCGACCGGGTGGACGGATTGGCGATCCGCGCGGCTGAACTACGCCAGCGGATGGTCGACGCGCGACTGTCGGCCCGCATGTATACCCGTGAACACGGCGAGGACGACCCGCAGATCAGTGGCTGGACCTGGCCTAGCGACTGATCTGCGCCCCTAGAAGGGTGGGGGTTCGTTGTTAGTGGTGGTGCGGGCGTTGTGGTTGGCGCGTCGTTCGGTGGCGATGCGGTGGGCGCGGTTTTGGGTGCGGGTGCGGCGGCGGGTGGGCATCATCGCGGTTCGTTCGCC
>NZ_JCALDW010000029.1:0-56966 GCF_059813065.1 Mycobacterium sp. NGS24
GTTTTCCAACGACGAGGTCACCTACCGCGCCGACATCTACGCCCTGGCCTGCGTGCTCTTCGAATGCATGACCGGGGGGGCGCCCTACCGCGCGGACAGCGCCGGCATGTTGGTGACGGCTCATCTGATGGATCCGATCCCGCAGGTCAGTGCCGCGCGCGCCGGCATCCCCAAGGCCTTCGACGCCGTGATCGCGCGTGGCATGGCTAAAAAGCCCGAAGACCGCTACTCCAGCGCCGGCGACTTCGCCCTGGCCGCGCACGAAGCGCTCAGCAGCCCCGACCAGGACCACGCCGACAAGATCGTGCGCCGCAGCCAGGAAGCCGTCCTGCCCGGTGCCCCCACCGTGCTGCCGCCGACCATGGCCGCCGGGTCCGTGCCGCCGCCGCCGCGGACTCCGCCACCCCCGTCGCCGCCGCGACCGCAGCAGTCGGGTCCCCAGTATCCGGGCGGGTCCGGACCGTCGGGTCCGATCCCGCAGCAACGGCCGGCCTGGGCGGGCTCGAGCGGCCCGATCGCCGCACCGAATCAGCCGCCGCATCCGCAGTACTTCCAGGGCGGTGGCCCGCTACCGCCACACCCGTCGGGACCGGTCCCCGCCTGGAACCCGGGACAGCAACCGCCGCCACGCAAACGGAACCTGTGGCCCATCCTGGCCGCCGTCGCGGTCGTCGTGGTTGTCCTGATCGGCGGCATCGGTATCTGGCTGGTCAACCAGTCCGAGCCGACCAAGCCGAAGCCGCCGATCTCCGAGGACCGGCTGAATTCACTGTTGCTCACCTCGTCGGAAATCAACTCGGTGATGAGTGCGTCGACCATGCAACCCGGCAAGCCGATCACGACGATGGACAACTCGCCGGTGACGCTGTCGCAGCCGGACTGCCAGGGAGCGATGTATACCAGTCAGGGACCGGTGTACTCCGGATCCGGTTACACCGGGCTGAACGGCCTGATTCTGTCGGAGCCGGGCGACAACAACGACCACTGGGTCAACGAGGCCGCGATCGCCTTTCCGACCGCCGACAAAGCGGAATCGATTGTGCGAGCCCAGTTCACCAAGTGGAAGACGTGCGCCGGGAAGACGATTACGGCCACCAACAAGGGCAAGACCTACCGGTGGACCTTCTCGGAGGTCGTGGGCAGCCCACCGAAGATCACGGTGATGAACACCCAGGAAGGCGCCAACGGTTGGGAATGCCAGCGGGCGATGGGTGTGGCGAACAACATCATCGTGGACGTCAATGCCTGCGGGTTCAAGATCACCAACCAGGGTGGTCAGATCGTCGACAAGATCTTCGCCAAGATCGACAAAGAAAAGTAGTCGCTAGTTCGACGACGACGGTGGCGCCAGGTCGGGCCCCTGGGCGCGTAAGTCGTCCACCGCGGACATGGCACTGCGCAGCTTGGCCAGCCACTCCTCGGTGTGTTCGCCGACTAGTCTGACCGACCAGGCCAGCGCATCCGCGCGGGAGCGTGCGACGCCGGCATCGACCAAGGTGTCCAGCACCTGGCGTTCGGGTTGCTTGAGCCGCGTCATCACCGGAACCGCGATGTGGG
The DNA here is from genome assembly GCF_059813065.1 of Mycobacterium sp. NGS24. Taxonomy (NCBI): domain Bacteria; kingdom Bacillati; phylum Actinomycetota; class Actinomycetes; order Mycobacteriales; family Mycobacteriaceae; genus Mycobacterium; species Mycobacterium sp. NGS24. Next base: position 1,558 of record NZ_JCALDW010000029.1, read on the forward strand.
TGAACAACTTTCGTTCCCCGTTGACCTCGACGCCCCAGGACACCTTGCGCCCGAAGCGGGCCTGCGCTTCGTCGGCGATGGCCATCCGTTCCGGCCGAGTTTCCTTTCGGAATCGCGACGCCCGGCCCTCGGCACGTTCGGCGCTTTCGTCGGCCGCGCCGAGTCTGCCGACGACGGTGATTTCCTCCCGATCGACGACGACTTCGGGATCGCCGTCGAACCAGCTTTCAGGGATCCGTCCGGCGAACCACTCGGCCGCACCCGTTGCGTCGGGTTGGTCGGCCTGCTGCCAGCCGCCGGGGCGGCCGTGCCGCCGTCCATGATGGTGAATGCTCATGATTACATCATTACATGATTACTAAGTTCGCAGAATGTATTTCGCGCTCGGCGAACCTCCCCCACCGCTCCCGGGCGCCCGATGCGACCTTGAGAACCGTTGCGATCCGGCAGGTCCAGTTGTATTTTTGGTAACGAAGCAGGCCCGGAAGTGACCGAATCTCAAGTGCCGGACGCAGGGGTAAGACCCGGCCGCGTCAGACCCGCGCAAGACGGAGTCGGTGACGCCCCCCAGAGTCACACCGGGCCTGCCCATATGCGAGACCGGCTCACCCGCCCTGCCGAACCCGAAAGACTTTCGTCTCGTTCTTGATGCCCTTGAGGCGGCGCGCACCGGCGAAGGACCACTCGAAACCGTCGTCGCCGGAATCGGTCTGCAGCGCCTCCCGGGTCGACTCGGCGACCAGAACTGTGCCCGGGCGCGCCACCCCGGTGACCCGGCTTGCCGTGTTGACCGGACTGCCGAACCAGTCACCGGCCCGGCTCACCGCCATCCCGGACGCGACCCCGGCCCGGAGCCGGGGAAAGTCGTCGTCGGTGTCCACCTTCTCCACCAGCTCGAGCATGGTGTTCAGCAACGGCGCCGGCTCGGGGCTGACGAACATCACCGCGTCACCGATCGTCTTGATGAACCGCACCGGCGGGGCGGTCAGGTCGCGTGCGAGGTCGGCCAACCGGTTCGCGAGTTGCCCGAGTTCCTCGGCCGAGATCACCTCGCCCAACTTGGTGAATCCGACCAGGTCGGCAAACGCGATCGTGACCGCGCGGGCACCCGGCAGCGGCTGACCGGCTGCCCGCTCACCGGCACTGACCGCCTCGGTCTCCATCATGTGCCGCAGGTGCATGAACAGCATTTCCCGGATCATCGGCCCGAGCAGCGGGGTGATCTTGCTGATCAGCTCCTTCGACGCTTTCGCGATCTCCACTTCGCTGAGCCCGGGGCGCATGATCGCCGACAGCGCGGCGTGCCGCATCACCTCGGCGGCGTGCGACAAGCCCTCGGCGAGCACCCGCACGACAGCGATCACCTGGTCGGGCGGCAAGCCCAACTCGATGAACTGCTGGGCCGTCGCGGCGGCTTCGACGTCGGCGCGCATGTGGACCACGGCGTCGGGGTCGTCCACCCGGGCCAGGCCGATCGCGCGCTGAATCCGTTGCAGCAGACCGAGATCGATGCCGTGACTCTCGCTGATCTCCCGGGTGGAGACGTAGGTGCCGTCGTCACCGATCAGATGGCGGCTCGCCAGCAGCAGCGGCGGGCTGGACGAGCGGATCTCCTCGGCGGTGATGCCCTGCTCCTGCAGCCACCCCACCAGCTCTGCGCGCTCCGCGCGCTGCTCACCGGCCAACCCGTCGAGCAGATCGTCGTCCACGTCCTCAGCCATTTGGTCAACGTATAACGACGGGTGGCGATTCGATGCGCCCGCCGCGCGACCCACGCACCGACGGATACCCTGATAACAGCAACGTTCGCCATGACAGCGTTACCCGGGGTACCCACCGAGACAATGACGACCACACCGCAGCTGCATGGACTGCCGCCGGTTATCGACGACCGGGCCACCACCCTGATCCTGGGCTCGTTTCCGAGCGCCCAGTCGCTGGCCGTACAGCAGTACTACGCGAACCCGCGCAACGCGTTCTGGACCATCCTTGGCGAAGTCTTCGGATTCGACTGCACAGCAACGTATTCCCGACGACTGGCCAACCTGCAGGATCGGGCGGTGGCACTGTGGGATGTGTTGCACGCCTGCCACCGATTGGGCAGCCTGGACTCCGCAATCGATCCGAAAAGCCTGGTAATTAACGATTTTACTGAGCTATACGCCAACTACCCTGCCATCCAACGGGTTTACTTCAACGGTGCGAAGGCGGCCGACTTGTACGGGCGCTTCGTCGGTGACCGCGCCGGCGTCGATTGCCGGCGGCTGCCGTCGACCAGCCCGGCGCACGCCACCAAACCCGGGGTGAAACTGGCCGCCTGGCGGGCGCTGAACAGCTCATGACACCGGTGGGCGTCGCTGCGCCCACGGTCGGGCCGCTTCGAGTTGCGCCGACAACGACAGCAGCGTCGCCTCGTCGTAGGGCCGGCCGACCAACTGCACCGACATCGGCAGGCCCTCGTCGTCGAAGTCCCACGGCACCACGGCGGCGGGCTGGCCGGTGAGGTTCCACACCTGCTGAAACGGAACCCGTTGGCCCACCAGCAACAACGTCGAGATCCCGCCGCGGCGCTGGTAGGCGCCGACCCGCGACGGGCCGGCCGCGGTGCCCGGAGTCACCACCACGTCGACGTCCTGGAAGATCGACTGGATCCGCCGGCTCAAACCGACCTCGGCCTCGCGCAGCGCGGTCATCCGCCGGTCAGAGAAGAACGAACCCATTCGCGCGATGGTGCGGGTCCGCGGCTCCAGCCGCTCGGGATGCGCCTGCGCGTCGGCGTCGTCGCTGATGCCCCGCAACATTCGGGGCAGATAGTTCGCGTAGAGCGACGGCGGATACTGCGGATCGCGGACGATCACCTCGTGGCCCAGGTCGCGCAGCAACGCACCCGCTTGCTCGAGCGCGGTCAACTGGGCCTGGCCCACCCGGACCGGCATCGGCGTCGGCACCTTGGTGCTCAACGCAATTCGCAGCCGTCCGGGACTGCGCGTCGCCGCCGCGACGAACTCGCCGTCGGGCCCGGGCACCGTCGTCGTCGCATCCAGGAACAACGCCGCATCCAGCACCGAACGCGCGATGGGACCGATGACGCTCAACCCTTCCCAGGCGTCGTCGTGCGGCTCCAGCGAGACCCGGTCCCGTTGCGGTTTGAGTCCGAACAATCCGCACCAGGTCGCCGGGATACGGATGGACCCGCCGCCGTCGGAACCCAACGCCAGCGGCGCCAGTCCGGCAGCGACCGCCGCCGCGCTACCGCCGCTGCTGCCGCCCGGCGTGCGACGCGGGTTCCACGGGTTGCGCGTCGCGCCGAACGTCAGCGACTCGGTGAACGGCATGATCATCAGTTCGGGCACCGCGGTCTTGCCGATCACGACCGCGCCCGCCGCCCGCAGCCGGCGCACCACCTCGGCGTCGTCGGTTACCGGCGGGCCGTGCGCGCCGCTGCCGTAGGTGGTCGCCTCACCGGCGACGTCGACATCGTCCTTGATTGCTAGCGGCACCCCGAGCAGCGGCCGGCGCACCCCGGCGTCCAGTAGTTGCTGGGCGGTTTCGGCGTCCTTGCGGGCAGCGTCGTAGCGCACCACCCGGTAACAGCGCAGTTCGCTGTCCAGCCGCTCGATGCGTTCCAGGTAGACCTCGAGCAGCTCCGGCGCCGTGACTTCCCCGTCGGCCAGCATGCGCGCTTGTTCGGCCGCGCCGGCGAACGCGAGATCACGAGGGTCCACCGCCGCAGCGTATCGCTGGCTGCGGCCGGACTGTCGCGACCCAGTACGGTGACGGCATGTCCTGCGTGTTTTGTGCGATCGTCGCCGGGGACGCCCCGGCCATCCGGATCTGCGAAGACGACGAGTACCTGGCGTTGTTGGACATCCGGCCGTTCACCCGCGGGCACACCCTGGTCATCCCCAAGAAGCACAGCGTGGACCTCGCCGACACGCCACCACAGACGCTGGCCGGCATGATCACCCTGGGCCAGCGCATCGCGCGGGCCGCCAAAGCCACCGACCTGGCGGACGCGACCAACATCGCGATCAACGACGGCCGGGCCGCCTTCCAGACCGTCCTGCACATCCACCTGCACGTCCTGCCCCGGCGCAGCGGCGACAAGCTGTCGCTGGTGAAAGGCATGGTGCTGCGCCGCGACCCGGACCGGGAGGCCACCGGGCGCATCCTGCGGGACGCGCTGGCCGCGACGAGTTCGTAGCCGGTGGCCGCGTAGTCGCTCGTCATCGAGTCGGACCAGAGTCCGGCAGCTATTCTGTGGGAGCGCGGTGAAGCTCGTCGGTACTTCGCCGAAAATGCGCGCGCGAGCTGGAGCTGGAATGAAGCGCTGGACGGGACTGCCGTGCCCGCTCACCGGGCTGAGCATGGGCGTCAGTTGTGCCGTCGTCCTCGGGTACGGTTTCGCGGCGCTGCTGGTGATCTGCTCTTCGCTGTGCGGCTGGCAGGGTCCCTACGCGACGCGGCCCGTGGTGCAGGTCGTGACCGTGCTGTGCCTCACGTTCGCGAGCAGTTGTGCGGTGGCGGCGGCCCGGCAGGCGGTCGGGCGATTCAGGTTCGGGTGGCTGGCCATGGCGGTGGCACTGACCGGCTGGGCTGTCGGCGAAGTCATCTGGGCCGCGCTGGACGTGCGACCCGAACTCGACCACGCCACCCATCCGGCCGCAGCGGAGTTCGTGCTGCTGCTGTATCCCGTCGGTACCCTCACCGCCTTATTGCTGCTGGCCCAGCCGGCCGGCCACAACCTGTGGCGACTCGTCCTGGACGGCATCATCGTGGCGACATCGCTGTTCGTGGCCTCGTGGGTGTTCGTCCTGGACAAACTGCTGCAAACCAACACCGGTTCGCGGCCCACCACAGTCGTCCACGTCTTCGCCGACGTCACCCTGATGACCACGGCGATCCTGGTGTTGTCCCGGGGCCGCCCCGGCGGCCGCCGCAGCATGACGCTGCTGTCCAGCGGGATTGTGACCATCGGTCTCACCGACATGGTCGTGCTCTTCCAGACCGGCATCGGCAGCTACCACACCGGCGATCTGGTGGACGTCAGCCGGGTGGCGGGTTTGGGCCTGGCGGCGCTGGCCGGACTGGTGAGCGCGCAAGAGTCTGATGTCCCGCCGACGCTCGACGAGATCACCTCGCGGGTACGGCTGTGGCTGCCCTACCTTCCGCTGGTGCTGGCCGCCGCCATCGGGCTGGGCCACGCCCTGCACATGATGCGGCACGGCCCGCTACTGGTGGGGCTCGGAATTCTGGTGGCGACGGTGCTCATCCGGCAGTTGCTGGTGCTGGTCGAGAACCAGCGCCTGTTGAGCGATGTCGCCCAGGAAGCGTTCCGGGACAGCCTGACCGGGCTGGCCAACCGCGCGAACTTCCTGCACACCTTGGAAGAAGCTGTTTCCCGTCGCCGCCAGCACGCCGCACCGATCGCGGTGATGTGCCTGGACCTGGACGACTTCAAGTCCGTCAACGACGCGCTGGGCCACCCGGCCGGCGACGAATTGCTGGTCCGGGTCGCCGGTCGGCTCACCGCCGCGCTGGATCAGGCGGGCACCGTCGCCCGACTCGGCGGTGACGAATTCGCCGTGCTCGTCGAAGGCCCGGTCGCCGAATCGCACGCCGTGGCACAACGAGTCCTCGACGCGTTCGAGCGGGCGATCGTGATCGACGGCGTCCCCCTGGCCGTCCGACCCAGCATCGGGTTCACCGCGGCGGTCGCCGAGTCCACCGTCACCGTCGACGAGCTGCTGCGCCACGCGGACCTGGCCATGTATGCCGCCAAACGCGAAGGCGGACAATGCATCCGCAGCTTCGTGCCGGATCTGCCACTGCGCTACGCACTGCCCGAATCGGCCGATTCGGCGATCGCGGCGTTCGAGAACAGCCTCGAAGGCGGCCGGCTGCCCCGAGGTGCCCCGAGCGCCTTCGGATCGGTGAGCGGCTCGGCCAACGCCAGCGCGCTGGCCCGCACCTTCCGGCCGCTCGCCACGGCGGCCAGACCGAAGCCGGACGAAACCTACGAACAAGCGCCCAGCGTCCGGTGGCCGCCGCTGGGCATCCGGATAGCGCTGACGCTTCTGACGATCGGTGTGGTCATTTTCGCGGCGTCGTGCTGGCCCGACCCGCGCGCCGACCACACGCCGTTCTTCGCCAACGTCCTCTATCCCGCGCTGAACCTGTTCGCCGCGTCGCTGGTCGCCGTCCGCGGCTACCGCGTCACGGCCGACCGTCCGGCGTGGATCCTGATCGCCGTCGGGATGGCCTCTTCGGCATTCGGCGACATCATCTACACCCGCTGGGTCCACGAAGGTCAGTCGCCGTCGATCGCCGATCCGGCCTATCTGGCGTTCTACCCGCTCACCTACGCCGGTCTGTTACTGCTGATGCGCTTCCGGCTGAAACGGGTGCCCGTCCCGATCCGTCTCGATTCCGTCGTGTGCGGCCTGGCCATGGCGGCCGTCGGCGCCGCGCTGATGGCCGGGCCCATTCACGACGCCGCCTTGCGGGCACCGGCCACCGTGCTGGTGGGACTGGTCTACCCGTGGTTCGACCTGGTGCTGCTGGCGCTGGCCGCCGGAATGCTGCCGATCCTGGGCTGGCGGCACGAATTCCGCTGGGGACTGCTGGCGGCCGGGTTCGTCCTGTTCGCGACGGCCGACACCGCGTACCTGTTCGAGACGTCCGCCAGCGACTATCGGGTCGGCACCATCCTCGACGCGTTCTGGCCCGCCTCCTCGCTGTTGATCGCAGCGGCCAGCTGGGCGGCGTGGTCGTCGGTGCCGCCGCTGCCCAGGCGCGGGTTGGGTCCCTATGTGGCACCGGTGGCATGCACCATCGTCGCGTTGTCCGTCACCGCGGTGGGGCCCGAATCCCGCGCCGCGCAGATTCTGGCGGCGCTGAGTTTGATCGCGGTGGCAGCGCGGTTCTCGGTGACGTTCCGCGAGGTCAGCATCATGGCCGAAACCCACAAGCGGGCCATGACCGATGAGCTGACCACGCTGCCCAACCGGCGGTCGCTGGCCACAGCGCTGACCGAGGTGCCCACTTCTCCGCCGTCCACACCCGTGCTCACCCCCACCCTGAGCACCAGGACCCCGGCCCGTCGCGCGCTGCTGCTGCTGCAACTGCACGAATTCCAGGAGATCAGCGACACGGTCGGCCACCATTTCAGTGACGAGCTGCTGTGCCAGATCGCGAACCGACTGTCCCAGAACGTACGTCGGGAAGATCTGCTCACCCGCGCCGGTGACGACCAGTTCGCGATCCTGCTTGCCGAAGGGGCCGACCTGATCGCGGCGCGCGCACAGGCGGGCCGATTGCTGGAGGCGTTGGGGCACCCGTTCACGCTGGATCCGATGACCGTGCAGGTCGACGCCCGCATCGCCATCGCCCTGTACCCCGACCACTGCGATCATCCGCAGGAGCTGCTGAACCGCGCCGAGATTGCGATCCCGCACGCCAAGTCCACCCGGAGCAAGATCGTGGTGTACGACTCGGCGTACGAGCTGTACCGCGACAACGATCCCAACCTGATCGAGGAACTACGCGTCGCGCTGGTCGACGGCGCCGACCTGACCTGCCATTACCAACCCAAGATCAACGCCCACGACGGCAGCGTGCACAGCGTCGAGGCCTTGCTGCGCTGGCATCATCCCAGCCGCGGGTTGTTGCTGCCGGAGGAGTTCCTGCCCGCCGCCGAACGCGCCGGCCTGATGCGCAAGGTCGCTAACCGTACCGTCAACGTCGCACTCGAGCAGATCCGCAGCTGGCGTGAGCAGGGCCTGCGATTGACCGTCGCGGTGAACCTGTCAACGACGAACCTGCTGGACCTGGACCTGGTCGGCACCATCGAGCAGCAGTTGCGCACCCACGGCCTGCCCGCCGACGCGTTGATCATCGAGATCACCGAGAGCACGCTGGTCGACTCGGAACGGTCCCGCAACACCGTCGCTGCGCTGCAGCAGCTCGGTGTGCGCATTTCGCTGGACGACTACGGCACCGGCTGGTCCTCGCTGGCGCGGCTGCAGGATGTCTCGGTCGACGAGCTCAAACTCGACCGGGTGTTCGTGGCACGACTCGCCCAGGATCCCCGGTCGGTGGCGATCGTGCGATCCACCGTGGCGCTGGCCGCCAGTCTGGGCGCCGACCTGGTAGCCGAGGGCGTCGAAGACGAGGCGACCCTGCGCGCGCTGCGTCAGTACGGCTGCACCATCACCCAGGGTTTCGTGCACAGCCCGCCGCTGCCGGCAGCTGATCTGCAACGATGGATCGAGAGGCACGTGCCCGATCCGGCGGCGAACAATCCGCCGCCGTCCGCCACGTTGGCGTAAGACGGGCCGGGTCAGAACAGCTCTTTGGCGAGCAGCTCCAGCGTCGCCACCCGGGCGGGTGCGGTCGCCGGGTCGGTGCCGCGGTGTGCCGAGGCGACCGGATGCACCATCACCTCGTCGACCTCGAAGCGCTCGGCCAACACACGCAGCTGCTCGGCCGCCTCGGCGGGTGCGCCGACCACAGCGCGGCGCAACCCACTGTCGACGATGTGCTGCTCGGGCGGCGTCAACTGCGCCCCGCGGGCCTCCTCGACCAACGGCACCGGTCCGAGCGGTTTCCCGGTGCGCTACCGAGCCATCATCTGCAGGTTGGGCAGGATCAAATCCGTTGCCTCGTCCCGGGTTTCGGCGACGGCGGCATTGACGGTCAGGAAGGTCAGCGGTTCGGCCGTGAGGTCGCTGGGACGAAAATGCGAGCGGTAATACTGCAGCGCCTCCTCGGTGCCCTGACCGGAGAAGTGATGGGCGAATACATACGGCAGTCCCTTGGCAGCTGCCAGCCGCGCCGAATACATCGACGAGCCCAGCAACCACAACCGCGGCTCACTGACCGCGGCCGGAGTCGCCTTGAGCGTGTAATCCCCCGAACGCAGCGGCACCCGCACTCCGTGGGCGCTCATCAGCGCGACCACATCGTCGAGGTAGTCCGGGAAGTTCGCGATGTCGCTGTCGTCCTTCCCGCCACGCAGCGCGTAGGACGTGACCGGATCGGAGCCGGGGGCACGGCCGATGCCAAGGTCGATACGGCCCGGCGCGGCGGCCTCCAGCAGCGCGAACTGCTCGGCGACGGTCAACGGCGCGTGGTTGGGCAACATCACCCCACCCGAACCCAGCCGCAGCTGCCGGGTCTGCGCGGCGAGATAGGCGATGAGCACCGGCGGATTGGTCGCACCCACTGATGGCATGTTGTGGTGTTCGGCGATCCAGTACCGGGTGAAACCCAGACGGTCGGCGGTCTGCGCCAGCGACACGGTGGCCGCCAGCGCGTTCCCGGTGGACTGGTCGGTGCGCACCGGGACGAGATCAAGAACGGAAAGGCGCACGACGGGAACAACGCGTTCGGCGGCAGGAACCTTCCCTCAGTAGTTCATCAACGTGATCGAGTTCACGATCAGGTCGAACTGTTCCTGCGAAATGGGTGCGCCACCCGGGATGCTGTCGGTGGCCAGGAACTGGGTGCGTTCGGTGTAGGCGCGAAAGCGCTTGAAATAGTTGGCGAATCCGAGTCCGTGATCGAGGCGGGCCAGCTTGAGTTCGCCGGCCAGAATGGTGGCGCCCAGCAGCGCCAGACTGGTCCCCTGGCCCGACATCGGCGAGGAGCAATAGCCGGCGTCGCCCACCAGCACCACCCGTCCGATCGACCAGTGATCCATCACGATCTGCGCCATCTCGTCGAAGTAGAAATCCGGCGCGGATCGCATCAGCTCGAGCAACTGCGGACGGACCCACCCGTCGTCGGCCATTCGCCTGTCCAGCTCGGCGAACTGAAGTTCCCTGTCGCGGTAGTCGATTCGCACGTCGGGTTCCATGAATCCGAGCATTGCCCGCGCCTCGGAGTTGTTGCGCGCGCTGTACACGCCCGCCATGCTCGTGTCGCCGTAGTGCCACATCTGCCAGTAGTCCAGTTCCAGGAAGTTCGGCACGGTGAAGATCGCCGCGTACGTTCCCAGTCGCTTCTTGAAACGGTCCTCGGGACCGAACACCAGTCGGCGCACGTTCGAGTGCAGGCCGTCCGCGCCGACCACCAGATCGAAGCTGCGGGGGTCGGCATGCTCGAATGTCACGTCGACGGACGGTCCCAGATTGCTGATGGTGACGATGGTGTCGTCGAACAGGAACTCGGTCTTCAATTTGGTTTCGTCGTAAAGCAATCCGATCAGATCGTCGCGCAGCAGTTCGATGTCCTGATTGTCGATCGGCCCACCGGTCGGCGTTGATTCGGTGTCCCTGGACAGTTCGTTGCCGTCACGGTCGACGACGGAAAAACCCTTGATGCGGGTCTTGAGATCTTCGGCGACGGCCCGCAGACCCATCCGATCCAGCACCTCCAGCGCCGGCCCACGCACGTCAATTGCCTGCCCGCCCGGCCGCAGCCCCGGATGACGTTCCACCACAGTGACCGAATAACCATTGCGCCCAAGCCAATACGCCGCAGCGAGGCCCGCCACGCTGGCACCGGACACCAGCACCGATTCCACCATTACCTGATCCCTGCCAGCTTCTTTGCGTCCGCGAACACCTCGTCGAGCATTGCCGGAGTCAACCTACCTGTGAACATGTTCTGCTGGCTCGGGTGGTAGCAGCCGAGGAGGCGCTTGTCGGCAGGCAACTCGGCGACGACCCGGTGACCGAACTTTGGTTTGGGCTTGGGAGCGCCCGTCATCGCCAGGGCGACCTGCCAGGCGAACCCGCCGAGGGCGACCAGCACCCGCACGTGCGCCGAGACCAGCCGCCACTCCGCACCCAGCCAGGGCGCGCAGGTATCCCGCTCGGCCGGCGTCGGGGCGTTGGCCGGCGGCGCGCAACGCACCGGGGCGACCAGACGAATCTGCTTGGCCCGCAAGCCGTCTGCGGCGTCGACGCTGGTCGGCTGGTTCACCAACCCGGCCCGGAACAGCGCCGCGTAGAGCTGGTCGCCGGACCGGTCACCGGTGAACATCCGTCCGGTGCGGTTGGCGCCGTTGGCGGCGGGAGCCAGCCCGACGATCAGCAGCCGCGGACGCTCCGAACCCCACCCCGGCACCGGTCGTCCCCAGTACGGCTGTTCGGCGAACGCGCGTCGTTTGGTCACCGCGACGTCCTCGCGCCAGGTGACCAGGCGCGGGCACGCCCGGCACACGCTGCTCTGCGCGTCCAGCTCGGCGATGGACCCCGCTGCCCCCGCCAGCTCGGTGACCTGCGCAGCGTCGGCGGCCACCGGGGTCTGCGGCGTCGCCCTGTCACCCGGCCACCCCGAGCCGGGCGGCACCGGCGAGTCGAAGGCGCGGCCGGTGCGGGGATGGCGGAGCGACACACGTACATCCTGCATTCACCCAGCCGGCGGCGCTCGGCTGCACCGAAATTCGGTGGTTCCGGCGGGTGGTTTACCGCTACATTCGGCCCGACCACATCAAGGGTATCCATGAACGAGAAGAAGCCCGTGAACCACAAGACCCCGGCCCTGCTGGTCCTGTTCGCCACCCTGATGGCAGGTGCGGGCGACGGTATCTCCCTGGTCGCGTTTCCCTGGTTGGTGCTGCAGCGACAGGGCAGCGCGGGACAGGCCTCGATCGTCGCGGGCGCGACCACGCTGCCGCTGCTGTTCTCCACGCTGGTCGCAGGCACCGCGGTGGACTACTTCGGGCGCCGGCGGGTGTCGATGGTGGCCGATGCGCTGTCCGGGGCAGCGGTGGCCGCGGTCCCGGTGGTGGCGTGGGCGTTCGGCGAGCAGGCGGTCAACGTTGCGGTGCTGGCCGGGCTGGGCGCGTGCGCGGCGGCCTTCGACCCGGCCGGCATCACCGCCCGCCAGTCGATGCTGCCCGAGGCCGCCGCCCGGGCGGGGTGGTCGCTGGACCGCGTGAACAGCCTTTACGAGGCGATCCTCAACCTGGCCTTCATGGTCGGTCCGGGGATCGGCGGGCTGATGATCGCAACGGTCGGCGGCATCACCACCATGTGGATCACCGCCGCTGCGTTCGCATTGTCCATCCTGGCGATCTCGGTGCTGCGCCTCGAGGGTGCCGGTAAACCGCTGCATGCCTCGCGGCCCGAGGGTCTGCGGTCGGGGATCTCCGAAGGCTTGCGCTTCGTGTGGAGTTTGCGGGTGCTGCGCACCTTGGCGCTGATCGACCTGGTGGTCACCGCGCTGTACCTGCCGATGGAAAGCGTGCTGTTCCCGAAGTACTTCACCGACCGCAATCAGCCGGGACAGCTCGGGACGGTGCTGATGGCATTGTCGCTGGGCGGGCTGGTGGGTGCGCTGGGTTACGTGGCGCTGGCCCAACGGGTACCGCGCCGGATGATCATGCTGGCCGCGGTCCTGACCCTGGGCGCGGCCGCGGCATTGATCGCGCTGCTGCCGCCGCTGCCGGTAATCCTGGCGCTGGTCGCGGTGGTGGGCGTGGTGTACGGGCCGATCCAGCCGATCTACGCCTACGTCGTGCAGACGCGCACCCCGACGCAGCTGCGCGGCCGGGTGGTCGGCGTGATGACGTCGCTGGCCTACGGCGCCGGTCCGCTGGGTCTGCTGCTGGCCGGCCCGCTGACCGACGCCGCCGGCTTGCACGTCGCGTTCCTGGCGCTGGCGTTGCCGATTCTGGCGACCGGGCTGATCTGCCTGCGGCTGCCGGCGTTGCGGGAACTGGACCGCGCGCCGGAGTTTGCGGTGGATCCAGCGACGTAGGATCGGCGTGTGCTGGAGGACCTCATCGCCGAACTGCCCGACGGGATGGTGATCACCGATCCCGCGGTGACCGAGGGCTACCGACAGGACCGTGCGCTGGACCCTTCGGCGGGCAAACCGCTGGCCGTGGTGCGCCCGCGCCACACTGCAGAGGTGCAGACCGTGCTGCGGTGGGCGGCTGCGCACCGGGTGCCGGTGGTGACCCGCGGCGCCGGCAGCGGCTTGTCCGGCGGGGCGACGGCGGTGGACAACGGGATCGTGCTGTCCACAGAGAAGATGCGCGATATCACCGTCGACCCGGTGACCCGTACCGCGGTATGCCAGCCGGGCCTGTTCAACGCCGAGGTGAAGAAGGCCGTCGCCGAGCACGGGCTGTGGTATCCCCCGGACCCGTCGTCGTGGGAGATCTGCAGCATCGGCGGCAATATCGCCACCAACGCCGGCGGGCTGTGCTGCGTGAAGTACGGCGTCACCACCGACTACGTGTTGGGCATGCAGGTGGTGCTGGCCGACGGCACCGCGGTGCGGCTGGGCGGTCCGCGCCTGAAAGACGTTGCCGGACTTTCTCTTACGAAGCTGTTCGTGGGCAGCGAAGGAACGCTGGGCGTGGTCACCGAGGTGACGCTGCGGTTGATGCCAGCCCAGAACCCGTTGAGCGTGGTGGTGGCCAGTTTCGCGTCGGTGGAATCCGCCGTCGATGCGGTGCTCGGCGTCACCGCCCGGCTGCGCCCGGCGATGCTGGAGTTCATGGACTCGGTGGCGATCAACGCCGTCGAGGACACCTTGCGAATGGACCTGGACCGCGGCGCGGCAGCGATGCTGGTGGCCGCTTCCGACGAACGGGGTCGCGCCGGCGCGGAAGATGCCGAGTTGATGGCCACGGTGTTCGCCGAACATGGTGCCACCGAGGTGTTCTCCACCGACGACCCCGACGAGGGGGAGGCGTTCGTCGCCGCCCGCCGGTTCTGCATCCCGGCCGTCGAAGCCAAGGGATCGTTGTTGCTGGAGGACGTGGGGGTGCCACTGCCGGCGCTGGGTTCGCTGGTGACCGGGATTGCGCGCATCGCCGAGGAGCGGGACCTGATGATCTCGGTGATCGCCCACGCCGGGGACGGCAATACGCACCCGCTGCTGGTGTTCGACCCCGACGATGCCGCGATGGCCGAACGCGCCCAGCTGGCGTACGGCGAGATCATGGACCTGGCCGTGGGGCTGGGCGGCACCATCACCGGTGAGCATGGTGTCGGGCGGTTGAAACGGCCCTGGCTGGGCGACTATCTCGGACCTGAGGTGATGGACCTGAACCGGCGGATCAAGGATGCGCTGGATCCGTTGGGGATTCTGAACCCAGGGTCGGGGATCTGATCGGTGCGGCTTCGCGTGGCGCCGAAGCTGGTCCGCCGCGATCGCAGCCGTTGACGCATCTTCGGATCTGTCGTAATAATAAGACATGACTGCCGTTGTGTCTCACGAAGCGCCCGTGAAGTTCGTCCTGGCCACCGCCGAGACCTGGCCGAATCCCTGGCCGATGTACAAAGCGCTGCGCGACCACGACCCGGTGCACCACGTCGTCCCGCCGGGACATCCCGAGCACGACTACTACGTGCTGACCCGCCACGCCGACGTCTGGTCCGCCGCCCGCGACCACCGGACGTTCTCCTCCGCGGAAGGTCTGACCGTCAACTACGGCGACCTGGACATGATCGGGCTGCGGGACAACCCGCCCATGGTGATGCAGGACCCGCCGGTGCACACGCAGTTTCGCAAACTGGTGTCCCGGGGATTCACCCCGCGACAGGTCGAGGCCGTCGAACCCAAGGTGCGCGAATTCGTCGTCGAACGAATCGAGAAGATCCGCGCCAACGGGGGTGGCGACATCGTCACCGAGCTGTTCAAGCCGCTGCCCTCGATGGTGGTGGCGCATTATCTCGGTGTGCCCGAAGAGGATTGGGCGCAGTTCGACGGCTGGACCCAGGCCATCGTCGCGGCCAACACCGCCGAGGGCGGCATCGTCAGCGCGCTGGAAACCGTCGGCGACGCAGTCGGAACCATGATGGCGTATTTCACCGCGCTGATCGAACGGCGCCGCACCGAACCCGAGGACGACACCATCTCGCACCTGGTGGCCGCCGGGGTGGGCACCGACGGCGATATGGCCGGCATCCTGTCGATCCTGGGCTTCACCTTCACCATGGTCACCGGCGGAAACGACACCGTCACCGGAATGCTGGGTGGCTCAATGCCTTTGCTGTATGAACGGCCCGATCAGCGACAGCTGCTGGTCGATGACCCCGGCCTGATCCCGGACGCGGTCGACGAACTGTTGCGACTCACCTCACCGGCACAGAACCTGGCCCGCACCGCAACCCGCGACGTCACGATCGAGGACACCACCATCCCGGCCGGGCGCCGGGTGCTGTTGGTGTACGGCTCGGCTAACCGCGACGAGCGCGTATATGGTTCTGACGCAGGCGAACTCGATGTGCGGCGTCGCCCGCGCAACATCCTGACTTTCAGCCATGGCGCACACCACTGCCTGGGCGCGGCCGCGGCACGCATGCAATCCCGGGTCGCGTTGACCGAACTACTCAGTCGCTGCCCCGATTTCGAGGTCGGCGAACCGGTGTGGTCCGGTGGTAGCTACGTACGCCGTCCGCTGTCGGTGCCGATCAGGATCAAGGCCTGATGGACTGGCTGGCCGATCGCCGCAGCGAAGCCGCTGCCGACCGCATCCTCGATGCCGCCGAGCGACTGTTCACCGAACAGGATCCTTCCTCGGTCGGCATGAACGAAATCGCCAGAGCCGCAGGGTGTTCGCGGGCAACGCTGTACCGGTACTTCGACAGCCGGGAGGCGCTGCGCACCGCTTATGTGCACCGGGAGACGCACCGACTGGGCCGAGAGATCCTGCAGGCGATCGAACGGGTCGGGGATCCACACCAGCGACTGGTCGCCGGCATCAGCGCCACATTGCGGATGGTGCGCGAAAGTCCGGCGCTGTCAGCGTGGTTCGGGTCCACCGTGCTGCCGATCGGTGGCGAACTGGCCGGGCAGTCCGAGGTGATCACCGCCCTGGCCTCCAACTTTCTGAATTCGCTGGGACCCGACGACCCCGCCGTGGTGCAACGCCGCGCGCGCTGGACGGTGCGGATGATCATCTCGCTGCTGATGTTCCCCGGCCGCGACGAGGATGACGAACAGGCAATGATCGAAGAGTTCGTCGTCCCGGTGGTATCACCGGTCAGTTCGTCCAATAGGCCTGCGCCTTAATAGATTTGCGTGGTATCCCAAATTCTTCCCGCAGTACGCGGGCTACCGAGCGCGTGGTACGCATACTGCACGCGACCCAACCGAAGTGGTCGCCGGCGTCGAACGCCGCCGCGCGCACTGTCTCGATCAGCGACTCGTCCGCGCTGTGCCGATCCACCCAGACGACATCGGCGTTGCGGGCCACCGGCAAGTTCTTGTCGTCGTCACAACCGGCCTCCAGAAACACCCGCGCCGGGGCGTCGCCGATCGCACCCAGCAGGGAGTTGATGGCCGGCAGCGAGGCGGTGTCGCCGACGATGACGTACCCGGTGGGCGCCGGTTCCGGGATGGCGAACTTGCTGCCCAGTACCGTCGCGTCGATGGTGTCACCCGGTTGCGCGCTGCGTGCCCAGTCCGAAGCGACCCCGTCGTGCAAGGCGAACTCGACGTCGAAGGTGCCCGCCTGCGGATCCGGGTCGACGAGGGTGTAGCCGCGTTGGTGCGAACGGTCGCCGTCGGCGAACCACATTCGGATCCACATCGTCGGGTGCACCGCATGCGCGGCCAACATCCCGCCGTCCTCGAAGCTCACCCTCAGGTAGTGCGGACTGATCTCCCGTCGGCGGGTCACGGTGAGGCGGTAGTCCCCGGCACCCATCAGCTTGAGCACGGTGCCTTGCCAGCCCCGCGACGCCTTCGTTTCGGCCATCCTCGCCTCCCATTAAGTTAGGTAAGGGTAACCTATCACGCTGGGTCGGTCATGGCCGAGCGGCAAAGTTCGCCGCAATTTCCCCGGCTCGCACCGCGACGTTCGACAACAAAGTGGAGCCCAACCCGTGCGTGTGCTCTACCGAGCCGTTCAGATAGATGTCCCCGGGCGCCGCTGACGAGGGCACCAGTCGGTAATCCCGGGTGACCAGCGGGCGCCCCGCCGGGTCGAACTGGTAAAGACAGGCCAGCTCGCCCAGGAAGTGCCGGACATCCAGCGGCGCATAGCCCGTCGCGTAGATCACTGCATCGCAGTCCAGGGTCTGCTGCGAGTGGTCGATCAGGTGGGTGATCGTCACCTGCACCCCATCCGAATGTTCCTGCGTGGCAGTAATTTCGGATGCATTGTCGATGAAGAATCGGCGCTCGCCGGACACCCGTTCGGCGTACTCGCGCGCATAAAGTGCGTCGATCAGTTCCGCATCCACCGCCGAGTAGTTGGTCGACCGGTGGTAATCGAGGAGTCGTTGTCGCAGTGACTGGTCGGCTGTGTAGAAGTCGTCCACGGCTGACGGATCGAAGATGCGATTCGCGTAAGGGCTGTCGTCGGCCACGCTGTATCCGTAGCGGGTAAAGACCGCGCGCACTTCGGTCGCGGGGTAGGTCTGATGCAGGTAGCTGGCTACTTCCGCTGCGCTCTGCCCCGCGCCGACCACCGCGAATCGTTTCGGGTCAGCAACATCGAGGGCAGCAAGACGGGACAGCAGGCGGTGGCTGTGCCACTGCCGGGAGGTTTCGGACCTGCCGTGCGGCAGCATCGGGCACAGGCCGGTGCCGAGCACCAGGGCACCGGCGTGCATCGCCCACCCGGACTCCGCGCGCACCAGCATGCCCGAATCGTCCGCCGTCACCTCGACAATGCGCTGCCCGTAACGGACGTCGGCGCCGAGCCCGGCTGCGGCCCATGCCAGATAGTCATGGAACTCCATCCGGCTCGGAAACATCGTATGCCGACCGATGAAGTCGACGATCCGGCCACGCTCACTCAGGTAGTTCAGAAAAGTGAAGTGGCTCTTGGCGTTTCGTAATGTGACCAGATCCTTGAGAAACGGGATCTGCATTCTGGCGCCCGGCAGCAACATTCCACGGTGCCAACCGAACTCGGGCTGCGCCTCGACGAACACCGCCTCGCGGTCCAACTCGGCCAGCGCGATCGCCAGCGCGAGGTTGGACGGGCCGAAACCGATGCCGAGCAGATCGGTGTGTTCAGGCATGGGCATGCGCGCGCGTCAACCGCTCCAGGTAGCGTCCACGCACCATGGACCTGTTGATCAGCACCACGAAATCGGCCATGTCGAAGTCCGCGTCGTAAGAGGGTTCACCGCAGATCAGTCCGCCGATCCGCAACGAACCCTGCACCATCGGCGGGATGCGCACCCGGCCCGGGTCGGGCAGCTCCGAGAGACTCAAACCGTTGACCCGCACCGGGTTTCGGGGCGTGACCCGGTATTGCGGAGGCGCCGGATGCGCACCGAACGCGAAGTCGCGCACACCGCGCACCAGGGCTCCCCGCGGCCCACCGCCCTCCATCCGGACCGACAGGCAGCCCACGCCCCATTCGTGGCCGGTCAGTTCCTGATAGCGGATGATGCCCGCCCACAGCAGGCCCATCACCGCGCCGCTGCGATGCTCGGGATGCACGCTCGCGCGGCCGAGTTCGACCAGCGTGGGCCGCAGCGCATTCAAACCGCCGATGTCGAAGATCGTGTCGGCGAATATCCCACCGGCCGCGCGGGCACCGTCGGGCGGCAGCAGTCGGTAACAGCCGACGATCTGCCCGGCCGATTCGTCGCGGACGAGCAGGTGCTCGCTGTACGGATCGAATTGGTCGACATCGATCATCTCCCCGGTCAGCGGACCCGGAATCGCCCGGGGCAGCGCCGCGCCCATCTCCTCGGCAAAGGTCCGATAACGCAACCGCTGCGCGGCTTCGATATCTGCCGGGTTGGTCGAAATCACAACGCTGTAGCGGCCGCCAGCGGTTGCGGGGATGATGCTCGCGTCGCCCATCATGGTATTCGCAGGTTACCCAGGGCGATTGTCAGCAAACAGCGTTACGACGTGCGACGGGCTCCCAGTGCGATCAGTATCGCCGCCGCGACCGCGGCCAGCGTCGCGGCGACGGCGGCCGCCTCCAGCGCCGCCTGCATACCGTCGGCGCTGGCCTGCCGGGCTACCCGGGCGATGACGGGCACCGCCGGTTTGAGCTCGTCGGGCAGAAAGTCGAGCACCCGCAGACCGGCACCGGCCGACAACCGGTCGACCAGCACCTGCCGGGGCCCGGAAGGCACACCGGCCAGTTTGCTCAGACCGGCCGACGCGCCGTCGGCGGCATGTCGGCTGAAGAGGGCACCGAGCCCGGCGACCCCGGCCAGGATGCCGATCTGCCGAACGGTGCTGACCGCCCCGGTCGCCATCCCGGCGTCCTCGGCAGGGACGAATTGCAGTGCGATGTCCGAGGTCAGCGCGAACAGGCCGCCCAGGCCGAGGCCGGCCACGATCGACCCCGCGATGAAGTGTGTCCACTGCGTGGTTTCGGTGACGCCGGTCATCAGCCACAACCCCGCTGCGATCAGCACCACCCCGCCCGGGATCGACGTCCAGGCCGGCGCGTACCGGGCGGCCACCATGGCGAGCGGGGCGCCCACCACACAGGCGACGGTCAACGGCAGAGCACGCAGTCCCGACTGGAAAGGGCTGTATCCCAACGTGTTCATCAGATACAGCGCCAGATAGTTGGTAGACGCAATCAACGTTCCGGCCGCCGCGAAGGCCGCGATCGACACCCCCGCGAACCCGGGCCGGCGCACCACGCTCAGGTCGAGCATCGGCGCGCTGACGCGGGACTCCCACCAGCAGAACGCCAGCAGGCCGGCCACGGCGGCCGCGCCGAGCGTCAGGATCACCGGGTCGGTCCAGCCGCGGCGGTTACCTTCGATCAACACGTACACGCCGGCGAACAATGCGCCGGACAGGATCGCGGCGCCCGTCAGGTCAAGCGGGCGGTGTTGTGCCGCACGGGTTTCCGACACATAGCGCCAGGCGACGCCCAGCGCCACCGCCCCGATCGGCACGTTGATGAGGAAGATCGACTCCCAGCCGAAAGCGCCGACCAGCGCTCCGCCCAGCAACGGCCCGGCGGCCGCGGCCGCACCCATCACCGCGCCGTAGATCGCAATCGCGATGCCCCTGCTGCGCTGTTCGGGAAAGGCTGCGGCGACCATCGGCAGCGAGACGCCGAGCAGCACCGCCCCACCCGCCCCCTGCACGGCCCGGCTCAGGTTCAGCGCCTCGATACTGCCGGCCAGCGCGCAGGCGGTGGAGGCCGCGGTGAACACCGTCATCCCGATCAAATAGAGCCGCCGGCGGCCAAGGCGGTCGCCCACGGTGGCGGCGGTGAGCAGCAGTCCCGCCATCGGCAGCGCGTAGGCGTCCACCACCCACTGCAGTCCACTCAATTCGGCATCCAGCGACGCCTGGATGTTGGCCAACGCGGCTGACACGATGGTCATGTCCAGCAGCAGCATGAACACCGCGAGACACACCGCGAACAGCGTCAGGCGCGGATGAGCCGCCGAGGTAGCGCTGGTGCCGTCCGCCGCGGACACGCTTACGCGTCTCTGACCCGGGTCAACCGATGCAGCAGCCACGCCAACGGCACCGTGACCACCACCGTCGCGATGTACAGGTTGAGCATCGGACCGGTGTAGACCCGCGCCCGCACGATGTGCACCATCGCGAACTCCATGGTCATGAAGTGAATCAGGAAGATCTCGTAGGAGATTTCGCCGAGCCACACCATCGGCCGACTGGCCAGCAGCCGGGAATACCGACCCTTGTCGCCCAACGCCAGCGGCGCCACCGCCAGCGTGGCGATCACCGCGTAGAAGATGGTCTTCCACAGCGCCTCGGGCAGCGAGGCGGGCGAGGTGGTCGGGGCCCCCGCGATCGGGGTGGACACGATGAAGTAGCAGACGATCGCCAACGGTATGGCCACCGCCGCGTAGGCACGCACTCCCATTGCCTGCAGCACGGTCAGCAGCATGCCGCCCAGGAACCAGGCGAGATAGGTCGGCAACCACAATCTGGCGCCGTCGGGAAACAGCCGGTCGGTGTGCACCAGCACCAACCAACCGGGGCTGATCAGCATCATCAGCAGGATGGCCGCCACCAGCACCTTGGGGCGCCACTGGCGTCGGCACATCAGCACCAAAAGCAGGTAGGCCAACGCCGGCAGCAGCACATAGAACGACGCCTCGACGGCCAGGCTCCACATCTGGGTGAGGCCCTGGTGCAGATACTTGCCGAGGTAGCCGTCGGTGTAGATCTGGGTCAACGTCAAGTTGCGGATCAGGCCCAGCCAACTGTGGCCGGGATTCGGGCCGGCTTCGTGGTAGTGGTACAGCACGTAGGCGACCAGCACGGTGACGACGTAGGCGGGCATGATGCGCCGAACCCGGTGTCGCGCATAGCGACTCAACGACGGCCAGGGACTGCCGGTGGCTGCCGACTTCACCCACGGCCGGAACAGCAGGAAACCGGACAGCACGAAGAAGATCGGTACCCCGATCTCCAGTCGCGCACCGAACAGACCCCAGTAGCCGTGGGTGTACTTGCCGGTCGTGTAGGCGGCGTGGGTCCCGACGACCAACAGCGCCGCGACCGCCCGGACGCCGGTGAGCGATGCGACCCGGTCGACGCCGGAGGTCTGCTCGAGGCCGCCTTGGGCGTCCTCGGCCTGGGACAGGGTCATCCGTCCCGCTTCCGGCGTGGCTTGCCGCTGCCGTGGTGCGGGGGCTTGCCCTTGCCGGGGTTGCGATCGGGTCGAAGGTTGATCAAGACCCCCGAGATGCGGGTCTGTTCAAGCTTTTTGAGCACCGCCCGGGGCAGCTTGGCCGGCAGTTCGACCATGGAGAAGTCCGGGCCGATGGCGATGTGACCGAAATCGCTGCGGTGCAGACCACCTTCGTTGGCGATGGCCCCGACGATGGCACCCGGCCCGATCTTGTGCCGCTTGCCCACATCGATCCGATAGGTGGTGAAAGGCCTTGTCTGTCGCGGCCTTTCGGGTCGGTCTTCGTGACCGCGCCGATCCCGCTCCCGTCGCTCCGGCGGCGGGTCGGGGGCGAGCAGGAAGGCCTCACCATCGCGGGACTGCAGCGCCAGCGCCGCGGCGATGTCCGCCATCGGCACGTCGTGCTCGCGTTCGTAATCCTCGACCAGGCGGCGGAACAACTCGATCCCCTGCCCCCCTAGGGCATTGGTGATCGAGTCGGCGAATTTGGCGACCCGTTGGGCGTTGACGTCCTCGACGGTGGGCAACGCCGCCTCGGTGAGGGGTTGCCGGGTCGCCTTCTCGATGGCCTTGAGCAGGTGGCGTTCTCGCGGCGAGACGAACAACAACGCCGAACCTTTGCGGCCGGCCCGGCCGGTCCGACCGATCCGGTGCACGTAGGACTCGGTGTCGTGCGGGATGTCGTAGTTGAGCACGTGCGAGATACGTTCGACGTCCAGGCCGCGGGCCGCGACGTCGGTGGCGACCAGGATGTCGATGGTGCCGTCTTTGAGAGCCGAGATGGTCCGTTCCCGAGCAGCCTGCGGAATGTCGCCGTTTATGGCGGCCGCGGAAAATCCTCTCGCACGCAGCTTTTCGGCCACCTCTTCGGTGGCCTGCTTGGTGCGCACGAACACGATCATGGCCTCGAACGGCTCGACTTCGAGCACGCGGGTCAGCGCGTCCATCTTGCGCGGTCCGGCCACCTGAATGTAGCGCTGCGAAATGTTCTCGGCGGTGGCGGTTTTCGCCTTGGAGGTGACTTCCAGCGGATCGTGCAGGTACTTGGTGGTGATCTTGCGGATCGCCGGCGGCATGGTCGCCGAGAAGAGGGCGACCTGTTTGTATTCCGGGGTCTCGGACAGGATCCGGTCGACCTCTTCGGCGAAGCCCATGGTGAGCATCTCGTCGGCCTCGTCGAGCACCAGGTAGTCCACCCGAGACAGGTCCAGCGTCCCGCGTTCGAGGTGATCGATGACCCGGCCGGGCGTACCGACGACAATGTGGGCTCCACGTCTGAGGCCGGCCAACTGCACGCCGTAGGACGCGCCGCCATAGATCGGCAACACGTTCAGTTGCGGCAGGTGGGCTCCGTAGCGGCTGAACGCCTCGGCGACCTGCAGGGCCAGCTCCCGGGTGGGCGCCAGGACCAGCGCCTGGGTCGCTTTGCCGGTGGTGTCGATCTTGGACAGGATCGGGATCGCGAATGCCGCGGTCTTGCCCGTCCCGGTCTGAGCCAGACCGACGACGTCGGTGCCTGCCATCAGCGCCGGAATGGTGGCGGCCTGGATGCCGGTCGGCGACTCGTAACCGACGTCGTTGATCGCGCGCATGACCGGCTCCGGAATCTGCAGGTCGGCGAACGTCGCGGGAAGGTTGTCCGGGTTATCCATCAGGAGATGAAGTCTAAGGCGTCCCGGGCCCGCGGCCATGCCTGCCGCACCCGCAGGACCGGTGGCGGTACCGTGCCCGATGTGTCAATGGTTGTTCGGTGTGCCGCAGGCCTGTGTGTCGTGGCGGCGGCGGTGACGTCAGTCGGGTGCGGGTCAGGCGACTCGACGGTGGCCAAGACACCGCAGGCCACCAAGCCTTCTTCGGCCGTCACCACGCCTGGAGCTCCAGGTAGCGCTGCCGCGCCGACCACGGTCCCGCCCAGCAGCGCCGCGCCCGCCGACCCGTGTGCGGTCAATCTGGCTGCGCCCACCATCGCGAAGGCGGTGTCCGAACTTCCCCGCGACCCACGCAGCCAGCAACCGTGGAACCCCGAACCGATAGCCGGCAACTACAACGAGTGCGCGCAATTGTCGGGGGTGATCATCAAGGCCAACACCAACGGCGACAATCCGACGACGCGCGCGGTGCTGTTCCACCTGGGTAAATTCATTCCCCAGGGGGTGCCGGACACCTACGGATTCAACGGCATCGACGGCACGCACAGCACCGGTGACACGGTAGCGCTGACGTATCCGAATGCGCTGGGCGTGGGCAGCGTTGTGAAGTTCCGCTGGAACGGCAGCGGGGTGGAGATCGTCGCCAACACAGCACGCTGAGCCGACTGCACGCGCTCAGATGACGTCTGCGCCGTCCAATCCGTCCGCACCGGGGCTGCCGTCGGCCAGTCCGTCGCCACCCTTGACGCCATTGCCGCCGATGCCTCCGGTGCCGTTTCCGCCGTCGCCGCCCCTGCCACCACTCCCGTTGTTGACGGCGTCGAAGAACACGCCCCCGTTGCCGCCGCCTCCGCCGTTGCCGCCGATGCCAGGTGTGACCGTGGCGGCACCCACGCCGCCGTCGCCGCCGTCGCCGCCGTTCGCACCGATGCCGCCGGCACCACCAGCGCCTCCGGCGCCACCAGTTGCCACGGCATCCCCGACATCGGTGCCCTGCGCGAAGATTTCGGCGCTGCCGCCGTTGCCGCCGGCGCCGCCGAGGCCGTCTGCGATGCCGCTCGCACCGCCGGAACCACCTTCGCCGCCAACAGCGGTGCCGCCGGCGAAACTGGACTGCTCGGCAAGAATCGCGGCTGTACCGCCTTGGCCACCGTCGCCCCCGAAGGTCCCGGTGCCGCTGTCGCCGCCCGCGCCGCCCGTGGCGGTGCCGTCAACAGCCGGGTTGTCGCCTGGGCTGAACCCCTGGGCGCCCACGAAACCGTCGCCTCCTCTCCCGCCGGAGTGCCCGTCGGCACCAATGCCACCGGCACCTCCCAGAGCGGTCCCGACAGCTCGGCCGCCGATCGCACCGACACCGCCGAGGCCACCCTCACCACCGATACCGCCGCCGATACCGCGACCACCATCGCCGCCGGTGGCGTCTCCGTCGGTGCTGGCACCGTCGTACGCGATGAGCTGGCCGTCGCTTCCCTGACCGCCGAAGCTGCCAGGACCGTCGCCGGCCCCGCCGTCACCACCTGTCGCCTCACCAACCACCGTGCTGCCCATCCCCTGGCTGCGCGCGGTACCAGATCCGCCGTGCCTTCCGGTACCTCCGTCGATACCAGCACCGCCGGAGCCGCCAACTGCCCCAGCGATGTTGGTGCCACCTGCGCTGGCAAATACCTCTCCGGACCCACCGATACCGCCCGTGCCACCGGTGCCGGCACCGCCGGCACCACCCGTCGCATCACCGTTGGCAGTAGTGTCCGCTCCGTCAGCGGACACATGACCGTCACCACCCGCACCGGCGATGCCTCCGGCCTGGGCCGCTCCACCGTTACCGCCCTTGGCGCCTCCGTTGGAACCGGCAGCGTGGCCGCCGTTCGTAGCCTCGACCCTTGCCACGCCGCCGTCCCCACCGGCGCTGCCCGCCTCGGCGCCTGACCCACCGGTCCCGCCGAGAGCCTGGCCGGTCGCAAAGCTGTCCGCATCGGCGGCGCTGATGATGCCTGAGCCGCCATGACCACCAGCGCCACCATCGACACCGAAACCGCCGGTCCCGCCGGCGGCAACAGCGCCCAGCACTTCAGCACCGGAGGTTGCCTCGACGGTGCCCGCACCGCCCGCGCCGCCAGTGCTGCCCGCACCCCTACCGGACCCGCCGTCCCCGCCGGTAGCGCTACCTGCGGCGGCGCTACCCGGGCCATCGGCAGTCACACGGCCCAGACCACCGGCACCGCCCTGTCCACCGGTGCTGCCGCTCCCGCCGGCCCCGCCCCGCACGCCGCTGCCGGACCCGGTTGCCCGTCCACCGCCGGTTGCCTCGACGTCAGCATTGCCACCCGAACCTCCGCCGGCACCGTCAGCGCCACCGCTTCCCCCGTCGCCGCCGACCGCGACTCCGGCCGCAGTGCTGTTGGCGCCATCGGCAGACACCGTGGCAGAACCGCCCTCGCCGCCGGCGCCGCCGGGAAGACCAGCGGCGCCAACCGCACCACCGCCGCCGCCGTGGCCACCGCGGGCGGATCCGTCGACAGTTCCGCCATTGAATGCGCCGACACCGCCGAAGCCGCCGAAGCCGCCGTCACCCCCAGCCACACCGCCGGCACCAGCCCCGCCCGCGCCGCCCATGCCGCCCACGGCGTTACCTTTCGCAACGCTGCCGTTAAACGAATAGAGCTGGCCAGCGCCACCCTCACCACCGTTGCCACCCGCACTACCGTCGAAGCTCTCACCGCCGTTCCCGCCGCTGCCACCGGTGGCGGTACCGCTGACGCTGCCACCGCCATTTTCTGCGGCCACCACGCCTTGGCCGCCGCTGCCGCCCAAACTCCCGCCGTTGGCCGTACCACCGCGGCCGCCGCTGGCGACGCCGGTCGCAGTGGCGTTGTCGCCCCCCGCGCCGATAATCCCGTCGCCTCCGTCCCCGCCGACGCTGTCAACGCCCGCGGCTGAACCACCGGCCCCGCCCACAGCCGTGCCGCTGGCATGCTGTCCGGTGCCGTCGATGAAGCCTCCGACGATCTCACCGTCGCCACCCCCACCGCCGACACCGCCGTCCGCCCCTGCGCCACCGTCGCCCCCGGTCGCTGAGCCTTCGGCGCTGCTCACCGCACCCGCCGACGTGGCCTTGCCGTCACCCCCGGAGCCACCGGCGCCACCACCGGTGGCCTGACCACCGGCACCACCCCGAGCACCTCCGTTCGATCCGACGGCATCACCTCCGGCGGTGGCTTCCAGGCTGCCCTGGCCACCGCGTCCGCCGGTGCTGCCGGTGCCGGTGGCCGACCCGCCGATACCTCCGGCAGCGGTGCCGGTCGCAGTGCTGTCCGCATCGGCAGCGCTGACGGTGCCGGCGCCGCCCTCCCCACCGATGCCACCTTGGATGCTTGCACCGCCGGTACCTCCGACGGCGACACCGTCGGAGACGACGCCGCCCGAGTTCGCTTGCACCGTGCCGGCGCCGCCCTGCCCGCCTTCGCCGCCAGCACCGGCGCCAGACCCGCCGGTCCCACCGGTGGCGCTGCCCGTTGCAGCGCTACCCGGGCCCTCGGCAGTGAGTTGACCAGTACCCCCGGCTCCGCCTTCGGCCCCGTCGGAACCGGCGCCACCGGCCCCGCCCCACACCCGGCTGTCTGCGCTGCCGGCACGGCCGCCGTCGTTCGCCTCGATGGCACCCTCGCCACCGGTACCCCCGGACGCACCTGCTTCACCGCCGCCACCTCCGGTGCCACCGCGAGCGGTGCCGGCAGCGGTGCTGCCAGCCCCTTCGGCAGTGATCTGACCGATGCCGCCAGCACTGCCGGCGCCGCCGGAATTACCGGCTTGGTCGCCCGCGCCACCCGCACCACCGGCCCCGCCGGTAGCGCTGCCGCTGGCGAGACCACCGTCGGCCGCGCCTACCAGGGCACTGCCGCCGGCTCCGCCGTCCCCACCTCCGGCACCGGCACCACCGGCGCCGCCCGCCCCGCCCATGCCGCCGGTCGCCGCGCCGTCGACCGATGTGTTGCTGCTGAACGACTGCAGGTGCGCGTCCCCGCCGTCGCCGCCTTGACCGCCGATACCGCCGCTGGTGCCGGCCGCGCCACCGGCTCCGCCATCTCCGCCGGTTGCGGTACCGGTGGAAGCGGCTCCGTTGACGCCGATGACGGTGGCGTCGCCGCCAGTTCCGCCGGAGGTGCCCGCGCCGCCGGCGCCGCCGATCCCCCCGGTAGCTGTTCCTGAGACGTCGCCGCCGAAGGCGCCGAGCCCGGCCACTCCGCCCGAACCGCCCAGCCCGACGCCGTTGGCCTGACCCCCGAGGCCACCGGTGGCGATGCCGTCAACGGCGCCGGCGGTTTCGGCCGTGACGATGGCGTCGCCGCCGTCACCGCCGAAGCTGTCAGTGCCGCTCGCCGCGCCACCTTCACCGCCGGTGGCGCGGCCGGCAGTAGTGCTGCCTGCACCGTTGCTGGAAGCAGTGCCATAGCCGCCGCTTCCGCCGGTGCCGCCGTCAGCGCCGGCGCCGCCAGCCCCGCCCTGCGCGTTGGCGCTGGTGACGCCGCCCGCCAGCGCCTCGACCTTGCCGTATCCACCGGCACCGCCGGTCCCACCAGCGGTGCCACCCGCTCCGCCGGTGCCCCCGGTCGCCGCACCGGTGGCGGCGCTGTTCGTCCCGTCGGCGATAACCGTGCCGAAACCGCCGACTCCGCCCGCCCCGCCCACGACGGTGTCCGAGCCGGCGCCTCCGGCACCGCCCTCACCGCCGGTGGCGGTCCCGGTGGCACTGCCCCCATTGACTTCCTGGACCGAGGCGCCGCCGCCACCGCCCCCACCGCCGCCGCCGAGGCCGGGTCCAGTAGCTGTTGCCGTGCCGCCGGCACCGCCGCCGCCGCCCGTGCCGCCGTGCGCGTTCACCCCGACGCCTGCACCGGAGCCGCCGCCACCCCCGCTACCACCAGCACCGAAGGTGCCGCCGTCGGTGCCGGTCCCACCCGTTCCGCCGATTCCTCCGGTGCCGCCAGACTGAGGCTGGTCACCGACAATGCCGGTGCCCTCGCCACCCCTGCCGCCGACTCCGCCGGTGCCACCCGCGCCGCCGCCAACATCTGCGACGCCGTGACCGCCGTCGCCGCCCTCGCCTCCGCCACCGCCTCGACCGGCCTGAGCGGACGGACCCCCGGCGGCTCCGGTGCCACCGGTGCCGCCGGTGCCGCCGGTGCCACCTGTGCCGTTGACGGCATCAACGCCGACGTTGCCGGCCGCACCGGCCTCGCCACCGGTCCCACCTGAACCACCGGCTGCACCGTCTCCGCCGTTGGTGAAGGTGGGATCGCCCGCCCCGCCTTGCCCGCCCTGACCCCCGATACCGCCATTGCCCCCGGCGCCGGCAGCGCCGCTCGGAGCGCCGGCATCACCACCGGTACCGCCGGCACCGGCATCGCCACCCCGACCGCCGACGGTCGCACCGGTGGCGGCGCTACCGGTCAGACCCTTGCCGCCGATGCCGCCGTCGCCACCTTTTCCTGCCTCCCCGCCGGCACCGGCACTGCCGCCGACGCCGCCGGCGCCCTGCCCGCCACCCGTACCTCCGTCACCACCGCGGCCGCCGTCACCGCCCTGACCCGGACCGCTACCTGTGTCGTCGGCACCCGCCGCACCCGTGCCACCCTCGCCCCCGGTGCCACCGGCTCCGCCGGAACCGTTGACGCCACCGGCCGAGTCTCCGCCCGTCCCACCCTGGCCGCCCTGGCCACCGGCAGTGCCGGCGCCGCCCACCGATGCCGGCGTCTGGCCCGCGCCACCGGTTCCGCCGATACCGCCGTTGCCACCGGTCCCCGCTGCGCCGGCGGCACCACCGATCGCAAAGAATCGCGCTGCGCCCGCGGCACCGCCAACGCCGGCGTTGCCGCCGTCGCCGGCATCACCTCCGGTGCCACCCGCGACACCCGCGCCGACGCCGCCGGTGCCACCGTTGCCGCCCACTCCGCCAGTGCCGCCGGCGCCGCCATCACCTGAGCTGCTCAACAAACCCCAGCTGCTGCCACCAGCGCCGCCAGCGCCGCCCGCACCGCCGTGCCCACCGTTCTCACCTACCGCGCCGGCCACCGTCGTCGCGGCACCGGTGTAGCCGCCACCCCCGGTGCCACCGGCCCCGCCCTGACCGCCGACCGACCCCAACAAAGCCCTGTTGGCACCACCAGTGCCGCCTGTTCCGCCAACACCACCGGCGAATGTCGCGCCGCCGGAGCCACCCTCGCCGCCGGCGCCACCGGCCCCGCCCGAACCGCCTAACCACCCACCGGCACCACCGTTGCCACCGACTCCACCGGCTAGACCAGCCGCTCCGACACCGCCTGCCCCACCGGCGCCACCATTCCCGAACAGGCCTGCGTCCCCACCCGCCCCTCCGGCACCCCCACCGGCTGTTCCAGAGCCACCGTTTCCGCCGCTGCCGAACAGGAGCCCGCCGGGACCACCGGCAGCCCCGCTTCCCGGCGCCCCACTGGCACCGTCACCGATCAGCGGACGTCCCAGCAGCTGATTGGTCGGGGCGTTGATCGCTCCTAGCACGTACTCCTGCAGCGCCTGCAACGGCGACGCGGCGGCCGCTTCGGCGGCGGCATACGCGCTTCCGCCCGCCGCCAAGGTCCGCACGAGCTGCGCCTGAAACAGTGCCACCTGCGCATTGATCGCTTGGTACTCCGCGCCCAGCGTGCCGAACAGCCGCGCAATAGCTGTCGACACCTCGTCCGCGGCGGCCGCGGTGACCTCGGTGGTCGACGCAGCGGCTGCCGTGCTCGCCGACTCCAGAACCGACCCAATCCGGGTGAGATCTCTCGAGGCCGCAGTCAAAGCGTCAGCTGTGGCGATCACAAAAGCGGACAAGGCGGGACTCCCGTCGGTCGGATCTCATTAACCGTCCCGCAAGTATTCGACTAGAAGTCGCGGCCGAACCGCGTTTCGGCGAATTTCTAATCTTTGTTTTTCATCTGGCAATCGTCTACCGCGCAAACGATTTCGTATCCGCTGCGGGCACACGCTGCCGCGGGGACTTCGCCGCGGGCCTCGTCGCTCGAGGCACGAACCACGCGGGCCGGACAAGTCAAATGATGGACAGCCCAGCAGCGCGTCAGTCGCACCCGGAGTCACGACCTGCGCGGTAACGCTCTTCCATCATCGCTGTCGTACCCCTTCTTTACAGTGGCGGCTGTGTTCCTCACCGACGGCAGGATCGTGTACAGCGCATCGGATCTCGCGTCCGCCGCGCGGTGCGAGTACGCGTTGTTGCGGGATTTCGACGCGCGACTGGGCTGGGCGCCCGCCGTCGACGTCGAGGACGAGTTGCTGGCCCGTACCGCCACGCTCGGCACCGAACACGAGCAACGCAGGCTGGCGGAGTTGCGCGACGAGTTCGGCGACGGACTCGCCGTTATCGGCCGTCCGGCCTACAGCCACGCCGGACTGACCGCGGCAGCCGATGCGACCGCGCGCGCGATTGCCGACGGCGCGGCGGTGGTCTACCAGGCAGCGATGTACGACGGCCGGTTCGTCGGGTTCGCCGACTTCCTGATCCGCGACGGTGACCAGTATCGCGTCACCGACACCAAGCTGGCTCGCTCGCCCAAAGTCAGCGCGCTGTTGCAGCTGGCCGCCTACGCCGACGCGCTGGCCATAGCGGGGGTGGCGGTGGCCGGTGAGGCGGAGCTGATACTGGGCGACGGCACGGTGGTGCGCTATCCGGTCGATGACCTGATTCCGGTCTACCGCTCCCAGCGCGCGCACCTGCAGCTGCTGTTGGACAAGCACCACGCCGCCGGCAGCCCGGTCCGCTGGGAAGACGAGCAGGTGCAGGCCTGTCTGCGTTGCCCGCTGTGTGAGGAGCAGTTGAAGTCGCGGGATGACCTGCTGTTGGTTGCCGGCATGCGAATCAGCCAGCGCGACAAGCTAATTGAAGCCGGTATCGGCACGGTCGCCGAGCTGGCCGGGTATCGCGGGCCTCCTCCAGATCTGGCTCCCAGCGTCTTGGACAAATTGTTCGCGCAGGCCCAGCTACAAGTGCGGCAACGCACCTCCGGTATCCCCCAATACGAGATCGTCGACTCGCAACCCTTGACCCTGTTGCCGGAACCCAACCCGGGAGATTTGTTCTTCGACTTCGAGGGTGACCCGCTGTGGACGGCTGACGGCACGAGTTGGGGGCTGGAATACCTGTTCGGCGTGCTGGAGGCCGGGCCGGCGGGCGCCTTCCGTCCGCTCTGGGCGCACAGCCGCGTCGACGAACGCCGGGCGCTGCTTCAGTTCCTGGGGATGGTCGCCAAGCGGCGCAAACGCTATCCCAACATGCACATCTACCACTACGCGCCCTATGAGCGCACGGCGTTGCTGCGGCTGGCCGGGCGCTACGGCGTGGGCGAGGACGACGTCGACGATCTGCTGCGCAACGGCATCCTGGTCGACCTTTATCCGTTGGTGCGTAAGAGCATTCGGGTGGGCGCGGAGTCAGTGAGCCTCAAAGCTCTGGAACCGCTGTACATGGGAGCGCACCTACGGTCCGGCGAGGTCACCACCGCCGCCGCCTCGATCAACTCCTACGCCCGCTATTGCGAACTGCTCGCCGAGGGCAACTCGGACGACGCAGCGACCGTGCTCAAACAGATTGAGGAATACAACCACTACGACTGCGTGTCGACGCGAGAGCTGCGCGACTGGCTGCTGTTGCGCGCCTGGGAAACCGGTGTCACGCCGGTGGGAGTCCAGCCGGTGGCCGAGCACGAGACCGTCGAGGACCACGACGAACTCGCTTCGACCCTGGCGGATTTCACCGGGGATGCCGCGGCCGTCGGTCGGACACCGGAGCAGACGGCGGTCGCGCTGGTGGCGGCGGCGCGCGGTTATCACCAGCGCGAGGACAAGCCTTTCTGGTGGTCGCATTTTGACCGGCTGAACTATCCGGTCGAGGAGTGGTCGGACAGTACCGACGTCTTCGTCGTAACGCACGCCGAGGTCGCCGTCGAATGGAACATGCCGCCGCGGGCCCGCAAACCGCAACGGCAGTTGCAGCTGACCGGTGAGTTGGCGCGCGGCGAGCTCAGGGGTCAGGTCTTTGCGCTCTACGACCCGCCGGCGCCGGCCGGCATGACCGATAACCCGGACCGTCGGGCGGCCGCGCCCGCCGAGGTGGTGGAGGTCGACGATCCGACACTGCCGACCACGGTGGTCTTGCGAGAGAGAGCCGGCGCCGACGGGGAGATTTTCGAGCAGCTGCCGTTCGCCCTGACTCCGGGCCCGCCGGTGCCCACCGCCAAGCTGCGCGAATCGATCGACGCCACCGCCCGAACCGTGGCCTCCGGCCTGCCGCAGCTACCGCGGTCCGCGCTCGTCGACGTGTTGCTACGACGAGAGCCGCGCACCCTCGGTGATGCGCCGCTGCCCCGGACCGGGGACACCGTCGCCGATCTCACCGCGGCAACGCTGCGTCTGGACTCCTCCTACCTGGCCGTGCACGGCCCGCCGGGAACCGGCAAGACCTACACGGCCGCCCAGGTGATCACCCGGTTGGTAACCACGCACGGTTGGCGTATCGGTGTGGTCGCGCAGTCCCACGCGGCGGTGGAGAACCTGCTGGACTGCGTGGTCGAGGCCGGGTTGGACCCGCAGCGGATCGCCAAGAAGCGCAACGGTCACGCCGTGAAGCGCTGGCAGCAGATCGACAGCAGCACCTATCCGGTGTTCATCGCCGAGACGGCGGGATGTGTGGTTGGCGGCACGGCTTGGGACTTCGCCAATGGCAATCGGGTGCCGCCGGGGAGCCTGGACCTGCTGGTCATCGACGAGGCCGGCCAGTTCTGTCTGGCCAACACCATTGCCGTGGCACCCGCGGCGGCCAACCTGATGCTGCTGGGCGATCCGCAACAACTGCCGCAGGTCAGTCAGGGCACCCACCCCGAACCGGTCGACATCTCCGCGCTGGAATGGCTGGTGGACGGCCAACGCACGCTGCCCCCGGAGCGCGGCTACTTCCTGGACCTGTCCTACCGGATGCATCCGGATGTGTGTGCGGCCGTCTCGAAACTGTCCTACGAAGGCCGGCTGCACTCCCACCTCGAACGCACCACCGGGCGCCGGCTCGCCGGATACTCCCCTGGCGTGCAGGTGCTGCCGGTAGGGCACTACGGCAATTCGACGGACAGCCCCGAGGAGGCGCAGGCGATCGTGGCTGAAGTCCGGGACGTGCTGGGTCGGTCGTGGACCGACGAGCACGGCACCCGGGCGCTGTCCGCCGCCGACGTCATGGTGCTCGCGCCGTACAACGCCCAGGTGTCCCTGATCCGCCAGCAGCTGGCCGCTGCCGGGTTGGGCGGCGTCCGAGTGGGCACCGTCGACAAATTCCAGGGCGGGCAGGCGCCGGTGGTCTTCATCTCCATGACGGCCTCCTCGATCGATGAGGTGCCCCGCGGCATTTCATTCCTGCTGAATCGGAACCGGCTGAACGTGGCGATCAGTCGCGCGCAGTATGCGGCGGTGATCGTGCGCTCAGAGTTGCTGACGCAGTACCTACCCGCCACCCCGGCCGGGCTGCTCGAGCTGGGCGCGTTCCTGGCGTTGACGGGGAGTTGACCGGGGGTGGGATCCGACGTGGGAGTACCTGTTCGGCAGCGGTCCGGGAACCATGGCGGCCGGCCCGCTGTGCGCCGTTCCGCGCGGACCGCGAGGCCAGGCGTCCTCCGTCGCCGCAGGCGAACGCCGGGTCAGTGCCACCACCGGTTTGGTGTCGGATTCATCGGCGCTGAACGGTTCGCGGCGCAGGATGTATTCGACGTACTCGTCGTCGTCCTCCTCGTACGCGCCGTCATCAGTGTCGTCCGCGAACACGTCACCGGCCGGGTGGGCAGCGTCGGACCGGCGCGCGCCCCGCACCAGCAACAGCGCGGCGATGATCCCGAACAACGAGATGAACGCCGGCAGCAACATCGACTGCGACATCGCGGCCGAGAAGGGCTCGCGCAGAAACTCCGGCAGCTGCAGCGTCGTGTCCTCGCCCGCCGACTCGGCCGCATAGGGCAACTCGGCGCCGATGCGCCACGTCATGAAGGCGGCCATGCTCGCGCTGCCCAGGACCGCGCCGAGCTGGCGGGTCGCGTTGTACACACCC
The DNA here is from genome assembly GCF_059813065.1 of Mycobacterium sp. NGS24. NCBI lineage: Bacteria > Bacillati > Actinomycetota > Actinomycetes > Mycobacteriales > Mycobacteriaceae > Mycobacterium > Mycobacterium sp. NGS24. The sequence continues at coordinate 35,846 of NZ_JCALDW010000029.1, forward strand.
GACCCGGCGCCGGCCCGCTCCGGCGGCAGGTTGCGGGTGGCGGTCGCGGCCAGGGGCGACCAGATGAACGCCATCGAGGCACCGAGGGCTATGAACACCAGCACCAGCCGCCAAACCGGCGTGGCCGGATCCAACTCGAACGACAACCAGGTCAGCGACGCTGCCAGCAACGAAAAGCCGAAACCGAGCATGGGCACCGGATGGGTCCGGTCGATGTACCTGCCGACGATCGGTGCCAGCACCCCGCTGGCGATGGCCATCGGCGCGAGCAGCAGCGCCGACTCCGTTGGCGACAAACCGCACACCGACTGGGCATAGAAGGTCACCGGCAGCATCGTCGCCGTGACGGCGAACGAGATGACGGCGACACCGACGTTGCACACGCTGAAGCCCCGGTCGCGGAAGATCTCCAAGGGCACCAACGGCGCCCGGCGATAGATCGACTGCCAGTAGACGAACGCCGTCATCAACCCGACACCGGCGACCAGGACGGCCCAGATCCACGGCGCCCAGTGCGCGGACTGACCCTCCTGCAGGCCGAATACCAGCAGAAACATGCCGACACCGGACAAGCCGACACCGACGAGGTCGAAGCGGCGGGAATGGACGGGCAGCACCGGGACCAGCCAGGCGGCCAACGCGACCGCGATGATGCCGACCGGCACGTTCACGAAAAAGATCCACTGCCAGCCCAGCGTGTCGACCAGCATGCCGCCCACCAGCGGTCCGACCAGGCTCGCGACGCCCGCGGTGGCGCCCCACATACTCATCGCCGCGCCGCGCCGATCTGCCGGGAAGATCCGGGTGATCGTCGACAACGTCTGCGGGGTGAGGATCCCGGCGCCCACGCCTTGCACCACGCGTGCCGCGATCAGTGTGGCGGCGCTGCCGGACAGACCGCACCACACCGAGGCGAGGGTGAATACCACCAACCCGATCAGGTACAGGTTCTTCGGGCCGAAACGGTCCCCGAGGCGGCCGGAGACCAGCAGCACCACCGCATATCCCAGCAGGTAGGCGCTGGTCACCCAGACCACGGTGCTGTAGCCGATCCGCAATTCATTCATGATCGTCGGATTGGCGACGGCGACGATCGTCGAATCCACCATGATCATGAAAAATCCGAGGATCATCGCCCACAGCGCGGCCCACGGGTTGCCGGACACCCGGCTGGTCGCTGTGCTCATGTTCGCGCCTCGTTTCGAATCCAGCCCGCATTATTCCCCGCCGCGCAGTTCGACGACGACGCCAGGGCGACTGTGACGGGTCTCGGCGCGGGAACACGCTCCCCGACCACGACGTTTCTCTCGGGAGTATGTGAGGTTTCCGGCCCAGCGTGTTTTCTGCTGCCAGGCGGTTAGCCTGAAGAGACGCCGTCCCCGAGAGAGGCATCGATGTTCTTTCGACGCAAGAAGTCAACACCGGAACTGCCGGCGGGCGAGACCGCCGGCCGCCCGAAGATGTCCTCGCGAGCGCTGGCTCAGGTCATCGAACGCAGTTCGCACATCCAGGGACCCGCGGCCGAAGCCTATGTGTCCCGCCTACGCCACGCCGCACCCGGTGCCGATCCTGCCGAGATCGTCGGCCGGCTCGAGAAGCGCTACGTCTCGGTGGTGACGGCCAGCGGTGCCGCGGTTGGCGGGGCCGCGACCTTCCCCGGCATCGGCACCCTGGCTGCGCTGTCCGCGGCCGCCGGGGAAACCGCCGTCTTCCTGGAAGCCACCGCGCTGTTCGTCCTCGCGCTGGCCTCGGTGTACGGCATACCGCTCGACGAGCGGGAACGCCGTCGGGCCCTGATACTGACTGTCCTGGCCGGTGACAACGGCACCGGTGCGGTCTCCGACCTGATCGGTCCCGGCCGGACCAAAGGCGGCTGGGTGTCCGAAAGCATGGCGTCGTTGCCGCTGCCGGCGCTGTCGAAGTTCAACACGCGGATGCTCAAGTACGTGATGAAGCGGTTCGCGCTCAAGCGCGGCGCGCTGATGTTCGGCAAGCTCATGCCGGTCGGAATCGGCGCCATCATCGGTGCCATCGGCAACCGGGTGGTGAGCAAGAAGATCGTCCGCAACGCGCGGTCGGCGTTCGGCCCGCCGCCGGGGCGCTGGCCGGTCACCCTGCACCTGCTGCCACCCGTCCGGGATGCCAGCTAAAGGTTGTCGGTCTCGCTGGCTAATCGCGGGTGAGGCGCTAGCCTTTATTGGGTCAGAACAGGTCGGGACCATCAACCGGCCAGCCAGGGTGTGAGGCGGCCCGCCCAGCCGGGACGCACGACGTCGCAAGCGTCGCGTGAAGCGCTTGCAGGACAAAAGAATTGAGGCGAACAGCGGTCGTGGCCAACATAAGTTCACCATTCGGGCAAAACGAGTGGCTGGTCGAGGAGATGTACCGCAAGTTCCGCGACGACCCCTCGTCCGTCGACCCCAGCTGGCATGAGTTCCTGGTCGACTACAACCCCGAGTCCGCGCACGAAGACACCACCAAGCCCAGCACCGCCGAATCCAAGCCGGCCGAATCTCCCGCGCCGGAGGCCAAGCCCACCCCGGCGGCGAAGCCCGCGGTCCAGCCGGCCAAGAGCACCGCGGCGGCAGGCAACGGCGCACCCGCCAAGGCCGCAACGAAGGCCACCCCGGAAGCCGCCAAGGCGCCGGCCAAGCCCGCAGGCCCCCAGCCAGGCGAGGGCGACGAGGTGCAGGTGCTGCGCGGGGCCGCCGCGGCCGTCGTCAAGAACATGTCGGCCTCACTGGACGTGCCGACGGCGACCAGCGTGCGCGCCATCCCGGCCAAGCTGCTGATCGACAACCGGATCGTCATCAACAACCAACTCAAGCGCACCCGCGGCGGCAAGATCTCGTTCACCCACCTGCTGGGCTACGCGCTGGTGCAGGCGGTCAAGAAGTTCCCGAACATGAACCGGCACTACGCCGAGGTCGACGGCAAGCCGACTGCTGTCACACCAGCCCATACGAATCTCGGTCTGGCGATCGACCTGCAGGGCAAGGACGGCAAGCGCGCGCTGGTGGTGGCCGGCATCAAACGGTGTGAAGAATTGCGCTTCGCCGAATTCGTCTCGGCTTACGAAGACATCGTGCGGCGCGCCCGCGACGGCAAGCTGACCGCCGAAGACTTTGGCGGCGTAACACTTTCGCTGACCAACCCGGGAACCATCGGCACCGTGCACTCGGTGCCGCGGCTGATGGCCGGCCAAGGCGCCATCATCGGCGTCGGAGCGATGGAGTACCCCGCCGAATTTCAGGGCGCCAGCGCCGAACGCATCGCCGAACTGGGCATCGGCAAGCTGATCACCCTGACCTCGACCTACGACCACCGCATCATCCAGGGTGCGGAATCGGGTGACTTCCTGCGCACCATCCACGAGATGCTGCTCTCGGACGCCTTCTGGGACGACATTTTCCGCGAGTTGAGCATCCCGTACCTGCCGGTGCGCTGGAGCACCGACAATCCGGACTCCATCGTCGACAAGAACGCCCGGGTGATGAACCTGATCGCGGCGTACCGCAACCGCGGCCACCTGATGGCCGACACCGACCCGCTGCGCCTGGACAAGACCCGGTTTCGCAGCCACCCCGACCTCGAGGTGCTCACCCACGGACTGACGTTGTGGGACCTCGACCGGGTGTTCAAGGTCAGCGGCTTCGCGGGTGCGGAGTACAAGAAGCTGCGCGACGTGCTGGGACTGTTGCGCGACGCCTACTGCCGGCACATCGGAGTGGAGTACACCCACATCCTCGACCCCGAGCAGACCCGCTGGCTGGAACAGCGGGTCGAAACCAAGCACGTCAAACCGACTGTGGCACAACAGAAGTACATCCTGAGCCGGCTGAACGCCGCCGAGGCCTTCGAGACCTTCCTGCAGACCAAGTACGTCGGGCAGAAGCGGTTCTCGCTGGAAGGCGCGGAGAGCGTCATACCGATGATGGACGCCGCGATCGATCAGTGCGCCGAGCACGGCCTGGACGAGGTCGTCATCGGCATGCCGCACCGCGGCCGGCTCAATGTGCTGGCCAACATCGTCGGCAAGCCGTACTCGCAGATCTTCTCCGAGTTCGAGGGCAACCTGAACCCGTCGCAGGCACACGGCTCCGGCGACGTGAAGTACCACCTGGGCGCCACCGGCGTGTACCTACAGATGTTCGGCGACAACGACATTCAGGTGTCGCTGACCGCCAACCCGTCGCACCTGGAAGCCGTCGACCCGGTGCTCGAGGGCCTGGTGCGGGCCAAGCAGGATCTGCTCAACCACGGCGCCACCGACACCGACGAAGCCAAGGCGTTCTCGGTGGTGCCGATGATGCTGCACGGTGACGCCGCGTTCGCCGGCCAGGGCGTGGTCGCCGAGACGCTGAACCTGGCGAACCTGCCCGGTTATCGCGTCGGCGGCACCATCCACATCATCGTCAACAACCAGATCGGTTTCACCACCGCACCGGAGTACTCGCGCTCCAGCGAATACTGCACCGACGTCGCCAAGATGATCGGCGCCCCGATCTTCCACGTCAACGGCGACGACCCCGAGGCGTGCGTCTGGGTGGCGCAGTTGGCCGTGGATTTCCGGCAGCAGTTCAAGAAGGACGTCGTCATCGACATGCTGTGCTACCGCCGGCGCGGGCACAACGAGGGTGACGACCCGTCGATGACGAACCCTTACATGTACGACGTCGTCGACAACAAGCGCGGCGTCCGCAAGAGCTACACCGAATCCCTGATCGGCCGCGGCGACATCTCGCTCAAGGAGGCCGAGGACGCCCTGCGCGACTACCAGGGCCAACTGGAACGGGTGTTCAACGAGGTCCGCGACCTGGAGAAGCACGGCGTCCTGCCCAGCGAGTCGGTCGAGGCCGACCAGATGATCCCGGCCGGGTTGGACACCTCGGTGGACAAGTCGCTGCTGGCCCGCATCGGCGACGCCTTCCTGGCCCTGCCGGAGGGGTTCACCGCCCACTCGCGGGTGCAGCCGGTGCTCGACAAGCGGCGCGAGATGGCCTACGAGGGCAAGATCGACTGGGCATTCGGTGAGTTGCTGGCGCTGGGTTCGCTGGTCGCCGAGGGCAAGCTGGTCCGGTTCTCCGGGCAGGACACCCGCCGCGGCACCTTCTCCCAGCGGCATTCGGTGATCATCGACCGCAGCACCGGCGCCGAGTTCACCCCGCTGCAGCTGCTGGCCAGCAACAAGGACGGCACCCCGACCGGCGGCAAGTTCCTGGTCTACGACTCCCCGTTGTCGGAATACGCGGCCGTGGGCTTCGAATACGGTTATACCGTCGGCAACCCGGACGCGGTGGTGCTGTGGGAGGCGCAGTTCGGCGACTTCGTCAACGGCGCGCAGTCGATCATCGACGAGTTCATCAGTTCCGGTGAAGCCAAGTGGGGCCAGCTGTCCACCGTCGTGCTGCTGCTGCCGCACGGACACGAAGGCCAGGGCCCCGACCACACCTCCGGACGAATCGAACGGTTCCTGCAGCTGTGGGCGGAGGGGTCGATGACGATCGCCATGCCGTCCACCCCGGCCAACTATTTCCACCTGTTGCGCCGGCACGCCCTGGACGGGGTGATGCGGCCGCTGATCGTGTTCACGCCGAAGTCGATGCTGCGCAACAAGGCCGCGGTCAGCGACATCAAGGAATTCACCGAGATGAAGTTTCGGTCGGTGATCGAGGAACCCACCTACGACGAGGGCGACGGCGACCGCAGCAAGGTCACCCGGATCCTGCTGACCAGCGGCAAGCTCTACTACGAGCTGGCCGCCCGCAAAGCCAAGGACAAGGGCGACGACATCGCGATCGTGCGCATCGAGCAGTTGGCCCCGCTGCCGCGCCGGCGGCTCGACGAGACCCTGGACCGCTACGAGAACGCCAAGCAGTACTTCTGGGTGCAGGAGGAGCCTGCCAACCAGGGCGCGTGGCCGTCGCTGGGGCTGACGCTGCCCGAGGTGCTCCCGGAGAAGCTCGGCGGGATCAAGCGGATCTCCCGTCGGGCCATGTCGGCGCCGTCCTCGGGCTCGTCGAAGGTGCACGCGGTGGAGCAGCAGGAGATCATCGACACCGCGTTCGGCTAGCCGTCTGCTCGTCGGGGTTGATTCTGCGCTCAGGGTGACGAAGTTCGAGTAACGCCCGCCGCCAGCGCAGAATCAATGCCCCGCAGTCACCCGGGACCGCCGGTACCGACTAATCTCTACCCGGAACCGACACGAGGGAGAGTGCCCATGGAGGGGTTTGCCGGGAAGGTCGCCGTGGTGACCGGCGCTGGTTCGGGCATCGGGCAGGCGTTGGCCCTGGAGCTGGGACGCTCGGGTGCCAGTTTGGCAATCTGCGATGTCGACGCCGAAGGACTGGCGCAGACCGAGGAGCAGCTGAAAGCCATCGGCGTGCAGGTCAAGGCCGATCGGCTCGACGTCACCGAGCGCGAGCGCTTCCTGCTCTACGCCGACGAGGTCGCCGAACATTTCGGCAAGGTCAATCAGATCTACAACAACGCCGGCATCGGTCACACCGGTGACGCCGAGGTCGAGCAGTTCAAAGACATCGAACGGGTGATGGACGTCGACTTCTGGGGTGTGGTGAACGGCACCAAGGCTTTCCTGCCGCACCTCATCGCCTCCGGAGACGGGCACGTCATCAACATCTCCAGCATCTTCGGCCTGTTCTCGGTGCCGGGCTACTCCGCCTACAACTCGGCCAAATTCGCGGTGCGCGGCTACACCGAGGCGCTGCGCCAGGAGATGCGGCTGCACGGCCACCCGGTGGGCGTCACCACCGTGCACCCGGGCGGCATCAAGACTGCGATCGCCCGCAACGCCACCGTGGGCGAAGGCCACAACCGCGACGATCTGGCCGAACTCTTCGACAAGCGGTTGGCCAACACCAGCCCGAAGCGGGCTGCGAAGGTCATCCTGCAGGCGGTGCGCAAGAACAAGGCGCGGGTGCTGGTCGGTCCGGACGCCGTCGCCTTGGATCTGATGGTGCGCGTCACCGGTTCGGGTTATCAGCGCCTCACCGAAATGTTCATCAGCCGGGTGATCCCGTCCGAGCGCTGACGCCCGCGTCGATGCTGCGTCCAGGGCGGCGAAGTTCGAGTGCAGCCCGCCGCCAGCGCAGCGTCAACGCCCCAGCGGGTGCTCGCCCAACCAGGCGTCGGCCACTGCCTGCGGATCGCCCCCGCCGGCCACTCTGCGGCGCATCTCGACCAGCGCGGCGGTGTCCAATACTCCCGCGATCTCATTGATTGCCAGCAACTGTCGCTTGCTCAGCTCGTTGCGCCGGTACAACGGCACCACATTCTCCGCCCGGATCAGCGCAGGTTTGCCGTCCGCCAGCGCAACCAGGTTCGTAGGCACCGCGGGGTCGGCGGTGCTGGCCCAGGCCGCGGTCAGCTCGCCGGCCTGAAGAGCCGCGAACATCGTTGCGCTGTCCGGAAATTCGCGGAGCACGGGCAGCCGGCAGGTTCCCACTGTCGACGGCGGCTGGCGGTTGGCGACGCTGCCTATCCGCAACCCGTCACAGTGCACGAGTAGCAGGCCGAGGTCGCTGCCGCCCCACCCGGCCGCGGTCGCCCCGGTGACGACCAGTTCGGGTTTGTCCTCGGCCGCGGTGGCGAAGTCGCCCGCCGCGATCCCTTCAGGCAGAGCCGCATTCATCGCGCGGTAGACCTGGGCGTCGGACTGCGCGGAATCGTCGGACGCGGCCGCGCCGCGGTGCGCCGAGGTGTCCGACCGCCCTCCGGTGTCCGGCGGCGGCAACGCTCCGGGCTGCAGGCTCTGCAACACCGTGCCGGTGAAGGCGGGGACGATGGCGAACGAGCCATCATCCAGTTTGGCCATCGGATCAGTCGCAGTATCGACGCGTGCCGCAAAACCGTAGAAACGCAGCGCCGAAACATACAGTGCCGCAAGAAGTTTCGAGTCGGGGGTGGAACCCACCACCAACTCCCGGTCGGTGGCGCCCGATGAGCATCCGCTGAGCACCACCAGGGCCAGCAGCAGCGCGGCCAGCCTGCCCATGCCTACCCTCAATCGGAGAAGTCGGCGGCCAGAGCCACCGCTTTGGCCACCGCGTCGCCGACCCGCCGGTCCAGCGGACTCGGCACGATCCGGTCGATGGCCAGGTCTTCGCTGGCCACCGAGTAAATCGCCTCGGCCGCGGCAACCATCATCTGCTGGGTGATACGGCGTGCCCCGACGTCCAGAGCGCCGCGGAAGATCCCGGGGAAGGCCAGCACATTGTTGATCTGGTTCGGGAAGTCACTGCGCCCGGTGGCGACGACGGCGGCGTACCTGGCCGCGACGTCGGGATGGATCTCCGGGTCGGGGTTGGACAGGGCGAACACAATGCCGTTTGGCGCCATGGTGGCGATCAGCTCTTCGGGCACCAATCCCCCGGAGACACCGAGGAAGACGTCGGCGCCGTCGAGCGCTTCGACCAGTCCGCCGGTGCGCCCACTCGGGTTGGTGCGACGCGCCAGTTCATCCTTGACGACGTTCATGTCGTCGCGGCCGCTGTGCACGATGCCGCGCGAGTCGAGCACCGTGATGTCTGAGATTCCGCTCGCCAGAAGCAGATTCGTGCACGCGACACCCGCGGCCCCGGCACCGGAGACCACCACCCGTACCGCGGCCATGTCCCGGCCGAGCACCTTGGTGGCACCCATCAGCGCCGCCAGCGCGACGATCGCCGTGCCGTGCTGGTCGTCGTGCATTACCGGGCAATCCAGCGCCTCGATCGCCCGTCGCTCGATCTCGAAACAGCGCGGCGCGGAGATGTCCTCGAGATTGACCGCGCCGAACGTCGGGCGCAGCCGCACCAGGGTTTCGACGATCTCGTCGGGATCCTTGGTGTCCAGCACGATCGGGATCGCGTTCAGGCCGCCGTATTCCTTGAACAGCGCGCACTTGCCTTCCATCACCGGCAGCGACGCGGCCGGGCCGATGTCACCCAGACCGAGCACGGCGCTGCCGTCGCTGACGACGGCGACCAGCCGGTTGGCCCAGGTGTAGCGGGCGGCCAGGGTGCGATCGGTGGCGATCGCGCGACTGACCTGCGCCACGCCCGGGGTGTAGGCGATCGACAACGCACGCTTGGTATCCAGCGGTGCCGTGAGTTCCACCGACAGCTTGCCGCCGACGTGTGCCTCGAAGATTTCCTCGTCGGTGATCACGACCTGCGGTGTTTGCTCGGGAAGACTTGTCATCATGTCAAGCGTCTCAGACACAGCCCTCAGCGTACTCAGCCCGGCCGGCGATCCCCGAACCGCTGTCGCGTACCCGCCTCAAGCGAGCAGGATCAGATCAGCTTCAACTCCGTGACGGCGTTGCGCTCGTCGGCCAGCTCGCCGGTGGTCGCGTTGATCTTGCCGCGGGAGAATTCGTCGATCTCCAAACCCTGCACGATCTCCCACTTGCCGTCCTTGGTGGTGACCGGGAACGACGAGATCAGGCCTTCGGGCACGTCGTAGGAACCGTCGGAGTACACGGCCATCGACACCCAGTCGTCCTTCGGGGTGCCCAGCAGCCAGTCCCGCGCCGCGTCGACGGTCGCCGATGCGGCCGAGGCGGCCGAGGAGGCGCCGCGGGCCTCGATGATGGCCGCGCCGCGCTTGGCGACGGTCGGGATGAAGTCGTTCTCGACCCAGTTCTGGTCGTCGACCACCTCAGCGGCGTTCCTGCCACCGATCTCGGCGTGGAAGATGTCGGGGTACTGGGTGGCCGAGTGGTTGCCCCAGATGGTGACCTTCTTGATGTCGGTGACCTTGGCGCCGGTCTTCTTGGCCAGCTGGGAGATCGCCCGGTTGTGGTCCAGGCGGGTCAGCGCGGAGAACCGCTCCTTGGGGATATCGGGAGCATTGCTCAGCGCGATCAGCGCGTTGGTGTTGGCCGGGTTGCCGGTCACCCCGATCCGGACGTCGTCGGCGGCGACCTCGTTGAGCGCCTTGCCCTGGGCGGTGAAGATCGCGCCGTTGGCCTCCAGCAGGTCGCCGCGCTCCATGCCCTTGCTGCGCGGCCGGGCGCCGACCAGCAGAGCCAGGTTCACCCCGTCGAAGATCTTGTTCGCGTCGGCGCCGATCTCCACGCCGGCCAGCAACGGGAACGCACAGTCGTCGAGTTCCATCACGACACCCTCGAGCGCCTTGAGGGCGGGCTCGATCTCGAGCAACCGCAATTCGATCGGGCGGTCCGGGCCCAGCAGCGAGCCGCTGGCCAGACGGAACAACAGGCTGTAGCCGATCTGGCCGGCGGCACCGGTGACGGCGACCTTGAGAGGACTTGCGCTCACGTCGGTTCTGCTCCTTTGACGGATCCTCGTTCGACGGATCCTCTAGACGGGTTTGGCGTCGAAACTAGCGCACCGGCGCCATCACGAATCCGCCGGTCCATGCCGTGGCTGGGAATCCGCTGTCTGACCGGCTGTAGGCACTGATGAAAGGCGCCTGAACGCGTACGATGACCACCGCCGGTCAGACCTGTCCAGCGATCGGAGGTCGATGTGTTCCCTGGATTCGACGCATTGCCCGAAGCGCTCAGACCGGTCGCCCGGCAGAAAACGCAACACGTTCACCCGGTCCCCGATCCGCCGGTGCCGACCCTGGTCGACTGCGGTGTCTACGTCGACGGCGCCCGGCTGCCCGGTAAGTGGGCGCCCGCCGAAGCGCTGGCCAAAGTTCGAGAACTCGGACAGTCCGCCTTCGTGTGGGTCGGGTTGCACGAACCTGACGAGGCCCAGATGCAGCAGGTGGCCGACGTCTACGGATTGCACCCGCTGGCGGTCGAGGACGCCGTACACGCCCACCAGCGGCCCAAGCTGGAGCGCTACGACGAGACTTTGTTCCTGGTCCTCAAGACCATCAATTACGTGCCGCACGAGTCAGTGGCGCTGGCCCGGGAGATCGTGGAGACCGGCGAAATCATGATCTTTGTCGGCGCGGACTTCGTGGTCACGGTCCGCCATGGCGAACACGGCGGCCTGCACGAGGTCCGCAAGCGGATGGACTGCAATCCCGAACACCTGCGGTTGGGTCCCTACGCGGTGATGCACGCGATCGCCGACACCGTGGTGGACCACTACCTGGCGGTGACCAGCCTGATGGAAGACGACATCGACGCTATCGAGGTGGTCGCCTTCGCGCCGGAGCGCTCAATCGACGTCGAGCCGATCTACCTGCTCAAGCGGGAGGTCGTCGAGATGCGCCGCTGTGTCGCGCCGCTGTCGGCCGCATTCATGCGGATGCAGACCGACAACAAGGACCTGATCTCCAAGGAGGTCAGGCGCTACCTGCGCGACGTCGCCGATCACCAGACCGAGGCCGCCGACCAGATCACCAATTACGACGAAATGTTGAACTCGCTGGTGCAGGCCGCGCTGGCCCGCGCAGGCATGCAGCAGAACATGGACATGCGCAAGATCTCGGCCTGGGCCGGTATCGTCGCCGTGCCCACCATGGTCGCCGGCATCTACGGGATGAACTTCCACTTCATGCCGGAGTTGGACTCCAAGTGGGGCTACCCGTCGGTGGTCAGTCTCATGGTGATCGTCTGCATGTTCCTCTACTTCAATTTCCGGCGCCGAGGCTGGCTGTAACCCGAGCTAATTGGGTTGCGCGGCAGGACGATTCGGGTCCAACACGTCGACGCCGTCGCTGAACCAGGCCTGGCGCATCGCTTCGGCACCTTTGAGCCGCACCCAGGCAGCCTCGGTCGCGGTGACCGGCGTCGCGGAAAAGAATTCCACCGGCGCCCGCGGTGCCTGCAGCGGCAGGTCGGCAATCTCGCTGTGCCCCAACAACACCGCGGTGAACGGCGCGCCCGACCACAGTGGCGCACCCAGGTCGATCAGCGCGTCGACCACCAGCACCATGCCTTCCACCGCCGGGGTCGCGGCCACTATGGCCAGGCTGCGCGCCAATCCGGTGACCGGTCCCGGATCACGCAGCCGCAGCACCACTTCGGCACGCGGGCCGCGAAGCTGGTCGGTGACCAGCTCGGTCGGATCGGTCATCGCAGCCCGCGAACATCCCAGGGTGACGTAGTGCGTCACGCCGGCCGCGCGGAACCGCAACACCTCGATGGGTTCGGCACCGAGGAAGGTGACACTCGCCGAATCCGGTTCGATACCGGCGAAGTGACTGCGCAGGTGGCCCCGCACCGCGTCGAGTGTCACTTGAGGCGCGGCAGCGTGAGGTTCACGCCGGTGTCGGCGTCGAACACAGCGATTTTGCCGGGATCGAAGGCCAATTCGATCTGCTCGCCCATGGCCGCCTTCGATTCAGCGGAAACCCTTGCCACGAACTGATTCTCGTTGACCTCCGATTCGGCGGCCACTTCGTCCAGCCGGGCCGAGTGAACTTCGGGACCGGCCGTGGTGAAGTACACATACTTGTCCGACCCCAGCGATTCGACCAGGTCGACGCCGGCCGGGAACACCAGCGAACCGATCCGCTGATAGCCGTCGATCAACGCGGCATCGGCGATGTGCTCGGGGCGCACCCCCACGATGACGTTGTCCGGTGCGGCGTGCGATGCGATCACATCCTGCACCTCGGGGGACAGCGTCACCTCGCCGAACGGCAGCTTCAGCCCGAGGGTCGTCAACGTGGCAGGGAAGAAGTTCATCGCCGGCGAGCCGATGAAGCCGGCGACGAACAGATTCGCCGGCCGCTCGTAAAGCTCAGTGGGCGTACCGATTTGCTGGGCCAGACCGCTGTGCATCACCACCACCCGGTCGCCCAGCGTCATCGCCTCGGTCTGATCGTGGGTGACATAGACGGTGGTGGTACCCAGCCGCTTCTGCAACCGCGCGATCTCGCCGCGCATCTGCACCCGCAGCTTGGCGTCGAGGTTGGACAACGGCTCGTCCATCAGAAATGCCTTGGGGTGGCGCACGATTGCCCTGCCCATCGCGACCCGCTGCCGCTGGCCGCCGGAGAGCTGCGCGGGCCGGCGATCCAGCAGGGCAGTCAGATCCAGGATCTTCGCGGTCTCCTCGACCTTCTGCGCGATGTCGGCTTTCTTCAGCTTGGCCAGCGTCAGCGGAAACGCGATGTTCTGGCGCACCGTCATGTGCGGGTACAACGCGTAGGACTGGAACACCATGGCGATGTCGCGGTCCTTGGGCGCTTTCTCGTTGACCCGCTCCCCGCCGATACGCAGCTCGCCCGACGAGATGTCCTCGAGTCCGGCGATCATGTTCAGCGTGGTGGTCTTTCCGCAGCCGGACGGGCCGACCAGGATCAGGAATTCGCCGTCGGCGATGGTGATGCTCAGGTCCCGCACGGCCACGTGACCGTCGGCGTAGCTCTTGTGCACATGTTCCAGCACGATCTCGGCCATCGCGTCAACTATCCCTTCACAGCCCCAGAGGTCAACCCGGCGACGATCTTTCGCTGAAAAACCAGTACGAAGACGATGATCGGAACCGTGATGACGATCGCTCCCGCCGCGATCGATCCCGTCGGCTCCTCGAACTGCGAACTGCCGGTGAAGTTCGCGATCGCCACCGGCGCAGTCGTCGCAGCCTTGGTGGCGGTCAGCGACAACGCCAGCAGCAGGTCGTTCCAGGCGAAGATGAACACCAGGATGGCCGCGGTCACCAGGCCGGGTGCCGCCAGCGGCGCGATCACCTTGACCAGCGCCTGCGCCGGGGTCGCGCCGTCCATCTTGGCCGCCTTCTCCAAATCCCACGGGATTTCCCGGAAGAACGCCGACAGCGTGTAGATCGCCAGCGGCAGCGCGAAGGTGATGTAGGGCAGGATCAACCCCGGCCAGGTGTCGAACAACCCGATCGCCCGTTCGATGTCGAACAACGGCGTCACCAGCGAGATCGCCGGGAACATGGTGATCAGCAGCGTCATACCGATCAGCAACCGCTTACCTGGGAATTCAAGGCGCGCAATGGCATACGCGGCCATGGCACCGAGCAGCACCGCGATCACGGTGGTGATCAACCCGATTCCGATCGAGTTGATCAGCGCCGAGCTGAAGATGTCGCCGCGGAAGATGCCCCGGTAGTTGTCCAGCGTCACCTGGGCCGGAATCAGCTTGCCGTCCTTGACATCCGATGTCGGTTTCAGGGAAAGACTGAAGATCCACAGCACCGGCAACAGTGCGTACACCAGCACCAGTGCGTCGACGACGACCCAGAAAGCGACGCGACGGCCCTCGAACCGTTCAACGGCCATCGGCAGCACTTCCCGGAGCCGCCGCACCGAACAGCTTGATGAAGATCAGCGCGATCATCCCGACGCAGGCGAAGATGAGCACGCTGATCGCCGAACCCAGACCCAGATTGAAGCCTTTGAACAAGTTGTCGTAGCCCAGGATCGACACCGAGCCGGTGTTGTTGTCGCCCGCGGTCAACACGTAGATGTTGTCGAAGATGCGAAATGCGTCCAAGGTGCGGAACAGCAGCGCGACCACCACCGCGGGCTTGATGATCGGCAGGGTAACCTTCGTCAGCCGCTGCCAGGCGCCCGCGCCGTCGACGTGCGCCGCCCGGAGCAGGTCCTCGGGGACCAACGCCAACCCGGCCAGCAACAGCAGCGCCATGAAGGGCGTGGTCTTCCACACCTCGGCGAGCACCACGATGCCCAGCGACGGAATCTGATGGGTCAGCGGCGCGCTTCCGTCGGGCAGCAGACCGGCCAGGTAACCGGTGCCCGGCGTCCACGCGTAGTACCAGCTGTACGACGCGACCACCGTGACGATTCCGTACGGGATCAGCACCGCGGTGCGCACCAGCCCCCTGCCGAACAGGGTGCGATGCATCACCAGCGCCAACGACAGACCGAGGATGAACTCGACCGTCACCGAGACCACCGTGATCCCCAGCGTCACAGCCAGGGCGCTCCACCAGTACCGGTCGGTCAGGACGGTCTGATAGTTCTCCAGGCCCACGAAGACGGTGTCCTCGGGCGTGGCCAGGTTGTTGCGCTGCAGGCTCAGCCACATCGCGTAACCGATCGGATAGGCCGTGACGGCCAGCATCATCGTCACTGCCGGCGCGACCAGCAGGTACGCCAGCCGCCGCTCCGAGGCGGTCACGGCAGCAACCCCTTGCCGTCGAGGGCCTTCTGCACTTCAACCACCAGGTCGTCGGCGGTGCGCTCGGGGTCGATCGCGGTGATGGGGCTCAGCGCCGACGCCAGCCGGATGGACAACGCCTGGTAGGCGGGGGTCGCGGGCCGCACCGCGGCCTCGGTCAGCTGTTGGCGAATGATGCCGTACATCGGGTACTTCGCCTGGAACTGCGGGTCGGAGTACAGCGAGACCCGCACCGGCGGCAGACCGCCCTCCATCGACACGTACTTCTGGTTCTGCAGGTCGCGCAGGCACCGGACCGCTTCGAAGGCCTCAGCCCGGTGGCGGGTGGTCGACGCCACGGCCAGGTTCAATCCTCCGATGGTGACTCTGGCCGGGCGACCGTCCAGGCCGGGGTAACGCGCAAAGTCGAACACCTTGCGGCTGGCCGCGTAGGCGGTGCGGAACTGCTCGTCGCTGGGTGCGAATGTGCCGAGCTTGTTGACACTGCCGGCCAGCTCGGGCAGCCGGTCCAGGCGCAGGAACGGCACCCCACCCTTGACCGCATTCTCCAGTAGCGACGCCAGGACGTAGGGCCAGTTGACTTCCAGTGCGGCGCGGCCCTGTTCGACCGCCAGGCGCGCGGTGCCCTCGTCGCTGCGGGTGATCGACGGGTCGGCCCCCGGCGCGGTGGCCACCGATTTCATGATCCGCAGCGCGGTCACGGTGGCGGCGCGGTGCTCGGGGGTGTCGGTCAGGGTGACGTGCTTGCCGTCCTCGGCGAGCACCCGACCACCGGCGCTGGCCAGCAACGTGTTGAACCACACCACCAGACCTTCGCCCTCGTTGCCCTGGCCGGCAATCCAGCTGGGCTGGCCGGCTGCGTGCAAGCGGGTCGCCTCAGCCAGCATGCCGCTCCAGTCGCGCGGCGGCTGCACCACCAAATCTGCTCGGTACCAGAGCAATTGAGTGTTAGTGGTCAGCGGCGCGGCGTACAGCCGATGATTCCAGGTGGCCGTCTGCAGCGGGCCCGGCAGGGTATCGGCCACCGCGTCGGACTCGGTCAGCCCGGACGGGTCCGCCGATAACGGCAGCGCCCAGCCCGCCTCGGCGAACTCCGCGGTCCACACCACGTCGAGGCCCATCAGGTCCAGGGTGTGATCGTTGCCGGTCAGCCGGCGGGCCAGCTGCAGGCGCTGTTGGTCGGGCGACCTGGCCAGACTCACCTGAGCGATGCGGTAGCGCCCGCCGGCTTGCGCCGTGCAACGCGCCGCCATCGCGGTGTAGGTAGTCCCGTCAGTGGCCGGGGTATACAGGCTGATCGCCAGGCCGGAATTCCCAGAGCCGCAGGCCGCGGTCACCGACGCGACGGTGAGCGCCGCCAGCGCGGCCGCCCCCCAACGCCGCAACAGCAACCTTCCGCCCCAGCGTCAGATCGCCAGGCGCGCCAGCAGGTCTCGTGCCTTCTCCGCGTTCTGCGGATCGCAGAGCACGTCGTAACGCCCGGCCACCAATTGCATGGTCGAGCTGAAGTCCCTGGTCCCGCGCGCCATCGCGTAGGGCACCGCTGAGGTGATCAAACCGAAGAAGACTCCGGCGACCAGGCCGGTGACCAGCGCACCCCACGGGTTCGGGCTGAAGAAGCCCAGCACCAGCCCGATGAACAGCCCGAGCCACGCGCCGCTGAGCACGCCACCACCCAGCACCTTGCCCCAGGTGAGCCGCCCGGTCACCCGTTCCACCTGCATCAGGTCGACGCCGACGATCGTCACCTGCTGCACCGGAAACTCTTGATCGGACAGGTAATCGACGGCGCGCTGCGCCTCAGCGTAAGTGGGGTACGACCCAACCGGCCAGCCGTTGGGCGGGGTGGGCAATCCGGGCACATTGCGCCGACCCGCGGCACCGCGGCCCGCCGCGGGCCCGGGTTGTTCGGGCTGGAATGGGCTAGTCATCGGTCCTCATTCTTTCACGTCCCTGGTCCACGCACTATGCAGCGGGCCCGGCCGCGTCCGCAACGGTCCGGATATCCCCTGGCCACCGGCCCGTGCGCGGGTAAAGTCGACCACCATGACAGCTCCCCGCGACGACGGCGCGGCCTACGGGGGATCCTCGTCCCCGTACGACGAAACCCAGTGGGCAGTGCCAGGGTCCTCGCAACCGGCCCCGAGCTACCCGCCCCCCTACCCGTCGACGCCGCCGCCCGGCTACGCACCTCCGCCGAACTATGGCGCCATGCCGTATCCCGCTGCGCCGCCTCCTCCGGCCTACCCGGCTCCCGGTTACCCGCCCTATCCGGGACCGATCAGTCCCTACTACCCCGCCGCCCCCGGCAACAACGGCATGGCCCTCGCGGCGCTGATCACCTCGATCGTGGGTGTGGTGATCGGCATTCCGCTGATGTTGTTCTGTTTCATCGGGGCGGCGCTGCCCATTACCGCCGTGGTGCTGGGCGTCGTCGCACTGAACCAGATCAAACAAACCCAGCAGCCCGGACGCGGCATGGCGATCGCGGGCATCGCGGTGGGTGGGACGACGCTGGGGCTCGGCGCGGTGTTTTTCATCATCTACCTCGTCGCGATGGCCGCTGCCAGCCGCTGATCGCACACCCCGCGCGACCCGTTCGGCGGACTCGCCACGCGTGACCGCCGAGGGCGCTCCTAGGCTCTTATCTATGGGATCCGTCAACAGGGTGTACGTGGCGCGGTTGCCGCGCATGATGGTGCTGGGTCCACTCGGGGAATCCTTCGGACGGGTCCGCGACGTCGTGATCGGCATCAGCATCGTGCGTCAGCAACCCCGGGTACTGGGGCTGGTCGTCGACCTGGCCACCCGGCGCAGCATCTTCATCCCGATGCTGCGAGTCGCAGCAATCGAGCCCAGCGCGGTCACGCTGAGCACCGGCAACGTGTCGCTGCGTCATTTCGAGCAGCGGCCGGGTGAGGTGCTTGCGGTGGGCCAGGTGCTGGACACGCAGGTCAAGGTCAACGATCCCGACCTGCCGGAGTTGGCCGGACTGGACTTCGTGGTCGCCGATCTCGGGATCGAGCAGACCCGGACCCGCGACTGGGTGGTGAGCCGGGTCGCGGTGCGCACCCATCGCCGGCTGCGACGGCGCGGGCCGGTGCACGTAGTGGACTGGCAGAACGTGCACGGCCTGACGCCGTCGGCGCTGGCGATGCCCGGGCAGGGTGTGGCTCAGCTGCTGGACCAGTTCGAAGGGCGCAAGGCGGTCGACGTCGCCGACGCCATCCGTGGCCTGCCGTCCAAACGCCGCTACGAGGTGTTCAGTGCCCTCAACGACGAGCGGCTGGCCGACATCCTGCAGGAGCTGCCCGAACTCGACCAGGCCGAGGTGCTGTCCCAGCTGGGCACCGAGCGCGCCGCCGACGTCCTGGAGGAGATGGATCCCGACGACGCGGCCGACCTGCTCGGCGTGCTCAATCCCACCGACGCCGAGGTGTTGCTGACCCGGATGGATCCCGACGATTCCGACCCGGTGCGACGGCTGCTCAAGCACTCCCCCGACACCGCGGGCGGTCTGATGACCTCCGATCCGGTGGTGCTCGCCCCGGACACCTCGGTCGCTGAGGCGCTGGCCCGGATGCGCGACCCCGACCTGACCGCCGCGCTGGCGTCGATGGCGTTCGTGTCGCGGCCACCGACGGCCACTCCGACCGGGCACTACCTGGGTTGTGTGCATCTGCAGCGGCTGCTGCGCGAGGCGCCGGCCGAACTGGTCGGCGGAATCGTCGACAGCGATCTGCTGACCCTCACACCGGAGACCCCGCTGGCCGCGGTGACCCGGTATTTCGCTGCCTACAACCTGGTATGTGGACCGGTGGTCGACGATCAGAACCATCTGTTGGGTGCGGTGACCGTCGACGACCTGCTGGATCACCTGCTACCGCATGACTGGCGGGTGGACGTGCCGCAGCTCGACCCGGCCGGCCGGCCGGCACGACCCGGAGGTTCATCGGAGTGAGCAAGTCCTCGACCCCGCGGGGCCTGTACACCCCGCGCACGTCGCGCCGATTCACCCCCCGGCTGGATCCCGAGGCCGTAGGGCAGATCACCGAATCCATCGCCCGGTTCTTCGGCACCGGCCGCTATCTGCTGCTGCAGACGGTGTTCGTGATGATTTGGATTGCCCTGAATCTGTGGGCCGTGCGCTGGCGGTGGGACCCCTATCCGTTCATCCTGCTCAACCTGGCGTTCTCCACCCAGGCGGCCTATGCGGCCCCGCTGATCCTGCTGGCCCAGAACCGGCAGGAGAACCGCGACCGCGTGGCCCTGGAAGAGGATCGGCGCCGCGCCGCCCAAACCAAGGCCGACACCGAGTACCTGGCGCGCGAACTGGCCGCGCTGCGGCTGGCCGTCGGCGAGGTCGCCACCCGCGATTACCTGCGCCACGAACTCGAAGATCTGCGCGACATGCTCGCGAATCTGGCGGCCGGGGCGCCGGACGGTGACGCCGTGCGGGTGCCCGACGGTGCCGAGCGGCGAGCTAAGAAATCGAGCTGAGAAACCTCTGAACCATTGCGCAACTCCCGTTACAAGAGTTATGTATGGTGATCTAGTTCACGAAGCTAACAAGACGCTAACAATCAGGTCAGCTTTCCCGGCGGCTCATGAATCGAGGACGGTCGAGGTGCGCATAGGGGGACGCTGGGGTGTTGGCCCGGCCGTCGCGAAAGTGCGGCAGGGGGCACTTCACGTGACGAGGACGCCGGCTTTCGGCGTCGTGATGATCTCCCCCCTGATCTTCGCCGGCGCGGTCAGCGGCGCGGCGCCCGCGATGCACGGCAAGCTGCCGTCGCGCACCGCGATCGCACCGGTCGCCGCAGTGGGCCCGGCTCCGCACGTCGACCTGTCCGGCCCGACGGTCATCTCCGTGCAGCGGGTGCCGACCAGCTTCCACGTCGCCGCCGCGCACAGTTCCGCGCCACCGCCCCCGACAGTCGTCAATTCCCCTGGCGCTCTTGGCATTCCGATCATGGCTTTGTCTGCATACCGCAACGCCGAGCACAAGATGTCCACGCTGGAACCCAATTGCGGGGTCAGCTGGAATCTGCTCGCCGGGATCGGCCGCATCGAATCCGGCCACGCCGGAGGCGGCGCCGTCGATGCCCGCGGCACCGCAACCAACCCGATCTACGGTCCGTCGCTGGACGGCTCCCTGCCCGGCAACGAGGTGATCGTCCAGAGCAACCAGGGCAACCGGGTGACCTACGCCCGCGCGATGGGACCGATGCAGTTCCTGCCCGGCACCTGGGCGCGCTACGCCATCGACGGTGACGGCGACGGCATCCCCGATCCGCAGAACCTGTTCGACGCGACCATGGCCGCTGCCCGGTATCTGTGCAGTGGCGGGCTCAACCTGCGGGACCCGGCGCAGGTGATGGCCGCGATCCTGCGTTACAACAACTCGATGTCCTACGCCCAGAACGTGTTGGGCTGGGCCGCCGCCTACGCCACCGGTGTGGTCCCGGTCGACCTGCCGCCGATCACCGGACCGCCGCCGCCCATCGGCGATGCTCACCTCGAGCGGACCGAAGGCCTGGGACCCAACCTGCCGCTGAATGTGACCGGACTGGGCGTGAACGACCCGCTGGGGCAGCACATGCCGTTGATCGACTTCGGTCAGCCGCAGATCGTGGCGCAGTACCCCAACCTGAACGGTCCGCCGCAAGCACCGGCGTGGCCCTGGCTGCCGCCGGCCCAACAGCCGGCCCCGCTCCCGACGAACACCCCGGGATGCACGCTGATCTGCATCAGTTCGCAGAACCCCGAGGCTGTTCAGCCCGGGATTGCGCCGGTTCCCAACGGGGGCATCGTGCTTGCGCCGGCTCCGCCGCCGGCCGCGCCGCCGTTCCCGGACCCGTTTGCTCCGCCCGCCGCCCCGGCGCCGATGGCACCGCCGACCCCGGCCGCTCCGGCCCCTGCCGCTCCGGCCCCGGCAGGCCCGGCACCGGCCCCGCGGGCGCCCAACGCGTCGCCGTCGCCCAAGCCGGCCGGTCCGCAGCAGCCCAGCCCGCCGGCGCCCGGCGAGCCGGCGCTCGGCCCGGTCAGCTGACCGTCCGGGAGCCCGCGCCGCACGCC